>JAIRQA010000137.1 GCA_031256715.1 Coriobacteriales bacterium | reverse complement strand
AGTGCAGATGGCATTTTTGCCGTATGGCGGGACGCTGTGGACAGCGTCCCCTACACCAATTTGCATAATCCCTGAATTATTTTCTCTTTGAATTACCCTCGTATGGAACGCTGGCCACGACGTCCCATACGCCAATTTACATAATCATCGAATTATTTTCACTTTGTGTTTTCATCGTAGGGGACGCTGTCCACAGCGTCCCGTTTGCAGCGTCCCGTCCACAGCGTCACGTTTGCATAACCCCCGAACCCTTTTCTACTTGCATCCTCCTGCATCATCCTGAGATTGCCGTGGCGGCTATGCTTAAGGCTCTGACACTTCGGTCTGGCTAACTAGAGACTTAAGCTCTCGCTTCGCTCGCCTTAAGCACGACATGGGGTAGGGCGTGAACAGAAACGTTAGAAGGTTACTGTACTAAGCCCTCTTGTGTCATTATGAGGCGAGCGAAGCGAGAGCTTAAAGGTTCTTTACAAAGATTAAGTGGTAGAATTTGTTTTATCACAGCCAGCCCGTGAGCAGTAACTAATTTGACACTTCGCCAGCACAACCGTGCTGCGGAAGTTATACGGGGAACCCAACAGAGGCGTAAAATTGCGACCGAGGCGCAATTCAAGGTGCTGAAACAACAAAACGCAGGAAGCGGTTGAAGGGAGGTGACAATTATGATTGACGGTATATATAAGTGCAAAACAGATGCGTTAGAAAGCGAAAGCAGAACTGCGTTTGATACCCCGCTTGGCGTACTGCGCATACAAGCGAATGGCAAGGCAGTACCCTTCCTTATTCAGAAGTTGCCTGCCGTGCTAAAGAAAATGGGTAAGCCTGAGATGCTGTTTCAGACCGATGAACGCTACCGAGTCATTCCCGACCTAGACGGCATCGTTGGTAAAAACGAGTTCTTCACGCTAACCGTGAAGTGCGAAATAGCGCTTGACCAAGCGGGCGACATAGGCGATGGCTTCGAGTTTGGCTTGAGAAACGCCACATTGGTACTCTTTGAGGGCAAGACCGTGCTGGCCTTAGGCGGCTGGGACTTTGAGGACGAGCCAGAGCAACTGATGCATCAAATGGACATGCCCCGCCTACGCTGCAAGGATAAACGCGAACTGCCATGCGGGATGCAGATAGAGGTTCGTCATAGGGACTGCATGCGCTACGCGGAGTTCTACATCGCCTGGATTACGCTGAGAAAGGATTACGAAGGTAGCGGTTGCGCTCTTGACGACACTTTGGTGCGTGACCTTTGGGATGCAGTGAACACAGATTTGTATGGTTGCGACGGCGGCTATTGGCTTACGGGCAAAGACAGCGCCAGGGACGTGAAGTGACAAAGCGAGCGAACCACCCCTGAGCTTGATGGCACGGCCTTCATTGCTGAGCAGGATGGCACATATTATTTCCCGGAAGAGTATGTGTACATCAAGGTTTTGGGCGAGGACGTCATAGATGTTACGCACTCGAAGCAGATTCCTTCTGTGCGGTAGCCTCTGGAGTGTGACAGTGGGGGGGGAGGGGGCACGGACGGTTCTTTTTGTCAATTTGCTGTTTGAGCTCGCGTTTAGAACTTTTAATTGTTCACGTACCCGTAGGGGACGCTGTCCACAGCGTCCCAAACACCAATTTGCAGTTAGTGCAGATGGCATTTTTGCTGTCTGGCGGGACGCTGTGGACAGCGTCCCCTACGCCAATTTGATTAATCACCAAATTATTTTCACTTTGTGTTTCCCCCGTAGGGGACGCTGTCCACAGCGTCCCGTCCACAGCGTCACGTTTGCATAATCCCCGAACCCTTTTCTACTTGCATCCTCCAGCATCATCCAGAGATTGCCGTGGCGGCAATGCTTAAGGCTCTGACACTTCGGTCTGGCTAACTAGAGCCTTAAGCTCTCGCTTCGCTCGCCTCTAGATGACATGGGGCGGGGCGTGAACAGAAACGTTTAGAACTTGCGTTTAGTACCGTTTAAAGAATGCTACTTGACAGCTGCTTAAGTAAGTAGGTATTATTTGGCTACCTTAAAAGAACGAGCAATTAAGAGGGAAACTAGTTGATGTTTTTTGTACTTATTAGCGTACTGCTTGTAGGACTGCTGCTTATTAGCAATGGTCGCTTTCGGTATGCTGTGCAAAATGCCTTGGCAGGTTAGTAAAAAGAAAAAGCCAAACGCAACGAGCCTCGCAGCATACAAGCTGCGGGGCTTTTTTTGGTGCGTTGAGCAACAAGCACAGAGCAATAAGCAGTGAACTACGATCAGAGAACAAGGAAGCGCACATGCAGTTAAAAAATGAAAACAATAGCACTAACAAAGAGATGCTTAATGGCGCGCAGATAGTCGTTCGCTCTTTGATAGCTCAAAGAACAGATATCGTCTTTGGCTATCCCGGCGGACAAGTATTAGATATCTACGACGAGCTTTACAAGCACTCAGACAAGATAAAGCATGTTATTAGCGCACACGAGCAAGGAGCGGCACATGCCGCCGATGGTTATGCTCGCGCCACAGGCAAAGTTGGTGTGGTCTTAGCGACATCTGGGCCTGGAGCGACAAACTTAGTTACCGGAATCGCGACAGCGTACTTAGACTCTGTGCCAATGGTGGCAATCACAGGCAATGTTGCCACTGCGCTTTTGGGCAAGGATAGTTTTCAGGAAGTGGACATTTTAGGTATTACCATTCCTGTTACCAAACAAAATTATATAGTTAAAGACATTAATGAGCTAGCGCATACATTACGCGAGGCATTTGCAATTGCCAAAAACGGACGCCCAGGTCCTGTACTTATAGACATTCCTCGCGATGTTCAGACAGCATCATGCGAGTGTACAATTGTGGCAGACGAAGATATGCTAGCTTATTCACATACTAGCAAGCTAGCTTCAAACAACAGTAAGGCAGCCTCGCAAGCAAGTAAGGCAGACTCGCAAACTAGTAAGACAGCTTCACAATCTAACACCACAACAGAATCAAGCACGCACATAAACATAAGCAGCTATGTAAACCAATACACAAGCGAGCAGCTTGCAGCGGTAGTGGCACTTCTCAACATAAGTAAACGTCCTTACATCTATTGCGGCGGCGGAGTGCTTGCGGCTTGTGCCGAGGAAGATGTGATGCGTTTTGCCCAGCAGATTGATGCTTGCATAGGTTGTTCGATGATGGGACTTACCGCCATTCCCGCGTCGCACCCTCGCAATCTTGGCATGACCGGCATGCATGGACGCGAGGCGGCGATTCGCGCCAAAGACAGAGCCGATTTGGTCATTGGCATCGGCGTGCGCTTTAGCGATCGCGCAACCGGAAACAAGGCGCACTACACCGCAGGTACGCGTTTTATTCACATAGACATCGATGCCGCAGAAATAGATAAAAACATTAGCGTTGATGCCTCATTGGTGGGTGATATCAAGCAGATACTTGGGCAACTTTGCGCGCTTTTGCCTGCGCGCGAGCTATTAGATTGGCGCGATGAGATAGCTGGTTTTTATGTTGAGGAACAACAGCATTTAGCGGCCCAGCGCGGTCAGTCTTCTGGATGTGTTTCCGCAAGCACGACGACAAACACTTCCGCCAACACGGCGGCTAATGATGCTGCCAACGCTTCTGCCAACACGACGACAAACGCTTCCACAAGCTCGCTAACGCCCCAAGAGGTTATTGCTGCTGTGCGCAAACGCGCCAGCGACTCTACGTTGGTGGCTACCGATGTTGGTCAACATCAGATGTGGGTGGCGCAAAGCTATGGCTTTCAGCAGTCGCGTCGCTTTTTAACGTCGGGAGGGCTGGGCACTATGGGCTTTGGCTTGGGTGCTGCCATAGGTGGTTGCATGGGGCTTGCCGCCATGGCAGAAACCGCGCCGCAAAAGACCATACTTTTTACAGGAGATGGTAGCTTTGGCATGAATTTAAACGAGATGGCAACTGCTGTTTCGCAGAACTTACCCATTGTGGTTGTGATTATGAATAATGGTGTTTTGGGCATGGTGCGTCAGTGGCAAAACTTATTTTATGAGCAGAGATATTCCTCTACGACATTAGCCAGAGCCACAGATTTTGTTGCCTTAGCACGCGCGTTTGGTGCGGATGGGTGCTGCGTTAACGATGCCTTGCAATTAGAAAGCGCTTTAGATGCTGCTTTTGCCGCCACAGGGCCGTATGTGGTTGACTGTTGTATAGATGCCGATGACAAAGTTTTTCCTATGATACCTCCGGGGGGAACTGTTAATGATATGCTATTAGGCTAGCATAATAGCATGACTTTGCATTACACTACGGCATAGCATGACTTTGCATTACACTACGGCTTAGCACTACGGCTTAGGATTACGGCATAGCATTACGGCTTAGCATACCAATATTTAGGCATAAATATTATGTAAGCGTAGTACTAGTAAGCTAGCGTAATATTATTTGTAGGCACTGTATAAAGAGGCACTGTATAAAGATTTAATGTTTTATAAGGAAATTGGAGAAATAAATGGCAGAAGAAAAGATTATCATTGGTGCAATTGTTAACAATCATTTTGGCGTGCTCATGCGCATTACCGAACTTTTTGCCAAACGTTGCTACAACATCGACAGCCTAGAGGTTGGCATTACCGATGACCCCGCGCTTTCGCGCATGACGATTGTGGCAATGGGCGATGCATTGGTGCGCGAGCAGATTGTTAAGCAGCTCTCAAAACTGCATGACGTTCGCCGTGCTGCTGTGATACCTAAAGAAAAGGCTAATGTGCGTGAACATATGCTCATCAAACTATGTAATGACGAGAATGGCAATGCCGAGCTTACCGCGCTTGTTAATGATTGTGGCGCTAAAGTCATAGACATCAGTTCACGTTCTATTACAGTAGAGGTAACGGGGGAGGTGGAAAGCAATGACGCTTTTATTAAGTCTGCCAAGGAGTTTGGCATCCTAGAGATTTGTAGAGCAGGCGCTCAGGCACTGCATCGCGGCAGCGAATGCTTGCTGGATGCGTAATGCAAGTGTGTAGCAAAAAGCGAATGCTTGCCGGATGCGTGATGTGGCATTAAACAAACAATCTAGAACTAAGTATTAGATAATACGAAAGGAACCACAAAAAATGGCTGAATTATTTTACGAGAAAGACTGCGACAAAAATGCGCTATTAAACAAAACCATTGCCATAATTGGCTATGGATCGCAAGGCCATGCGCACGCGCTTAATCTACGCGACAGCGGCTATAAGGTTGTAGTTGGTCTTTACGATGGCTCTAAGTCTGCTGTGCAAGCGCGAAAGGACGGCATGACAGTTGTAACTGTTGCCAATGCCGTTGCGCAAGCAGACATCATTATGTTATTGGTTAATGACGAGAAGCAAACCGCGCTTTACGAAACGGAGATTGCGCCAAATTTGCAGGTCGCGCAAACCGCGCAAACCGCGCACACCTCGCAAGCCGCGCAAACCGCGCAAACCGCGCAAACCGACTGCGCCACACAAGCCACGCAAACCGCGCAAGCAAACAAAACCTTGGCATTTGCGCACGGCTTTAATATTCACTACAACCAAATAGTGCCACCAACAGACATAGACGTTATTATGATAGCGCCAAAAGGACCTGGGCATACGGTTCGCAGTCAGTTTACAGAAGGGCGCGGCGTGCCTGCTCTTATAGCTGTGTATCAAGACGCCAGTGGCAATGCTCGTAAGACTGCACTTGCGTATGCTGCCGGAATTGGCGCTTCTCGTGCCGGCATCTTAGAGACCACTTTTAAAGAAGAAACCGAAACCGACCTTTTTGGCGAGCAAGCCGTATTATGCGGTGGCGTTACTGCTTTAATGAAAGCCGGCTTTGAAACCTTAGTAGAGGCAGGCTACCAGCCAGAAAGCGCTTACTTCGAGTGTGTTCACGAAATGAAGCTAATCATCGACCTTGTGGCTCAGGGGGGTCTAACTCTGATGCGCCACTCTATAAGCGACACGGCCGAATATGGCGATTATCGCGTGGGCGACCGCATCATAACCAGCGAGACCAAAGCTCAGATGCGCCGCGTTTTAGCAGAGATTCAAAATGGCGAATTTGCCCGCGATTGGATTTTAGAAAACCAAGCCAACCGTCCATCTTTTTTGGCTCGTAGACGTTTAGAAAAAGAGCATAATGTAGAGAAGATCGGTGCGGCTCTTAGAGCCAAAATGAGTTGGCAGGGCACAGACGCAGGCCAAGTCGCGATAGACGGAGCGCAAAGTTAAACCGTGCCTATGTCTGCGCCAAGCTTTCAGAGCGGGCGACCACAGGTCGCCCCTACATATATAAACTTAGAAAATGACAACAATTCAAACAGATGAAAAGTCGGAGCAATGAACAGCGACAACAACAACATCAACATCGGCACCAACGATATCTGGCGCGCAACAAGTGACAGCAACGCCGACAACATAAAAAGCGACAATATGAACAGCGACAACATGAAAAGCGGCCCTAATAGAGTTGCTCAGCGCTCATTGCTTAAGGCATTGGGCTTAACACAGTCTCAGATAAAGCGCCCACATATAGGCATCGTTAACTCGTTTAGTGAGGCTGTGCCTGGTCACAGTCACTTGCAACAAATTGCCCGCGCAGTAAAAGATGGCGTGCTTGCGGCAGGCGGTACACCTTTAGAGTTTAACACTATTGCTGTTTGCGATGGTATAGCTATGGGTCATGTTGGCATGCACTACTCTTTACCCACACGCGAGCTCATAGCCGACTCTATAGAGTGCGTGGTGCGTGCTCATGCCTTTGACGCGCTGGTTTTTATCCCTAATTGCGATAAAACCGTACCTGGCATGCTTATGGCTGCAGCGCGTCTAGATTTACCTTGCGTCTTTATTTCCGGAGGCCCAATGTTGGCGCTTTTAGACGCGCAAAGTGGTCAGCCCTTAGATTTAAGCACAACGTTTGAAAGCGTTGGCGCCTATAAGACAGGGCACATTGATGCCTCACGCTTATCCTATGTTCAAGATAACGCCTGCCCGGGATGCGGCTCATGCTCGGGCATGTTTACCGCCAACTCTATGAACTGTCTTTGCGAGGCCTTGGGGTTGGCGCTGCCTGGCAATGGCACTATTCCTGCTGTTCATGCTGCGCGCATTCGCTTGGCTAAGGAAGCCGGTAGCTGCGTTATGGCTGTTTTAGCTGCTAATTTACGGCCGTCTGCCATACTTACAAAAGAGGCTTTTGGCAATGCTTTGGCAGTAGACATGGCCTTGGGTTGCTCAACAAACTCTGCCTTACATTTGCTGGCTTTGGCACATGAGGCTGGCGTGTCACTTTCGTTGCATGACATAAATTTAGCAAGTGCGCGCGTACCCAACCTTTGCAGATTGGCACCAGCGGGAAAACACCATATGCAAGACTTAGATGCCGCTGGTGGTGTCTTTGCCATTATCTCGCGTCTAATTAAGGCTAAGCTTTTTAATGGCGAGGCGTTAAGCGTGGCAGGCTGCATGCTTAACACAGATTGTGCTTTAGACACAAACATAGCACCTGATATAGATATAGCAAAGACCGCAACTATGGCAGATGTTGCCGCTTTTCATCTAAGTTGTTTGCCGCATTTGCTTAGCCAAGAAAAACGCAATCATGCTCTTGATAAAGACAACCAAGCTAAAGAGAAGCAAGCGGCAAACAATCAAGCGGCAAACAATCAAGATGTTATTGCCAGCGTTTATTCGCCATGCTCTCCAAGCGGTGGTTTGGCGGTACTCTTTGGAAACCTTGCAAGCGATGGCGCAATCGTTAAGCGCAGTGCGGTTTTGCCAAAAATGCTTAAGCATACAGGACCTGCACGAGTTTTTAATGGTGAAGATGCTGCCATTGCGGCAATTTATGCCGGTCAGATTAACCCTGGCGATGTTGTTGTCATTCGTTATGAGGGGCCTGTAGGAGGTCCGGGAATGCGCGAGATGCTGGCGCCAACAGCGGCTATTGCCGGCATGGGTTTAGATAGCAGCGTTGCACTTGTTACCGATGGACGCTTTTCCGGCGCTACGCGAGGTGCCGCCATTGGGCATGTTTCGCCAGAGGCAGCTTGTGCGGGATTAATTGCCTATGTTAATGATGGTGATACTATCATAATAGATATAGATAACAATAGCATAATATTAGATGTAGATGAGGAGGAACTAATGGCGCGTAAAAGTGCCTACTCGCTGCCTGAACCTAAGGCAGTAGGTGGTTATTTGCAAAGGTATCGGCAGCGGGTTAGCTCTGCGAGCAAAGGCGCTATTCTCGACATAAAAAAATAGCCATAAATCTGGGTTGACATAAATAGGTTAGAGAAAATTAGTTACAACAAAAAAAGACTAGACAAGGAACAACAATGACACGCAATATTTTAATATACGACACGACGCTTCGCGATGGCGAGCAGGCGCCTGGCTGCTCGATGAATTTAGACGAGAAACTTAGTGTTGCTCGTCAGCTGGAGCTTCTTGGCGTAGATGTTATAGAGGCAGGCTTTGCGATTTCGTCGCCAGGTGATTTTGAATCTGTGCAGCGTATTGCCGCTACCATTAAGGACTGTAGTGTTTCGTCGTTGGCACGCTCTTTGCCTAAGGATATCGATGTCGCTTGGGAAGCCGTGCAAAAGGCGGTAAATCCGCGCATTCATCTATTTTTGGCGACCTCTAAAGTGCATATGCAATACAAATTGCGTATGTCTGAAGCAGATGTTGTAAGCACTGCCTCACGGATGGTTGCCCATGCCAAGCGCTACTGCAGCAATGTGCAATTTTCTTGTGAGGACGCGACGCGCTCTGAGCGTGAATTTTTAGCCTTAGTTTTGGGTGAGGCTATAAAGGCCGGGGCAACTACGGTAAACATTCCGGATACTGTGGGTTATGCTACTCCGGAGGAGATGTCTGATTTAATCATATGGTTGCGCGAGCATGTTGTTGGCATAGATAATGTAGCTATATCTGTGCATTGTCATAATGATTTAGGTATGGCAGTTGCTAACACCTTGGCGGGAGTTCGTGGTGGTGCCGCGCAGGTAGAATGTACTATAAATGGCATTGGTGAGCGTGCCGGCAACGCTGCTTTAGAAGAGGTGGCAATGGCGTTAAAGACTCGTGCAGATCATTTTGATGCCAGCATCGCTTTAGATACAACAAAGATATATCATACTAGCAAGCTAGTATATAGCCTAATTGGTCAGGGAGTTCCGCTTAACAAGGCAATAGTGGGCACCAACGCCTTCTTGCACGAAAGTGGCATTCATCAGCATGGAGTAATGGCAAAGCGGAGTACCTATGAAATTATGACTCCGGAACAAATAGGTATTTTTCAGAATAATATGGTTTTGGGCAAGCATTCCGGGCGCCATGCCGTAGAAGACAGGCTTAAAGAGTTGGGGTACCGTCTTTCGCCTGATGAGCTAAATACTTGTTTTGAGGCATTTAAGGTTATTTGTGACAAAAAGAAAAGCGTTAGCGATTCAGACTTAGAGGCCATTGTTAATACCGGAAGCGCTGCCGTTTTAGCTGTGGCGTCTGGAGCACCTGTTGCTTTAGCATCTGGTATGTCAGTTAATAGCGAAACTAGTAAGTCTTATCTTCTGCAAAACTTTGATGTTCATTCTGGTAAAGAATCTACAGCAGTAAGCGTCATTTGCTTAAGGCATGCAGGAAAAGATTTTGAGGAGGTCTCGCTAGGAGACGGTCCTGTAGACGCAGCATATAATGCTATTGCCAAGATTATGGGTTTAAAGAATGTTCAACTTGCGTCTTACACTATTCATTCAACCTCTGATGGCACAGATGCGTTAGGTGAGGTTGTGGTAAAGTTGCGATGCGAGGAAAATCTTGTTACCGGACGTGGCCTTTCTACCGATATTATAGAAGCTAGCATACTAGCATATATTAATGCTGGCAATAGGTTAATATTAAAAAACGATTAGAAAGCAAGAAAGATATGCGTCAGATTACAATATTAGACACGACCTTGCGTGATGGTGCGCAGGCCGAAGACATTTCGTTTACTGTTGGCGACAAGCTGCATATTGCGAAATTGCTTGACGGTTTTGGTGTCGATTTTATAGAGGCGGGAAATCCGGCATCTAACCCCAAGGATATGGAGTTTTTTGCTATTGCCGCTAAGGCTAATGATAGTGTTGGCGCTACGGTAAGTGGTGGTGCTGCCGCAAGCGATGACGCTATCGCGAGCGACGGCGCTAACGCAAGTGATGGCGCTAACGCGAGCGATGGTGCTACGTTAAGCGGTGGCACTGCCGCAAGCGGTGGCACTGGCGCAAATGTTAATGCTGCCGCAAGCGAGCAACATACTTTAAGCAAAAGACTTTGCGCTTTTGGCTCAACCAGACGCGCTCATATAGACGCGGCTAACGATGCCGGTCTTAAGATTTTAGCTTCTGCGGGCACTAACACAGTTGTTATTTTTGGTAAGTCATCGCTTTTGCATACTAAAGAGATACTTAAGGTTAGTGCCGAGGAAAACTTGCGCATGATATCAGACTCTGTGTCTTGGCTTAAGGCAAAAGGTAAGATGGTTATCTTTGATGCCGAGCACTTCTTTGATGCTTATTTTGGCGACAACTGTGATTTTAACCTTGCGACCAACACAACAGCCAACTTAGCAAGCAACACAGCTAGCACCGTCGCCCCAAACACAGCGACGAACACAGCGACGAACACAGCGACGAACATAGCGGCGAACACAGCAGACAGCTTTGCCCCCAACTTAGCAACTAACACAGCAAGCGCCGTCGCCCCAAACACAGCAAGCAGTGTCGTCACTAGTCCAGCGACCAACACAACATCTAGCTCGGCAGTCTACGCCCTAGACTGCCTTAAGGCAGCTGCCAAAGCCGGCGCAGATATCATTGCGCTTTGCGACACAAACGGCTCTATGCTGCCGCAGCAGGTGGCTGCAGCCGTAGCATCTGTGGTTAAAGCTTTGCCGCAATGCATCATTGGCATTCACGCGCACAACGATAGTGGCTGTGCGATTGCCAATACCCTAATGGCTGTAGAGGCGGGAGCCACACATGTTCAAGGTACGTTTATTGGCTTTGGCGAGCGATGCGGCAATGCCGATCTTTCGGCAATTCTGCCGGCACTTAAACTAAAGATGGGGCTTTTTTGTGGTGGAGATCTTGCTTCACTAACAGCGACAGCAAAAGCCATAGCCGAAGTTGCCAACATTGCATTGCCTGCTCATCGCCCATATGTGGGTGCCTCGGCATTTGCGCATAAGGCAGGGATGCACGCCGATGCCGTCCTAAAGAACCCTGTTAGTTTTGAACATATTAATCCCGAAGCTGTAGGCAACAAGCGCCACTTCTTGGTTTCAGAGATTGCCGGACGCACTACCATACTAGAGCGTGTGCGCAGCTTTATGCCAGGCATTGTGTCAGATACAAACTCCGCATCAGACACAAAGCCAACTGCAGGCTCTAGCTTTATGCCAAACATTAGCCAAGGCGCATTAAATAAAGACTCAGAAGAACTTGCTAGCATACTAGCAAAGCTTAAAGAGCTAGAGCATCAGGGGTATCAGTTTGAGGCAGCCGATGCCAGTTTCGAGCTTATGGCAAAACGCGTCTTAGGTGTCTTTAAGCCGCACTTTCAGGTTCGCTTTTATAAGACTATGGGCGAGTTTCCCTCTGCAGACGATGCGATGCCGTCTACGGCGACAATAGAGATAGCTGTAGGTGCGCGCACAGAGATTGCCGCTGCCAGAGGAAAAGGCCCTGTACACGCTTTAGACAGCGCTTTGCGTAAGGCCTTGCTACTCTTTTATCCTAAGTTAGAAAGCATGCATCTTGTAGATTACAAAGTGCGTGTTTTAGAGCAAAGGGCAGCAACAGCTGCCAAAGTGCGCGTGCTTATAGAAAGCGCCGATGCTTACAGCAGCTGGACGACTATTGGTGTCTCTGACGATATTCTTCAGGCAAGTTTTATAGCGCTACTAGATTCATTTGAGTACAAACTTTCTAAGGAGGAAAACGAATAATGCCTCAGACACCAGAAAATCCAGCGGCACCAGAAAATCCAGCGGCAGCAACAGAACCTCTGGCATCAACAGCGTCCCAGTCTGCAGCAATGCCTCAGACACCAGAAATGCCAGCGACACTAACAGTGCCCCATTCAGCAGAAACGCTTCAGACACCAACAACACATAATGCACCGGCAATGACAATGACTCAAAAAATACTTGCCCATGCGGCAGGACTTAGCCACGTTAGTGCTAACGAACTTATTCTTGCTAAGTTAAACCGTGTTTTAGGCAATGACATTACAGCGCCTGTGGCTATAAACGAATTTCATGCAATGGGCGCAACTAAAGTATTTGACCCAAATAAGGTCTCTTTAGTCATGGACCATTTCGCGCCAAACAAAGACATTAAAGCTGCCGCACAGTGCAAGCAATGCCGCGACTTTGCTAATGACATGCAAATACCAGGATTTTACGATGGCGGCAACATGGGTGTAGAGCACGCCTTATTGCCTGAGCTTGGTTTGGTTACAGCAGGTGATGTTGTTATTGGCGCCGACTCGCACACTTGCACTTATGGAGCGCTTGGGGCTTTCTCTACAGGTATAGGTTCTACAGATATGGCAGTAGGCATGGTTACCGGACGCGCTTGGTTTAAGGTTCCGGCAGCTATCTGCGTTAAGTTTACAGGTAGTTTAAAGAAGTGGGTCAGTGGCAAGGATGTTATTTTGCACCTCATTGGACGCATTGGTGTTAGTGGTGCTTTGTATAAGTCGCTAGAGTTTACAGGACCTGGTGTGGCGTCGCTTAGCATGGCAGACAGGCTTTGTATTTGCAACATGGCTATAGAGGCTGGAGCAAAAAATGGTATTTTTCCTGTGGATAAGACCACGCTTAGTTATCTACAAGAAGTAGGTGCCAGCAAACCGCTTGTGTTTTTTGCCGACGATGATGCTAGCTATGAGCAAGTTATAGAGCTTGATCTAAGCAACATTGCGCCTACGGTTGCTTTCCCACACTTGCCGGAAAATACTCGTAGCTTTGCCACTGATTGCAGTAGCGGACAAGACGTAAGTGAAAGTGCAATTGGCGACATACGCATAGATCAAGTTGTTATTGGCTCCTGCACAAATGGACGCTTAGAAGATTTAGCGGTAGCCGCTGAGCTTCTTAAAGGGCGTAAAGTTGCATCTGGTGTTCGCGCCATCATTATTCCGGCAACGCAAAAGATTTATTTGCAAGCTATGGAGCTTGGCTATTTACGCACATTCATTCAAGCTGGTGCGCTGGTGTCTACGCCTACCTGTGGTCCTTGCCTTGGTGGACATATGGGCATTCTTGCGGCAGGGGAGCGCGCACTAGCAACTACCAATAGAAACTTCGTTGGGCGCATGGGCCATGTTAGCTCTGAGGTTTACCTAGCCAGCCCCGCCACGGCGGCAGCCAGTGCCATTGCCGGTCGCATTGCTGATCCCAGAGAACTAGTGCAATAGGGTGGATATGTGGGCATGCATGCGGACATGGGGACGGTTGAGCAAACAGGACAGGGGAACAGGACATGGGGTACGGTTCATCTGTTCGCATGCGTCCGCTTCTCAGGACATGGGGACGGTTCATCTGTTCACATTTGCCCGTCTTTTACTAAGAATTGAGGAATAATGAGCAATAATTTAGAAAAGCAACTTAAGTTTGATAACAAAGCCGAGTTTAATTCTAAGCATAAAGTAGAGCATGACGCAAAGAGCGCCGACGATGGCACTTGCAGCAATGACTTTGGCTATGTATTAAAGTATGGCAACAATGTAGACACCGACGTGATTATACCAGCACGCTATCTTAATACTACAGACAAACAAGAGCTTGCTAGCCATTGTATGGAAGATCTAGACAAAGACTTTGTTAACCGGGTTCGCAAAGGCGACATCATTGTGGCTGGTGAGAATTTTGGTTGTGGCTCTTCACGAGAACACGCTCCCATTGTTATTAAAGAAAGTGGCATAGCTTTAGTTGTTGCTATAAGCTTTGCGCGCATTTTTTATCGTAACGCAATAAACATAGGCTTGCCTATAGTAGAGTGCGCAGATGTTGTGCGCGATGCCAAAGATGGTGACAAAATTTCATTTTCGCTGGCAGATGGTACGATAACCAACTTAAGTATAAACAAGGCTTACAGAATAACGCCATTTTCGTCTTTTGTGCAAGAAATTATGGCTGCCGGTGGTCTTGCTAAGCTTGCAACAAGCACTGGTCTTAAGACACTTGCGTCAGCAGGGGACAGTTAAAGAGTTGAAAGATGATCCGCATGCCTGTGCAAAAGCCCGCAATGACAATAAGGAGATTGCAGGTCTTGTCCCGCAATGACAAACAGAACAGCGAGAAGAACATGAATTACGTCACAAAAAACCGTACCCAGCACGACACAAAAAACCGCATCCAGCACAACAAAAAAAGCAACACCCAGCACAACATAGCTTTACTTAAAGGTGATGGTATAGGACCAGAGATAGTTAATAGCGCCTGCAAAGTCTTAGGCGCAATTGGCGAAAAATACGGACATACCTTTATATATAAAGAATATCTTGCCGGTGGCTGCGCCATAGATGCAACAGGAGAGCCATTGCCGCAAAAGACTATAGATGGCTGCATGTCTTCGGACAGCGTTTTGCTAGGAGCGGTAGGAGGGCCAAAGTGGGATAACCTTGCAGGCGACTTGCGTCCAGAGAAGGCCTTGCTTGGTATACGTTTAGCCATGGGCTTATACTCTAATTTGCGACCGGTGCGACTTTTTAAGGCGTTAAAAGAAGCCAGCCCATTGCGTGCTAGCATAGTAGCAAAAGGTTTTGATATCTTAATAGTACGCGAGCTTACTGGTGGCATTTACTTTGGCGAGCGCGGACGCGAAATTTTAAAAGATGTAACGAATCTTAGCAATGTTGAGAAGAACGACCGCGAGGCACTTCTCAACATAACAAAATCTGACTCCCATAAAACACCCCTTAAGCCCAACCTTAAAACCAACCTTAAAGAATCCGCCTTTGACACCGAGCGTTATAGCACAGACGAAATCGAGCGTATAGGCCGCGTTGCCTTTAAGGCCGCTGCCAAGCGCAGATGCCAGCTTACAAGTGTAGACAAGGCAAATGTCTTAGAGTCCTCTAGACTTTGGCGCGAAGTTATGCACCGCTTAGGCGCTAGTGAGTATCCGCAAGTTAAATTAACAGACATGCTTGTAGACAACGCCGCCATGCAGCTCATTCGCGACCCATCGCAATTTGATGTCATTGTTACCACGAATATGTTTGGCGACATACTCTCAGACGAAGCCTCGCAGCTAACAGGCTCTATAGGCATGTTACCATCGTCATCTTTGGGCTTAGGCAAGCGCGGTTTGTACGAGCCTATAAGCGGCAGCGCCCCCGACATCGCCGGTCGCGATATCGCTAATCCAATCGCTACTATTCTTTCTGCCGCCATGATGTTGCGTCATTCCCTCTGTTTGCCCTTGGCGGCTGATGCTATAGAAGATGCTGTAGAGAAAACCTTAGACCAAGGCTGGCGCACAACAGACATAGCGGCAGACAGCCCCAAGAATTACGTGCTTGGCACAAAAGATATGACCGCAAAAATCATTGAGCAGATCCTTTCTGTGTCTGATGCCCGCCTGCTGATGTGAACTCGTGCGTTTTTCGTAGGGGCGACCTGTGGTCGCCCGCTGCTGATGTTGAACTCTTGTGTACTTCGTAGGGGCGACCTTCGGTCGCCCGCCTGTCTGCTGGTTTCATCTTGTGTCACGCTCGTAGGGGCGACCTTCGGTCGCCCGTCTGCCGCGGGATAACTGTGGTCGCCCGTCTGGCGGGACGCTGTGGACAGCGTCCCCTACACTCCGCCTGCAAATCACGACGAACAGCAGATCGTAGGGGCGACCTTCGGTCGCCCGCCTGCCGCGGGATAGCTGTGGTCGCCCGCTGTTGCTGTGAACTCGTATGTTTTTTGTAGGGGCGACCTTCGGTCGCCCGTCTGGCGGGACGCTGTGGACAGCGTCCCCTACGCTCCGCTTGAAAATCACGACGAAAAGTACTTTGTAGGGGCGACCTTCGGTCGCCCGCCTGTCCGCTGGTTTCATCTTGTGTCACGCTCGTAGGGGCGACCTGTGGTCGCCCGCCTGCCGCGGTATAACTGTGGTCGCCCGTCTGGCGGGACGCTGTGGACAGCGTCCCCTACACTCCGCCTGCAAATCACGACGAACAGTAGATCGTAGGGGCTTTGCTGCGGTCGCCCGTCTGCCACGGGATAACTGCGTCCGCCCGCATCTGCGCCAAAATCCGCATTGTTCAATTGTGATCTGAAGCTCGAATTTACATAAATAGTATTACGTGGTATCATTTACGTACAATGGAACACGGTTACACCCAAAATATCAACATTACCTCAAATATGCTTACGGTTAGCAATGCCGCAAAGCATCTTGGCGTATCTAGGCACCAAATTGTGGAGTTAATACACAGGGGAAGTTTGCTTGCAGACAGAACAGCAGGCAATGCTTTTCTTGTTGATGCTTCTTCTGTCGAGTTGCTAAGAATAACTCGTCGCGGAAATGGCAGGCCAATGAAACCGGAAACCGCATGGGCGGCGCTTTGGGTACTATCAGGACTAGAAGCCAATTGGCTTAATTATCACCAGCAGAGAAGGTTATGCATAAAATTATCAAACATCGGCGCAGAAGATTTAGTTTGGAACTGTCGCAAACGCGCAAACACTGTGCTATTGCGCGTTAGCGACTCTTTTTTGGCGCAGGCAAGCGCCGAGCTTGTTCTTTCGGGTGCTAATGCTGCCCAGAAGCATGGTCTGAACTTAACTGCACCAACCTCATTTTTAGAGGGCTATCTGCAGGCAAATCGGCTTGAATATTTTATAAAACGGTATCACGCTGTTAGTGGGGCAGGCGCAAACATAAAACTGCATATTATGGCGCCACCACCGTTTGAATGCATGGCGAATACCGTGATGCCTGTTGCGGTGGTTGCCGCAGACCTGTCAAAATCTCTAGACACGAGGGAGCGAAGCTCAGGACTCACGACGCTTAAGGAGTTACTAGATGCAAGAAGCTGAACTTAGCATTCCTGGCATAGCCCAGACACAACCATGGAATACATTACTGGAGTTAACAGATGTTTTGCAACCCGACTCATGGATTTTAGTTGGTGGACTGATGGTTCAGGCACACGCTTTATTAGAAAGACGTGAAGTTAGAGTGACTAAGGATATCGACATACTAATTGATGTATTGGCTAACACATCCAACATCAGCCATGTGTTAAATTCTTTGGAGTCATTGGGGTTTTCAAAACAGGAGCCTGGGTTACGCGGCAGTGCATTTCACAGGTTAATCAAAGGTGAGCAGGTTGTAGACACGCTGATCGCCGATCATCTGCCATCGCAGAAACGCGCCAAAGCAAAGGTTGATGTCTGGCCGATGATGGAAGTCCCAGGAGGAGCACAGGCAATCTCTCGTCGCATGCTCCTGAGCATAGGAAACACAAATCGTATCTATATGCCAAATCTTCTTGGTGCGATGATTTTAAAGGCAGCCGCATATCAGGTAGATCGACGAGAGAGGGAGAGGCACTTGGATGATATAGCATTACTTGCAAGTCTAATTACTGATCATGCGTCTGCCCTCTTAGAGTTGCATGGATCAGACAAGAAGCGCTTAAAAGCTGTTTGGGCGTTGCTGCGCGACCACAATCATCCATCTTGGTTGAAGCTGGCTTCCACCGATAGACTAAAAGGACAAGACACCCTGCGCATCCTTGCTGAATGATGACAGCAGACTCAGTCTGACACATCGTCTGTTCGCTGATGCGAACTTGTGTGTTTTTGTAGGGGCGACCTTCGGTCGCCCGCCTGCTGCTGTGAACTTGTGTGTTTTTCGTAGGGGCGACCTGTGGTCGCCCGCAAAGCAGTAATCAGTTGTGCTCAAGCGGGCGAACAAAGTTCGCCCCTACGCTCCGCTTGCAAATCACGACGAACAGCAGATTGTAGGGGCGACCTTCGGTCGCCCGCCTGCCGCGGTATAACTGTGGTCGCCCGTCTGGCGGGACGCTGTGGACAGCGTCCCCTACACCAATTTGCATAAGCCTTGAACCATTTCATGCTTGCAATGCTCTTGTAGGGGACGCTGTCCCGAGCGTCCCGTTTGCATAATCCCCGAACCCTTTTCTACTTGCATCCCACCACCACCCCAACCCCCAACAAAATTCTCCATAAAAATCACATGTTTTCTAGGATGATATTATGCTATATTATCGCTATGCGCTTTGCGACATATTGTGGGGTCGCAGATGCGTAAGATTTATTGTGGGTCTGAAGTGACACCAATCCTAGTTGTGGGATTAGGAATGTGTGTTAAGTAATTGGTGGGCTATTCTCTATGTGGGCACAAGTAAGTTAGGTTTTAATCTAAGAGAATCAGCAACCACTGCGGGCGATTTTTGGCATGGGCAAATTTGGCTTATGTCAGGGGAAGTAAAGCATGCAGTTATGAGTGCGATTACAAACACATATTTATGCATGAACGCGGGTCTGCCAACCTGCGTGTATCTTCACGCAACAATCGCAACAGTAGACCCAATTTTACAGCGCCAACAACTGTGCAATCTTTCTTATTTTGGGAAAGCATTCTTGTGGCTTACTGCCAAGGCACAAGATATTTGCTATCCCAGACAACAATCACCACCAAGGGAATAAGGCAACTTCGCGGGAATGAAAATGGGCTTTCATACCAGCGAATGCACCACATATAAATAAGTTGCAACTGCCATGCAAACAGAAAGGAAATGGGTGGAGAAAATGAAGCACGCTAGGCGGATAGACAAAGCAACAAGAAAAAGGCAAGCATTAAAAGTAACAAACGAAGAGCAAAGGGCGGGGCTACCACTGTGGCGACGTCTTTTGCCATGTGTTTTAACACTGCTTTTAACCATCGCCTTGCTGCCAACAGCAGCATTAGGCGATGCGATTACTGTAGCAGATGAAGAAGGAGCTGCACAAGCGGCAGCGTCCTTTAATCTAGAGGAAAACCAGGCGACAACAGCAGAAAGTGACGGTGGTGATGCGGCCATAAGTGATAGCTCTGCAGATGGCTTAAGCGATATCACCTTTGATGCCAGTTCCCCTGTACCAGAACCTACGAGCGACCCTGCTGCTTTGCCAACAGGTACGCCAACAGGCACACAATCAGATGCACAAACAGGCGCACAAACAGACGCAACTACAACAGCGCCTATAGCTGAAGATTCAAGCGCGCAAGTTGGCCAAGATGATGCCTCTAACTTACCATTTTTAGAGGTACCGGCAATAGATGTTACAGAAACTACAGAGGAAAGCGTTAATGCAGGCGATGCCTTAGTTCAATCTGGGGACGCAACACAAACAGAAGATAACGCGCATAAAGCCGGTGTTAGCCCCATGGCAACAAGTGACCTTTATGTAGATATTAACTCTAAAGATATCACAACATATGATGCTTCAACTGGCATTAGTGGCTCAGGTTGGATTGATAACAATCAGCTGATGAATGTGCATTCTGCAGACCCCGGACCTCAAGCAACATCGCGAACTATCACCATATCTTTTAACAACGCTATTGTTCCCGTAACTGTTGCCGGTTTTGTGAACAAGGGGGGTCAGTCTGGTTATTTAAGAGGTTGGCATTGGGTTTTTGACGCCACTACGCTACCAGAGCAACTAAAACTTGCGGTTACCGGTGCCACATGGACGCCAAACCCGCGCCATACCATGTTTGACAACAACCATTTTGGTGCCGGCACCTTTGTTTATACCATAGCCGATGGCACGGGCTCTCTAGATATCCCATTGTTAGTGAAAGCTCAATTTAACGAAGTTTATACATTAAATAGTGGTGTTGCTGAACCTCATGGCTTATCTGTACCTGGTGACGGCGGTGCCGTTATAGACGTTAGAGCCAGATTTAACGATGGTACAACAAATATAGAACTTGTATCGCAATTAACTGATTTAAAAATTAACGCAAATTCTGGCACTCGTGTAGTTATGTCTTCGCCTGGTGGCACATTGGTATCTAAACCTGGCGATACTGGCACTATGTCCATAAGATATGGTGCTTGGCATAAGAGTAACTATGGTGGCACCTTCTATGCCACCGATGTCGTCGCTCATTATGCTATGGACAAACGCTTAAATGCCGATAATGTACGCATGGGCACAAGCCAGCAACCAAACTCTATCTTCGAATATACTTGGAACAGAACAATATCTGCAACACATGACATTCTAACGGTTCACTTTAATGGAACTGTAACGGCAGATGTTTGGTTTTCTTTTGACTATAGCTTAGATCAGAATCTGCCGGCAGGATGGTTTAATGGCGTGACGTCTGTAGGCGGTGTCTCTGATATTCCTGACAATACATTTATTGCGTCTATGACTCTTTGGAATGGTAAAACCTATACTCAAGATAAGCGGCTAAATGGATGGGGAATCTGGGGACCCAGTATTTTTATCTCTGCATATTCAGTAGGCAAACTTGATTGTTATTACACCCGCGACAAGGTTGGTTTTCAAGACCCTTCTAATCCCGGAAATTTACTTAACTACATAAACCTTAGAGAGGTTCATGGCGTTAGCATGAACGGCTATAAGGCCAGATTAGATTTTACTGATTACGCAGGCAAGGCTGGAGTTACAGGTATTTTCGCAAAAAATATAGCAGGTGGCAACCCAACCGTTACCGATGTTGCTGTTTATTCTACAGCTGGTAAAACCTATACACTGACATCCGTGTCGGCTTCTAGTGGCTTTAGGATTACCAGTGCCGGATTAGGTATGGCAGATGGAGAATATATCGCAACTATAAACTATACCTATAATGGCACAATAAGTCCTTTGTGGTATAACGCCGGAGGTAACACCGATAATCTAGGTTATGCCGCGGTAATAGTTTATGGTGTTACGCTAGGCGCCTCACCAACACAAGTAAGCTATGATACAACAGCAGAATTTACCGATATAACGCAAAACATCACCGATACAGCTTCAGAATCTTATCTTAAACAAACCTGGACAACTACCAGTGCAAAAGCTACAACTGCATATGCTCAAGCTGGCGTGAATCAACTTACAACTACAATGTTTGCCGGTAGGTCTTTTAGGGATGTGCGTTTTGATGCTTGGGGTGCAACTGTGATACCAAATGGGTATGCCTCTATTGTTTATAAAGGGTTTACGTGGTATTTGCGACAAGGCGGTTCATTTATCTTTAGTAGATCTTCCTTTAAAGTTAATGGGCCTGTTCTAGAAAATGGCGTTGAACAATGGGGGTTACTTACAGAACTTAATGGTGGTCTGATTGTCACGCAAGGTACAGATAATACAGGAGACCTTTATTGGAAAATTACTGCGCCAAATGTATGGTATTGTTACAATAACTCTGCTTACGCAGGTCCAATTACCATGGCAAATCCTCGGTTAATGTTTGACTGCCGCGTTAATCCTGCTGCCGAGTACAAAAAAGAATCGCTTTGGCCATACTTTGCATGTGAACCAAGTGACCCAAATCTTTTAATGGCAAATGGCTCAGGCGACACTTTTAACTTAACAGGTCTTGGCTCTAACCACCATTTGGCGTATGTCTCTGGCGAAATGATCACAATCCCCTCAACAGCCTTTACCGCTGAGCTTTCTGCGCGTACGGGAATGGACTACAATGTTTATGATTGGACGTCTGGGGCAACCATAACCGACATAACAAAAGGCACGGTAACCTATGAGCAAAGGTTAAGTCTTTATAGCGGCGGCAACGAGATTAACAGTGCCTTTGCTATGATTCCTATACCTAAGAAAGGCGAAAGTGTTCCCGGGCGTATGCCTGCCTCGCCATCGCAATTTAGTGTCTTGCAGCATTTGCAGCAAAATCCATTCCAGTTTAGTGCCTATTTGGCGGCACCGGTAAACGCTCCTGCCGGTTATAGCGTGCTATATAACACTTCTTATACCACAGACATTCATCATGGTGGCTGGAAGGACTTTAACGCTATTCCTAATACAGCAGATATTAAGATGATTCTGATTCAGACCACGCAATCTTGGCCTGTTGGCAAGGCAAGCGACTTTATAGACTATACCTTGGCTCTATCAGAGACAAATGAGTCTGCTTTGCGCACCGCCGCAGGTACCTTTGATGCCTATGCCGCTTGGTTTGGCGGTGATTTAGTGGGCACACAACCGCCGGAATCATCTTCTGCTCCTTGTGCTGTACGTATGGCTACAGGCTCTATAGAGGGCTTGGTCTTTAATGACAACAACAAAGATGGTGTTTGGGGCTTACTAGGCGGCGACACTGTACGTGCCGGCGTAAAGGTTGCTGTTTTAGAAGCCGGCACAACAAACGAGCTAGATTCAGATCAAACCGATTCTATGGGCTTCTTTAAATTTGAGGATCTAGACACCCCCTACGTAGATGTTGTTATCACAAACCCAGATACTACAGCTAACACCTGGCGCTTCTCGCCGGCAAGTACAGCTGCGCAAAGCTCTATGGCGGT
>JAIRQA010000099.1 GCA_031256715.1 Coriobacteriales bacterium | reverse complement strand
CAAGCTAAAAGAAGGCGAAGAGGATGACGTAAATGAAAGTGGCGATGCTGCTTCTGTAAACTATAAACTAGGTGGTTCTGAGGCTCAAGGAGCTTATGCGGCAAGTCAGAATACATGAGTTTTTGCGACAAGCACATATATGATGTTTGGTAAGGGTTAAACCACATGCTTAAAATTTAAAACCCATAAAAATTGTTTTCCCGCGCTGCTAAAATGGCAAGAAGTATTTAGGTGGCGCGGGAAGCAAAACTAAGGCAGCAAAACTAAGGCAGCAAAACTACGATAACAAAACCTAGGAAGCAAAACTTCGCAAGCAAATCAAAAACGTAAGACGAATGCATAAGGCGAATGCATAAAATCTTTACGCAGATCCACTGGGTACGGCTGGCTAAGACCAGTAACCTACCCACAACCAACCTTTAACATTTTGCCTAATAACAAGAATTGTTACACTTTAGAAAATGCTATACTTTAACTATACATTTTTTGTTGCTGCAACTTAGTTAAGCAAAATTGAGGCAGAAGCAATAATGATAGCACTTGCCCATTTCCAAATAAAAGTTCCTATTGTCCCTCTAAAGCTGATGATGGATTATTGGCAATTGCAAACAACAGTTAGTAAATTAACAAGCAACAGCAAACGAAACACGGCATGGAGCAGGCTGATATGCAATTTCTAAGAGTTTCTTCAAAATCATCTCCGTCATCAGTTGCCGGTGCAATAGCAGGCATGATTAAAGATGGTATGCCAGTAGAAGTGCAAAGCGTAGGCGCAGGCGCAGTTAATCAGGCGGTTAAGGCAATCGCTATTGCCAGGGGCTTTCTTGCGCCCATAGGCATAGAAATTGTTTGCTGCCCTGCTTTTGCTGACGTAAGTATAGGTGGAGAAGTTCGAACCGCTATTCGCTTTTCTGTTGAGCCTAGATATCTACGTGGCGGCATGCGTTATGAAGATGACGAGAAGAACGCTCCTTGTGCGGATGTGTCGGGATATGCAACTAGTTCGCTGTCAGATACTGTCACCATTGGTGCTTCTGCGGACTTTTTAGGTTCCTCACATGAGATTTATCACGATTTTCTTATGGAGCCATTTGATTCTGAACTACAGGAGGAATATCTGTATGAGCAACAGGAAAGGCCTCGCACGGATCGCAAATGATTATTACAGTTGGACTTATTAAAATTCGCTCAAATAAAACTAACTTGAAAGCAGCAAATGCCTGAAATAAATATCGGTTCACAATCGCTGTTTAATGGACTTTGTTATCATGTGGTTGTATTTGGTTGTCAAATGAATAAGCATGACTCAGAACGTGTTGCTGGCATGCTTGATGCTTTAGGCGCATATCCTGTTAATGAGGCTCATTTAGCTGACATTGTAATTTATATGACCTGCTGTGTACGCGAGGCTGCTGATGTGCGTCTTTATGGCCAAGTTGCTTCGCTTAAAAATGCGACTAAACCCCCAAACTTACAACAGCGGCTAATTGCTATTGGCGGCTGTATCGGTCAGCGCGATGGGGAAGTTCTGGCGACAAAACTTCCACATGTTAATGTGGTTTTTGGTACCCACAATATTGCGCATTTGCCGCAGCTACTGGCGACGGCGTTAGAAAAAAAATCACCTGTAATCGAGGTCTTGCAAGATCCTTGCGATAACGATGCTTGTGCGAATGATTTGGAACAAGACGATGCCAAGAAGGACGGCAATGACCATTATAGCACCAACGTTCGACGCGAACAGCGTTTTCATGCTTGGCTTTCTATTATGACTGGCTGCAACAATTTTTGCACTTATTGCATTGTTCCATATGTTCGTGGTCGCGAACGATCACGTGAACTAGATAGCATAATAGCAGAATCTAAGGCATTAGTTAAAGATGGCGTACGCGAGATTACATTGCTCGGGCAAAACGTAAACTCATATGGACGTGACCTTTATGGACAGCCGCGTTTTGCTGATGTCTTACGTAGTGTGGCGGCAACCGGTATAGAGCGTATACGTTTTGCTACCAGCCATCCCAAAGATCTTAATGATGACACAATTGATGCATTTGCTAAGTTAGATGCGGTGATGCCTGCGTTACATCTTCCTGTGCAAAGTGGATCAGATAACATCCTTAAAGCAATGAATCGCAATTATACTCGTGAGCATTATATTAAACTTGTAGAGAAGTTACGTGCCGCTTGTAAAAGTGCAGGTAAATGCGAGCCTGCCTTCTCTACAGATATAATTGTAGGTTTTCCTGGCGAGACAGAAGCCGACTTTAATGCAACACTAGAGTTGGTGCGCCATATAGGTTATGCGCAGGTATTTACATTTATCTATTCTAGGCGTGAAGGCACTGCCGCTGCTGCACTTGATACCGAAATTCCACGTTCTATTGTTCAAGAACGTTTTGACCGCTTGGTCAACATAGTACAAAATTGCGCTTGGCAATGCAATCAAGCAGAGCTGGAAACTGTTGTTGATGTTTTATTTGAAGGCGAATCTAAACGTGACAGCACTATGCTCTCTGGGCGATCGCCAAAAAACCAGACCGTTCATGTGCAGCTACCAAGTGGCAAGAGCAAAACTGATTATATTGGGAAGATTTTGCCGGTTCACATTAAAGAAGCGCGTACTTGGTATCTACGCGGCACATTTTTAAATTGATTTGGTAGTTGCAAATGACTAAATGCGAGAAAGGCGTCATTGCGATTGTAGGCGCTACAGGTACTGGCAAGTCGCTATTAGCAGATTGCTTAGCTTCTAAGATTAATGCTGAAATTGTATCTGCTGATTCTATGCAAGTGTATAAAGGCATGGATATTGGTACAGCCAAGGTTGCGCTAAGTGAGCGTACGGTTGTCTATCATTGTTTGGATCTTATAGATGTTGGAGTGTCCTTTAATGCTGCTGCGTATCAGCATGTTGCACGAAAAGCTATAGACGATATTTGCGCTCGCGGCAAAGTTGCTATTGTCTGTGGCGGTACTGGTTTGTATCTTCGTGCTGCTTTGGATGACTTTAACTTAGACGATGGCGCACTTCCGGTAGATACTGCTTTGCGCGAGCGTTTGCAGTCTCAGGCACAGATGTTGGGCGCCGAAAAGTTTCACGCACTTCTTTTTGCCAGAGATCCTAATAGCGCAAAACTTATTCACCCCAACAATATTCGCCGTGTGATTCGTGCCTTTGAGCTGCTTGAACAGGGTGGTTCTTATGCGCAACAAAGCTCAGGATTCTTAGCATATAATTCATACTACGACACATGTTATATTGGCTTGCATTGTGAACGTGAACTATTGTATGAGCGTATAAACAAGCGCGTAGACGCTATGATAGAGATTGGTCTGGTTGATGAGGTGCGGGGTTTGTTAGCGCAGGGCTTGGGAAAGTCTCTAACTGCCATGCAGGCTATAGGCTACAAGGAGATCCTGCAGTATTTGGAAGGCAATTGTGATTTGCAAATGGCCATTGAGCGCATTAAACAGGCTACACGGCGATATGCCAAAAGACAAGATACGTGGTTTAAGCGTGACACTCGCATTCGCTGGCTAGATGTTACAAGTATTTGCTATGATGCCAACAATCAGCTCGTCAACCAACTTGGCTGCCAAAAAAAAGATAGCTTGGTGTTAAACAAAAATGATGATATTGTCGCTAAAGCGATGCAACTGCTACAATTATAAGGTTGATGATTCTCTGGGAAGCACAAAGGAAGTACAAAGGAAGCACAAAGGAAGCACAATGAGGCGCAAAGAAATACAATGAAGCACAAAGAAATACAATGAAGCACAAAGAAGTGCGATGAAGTACAGTGAAGTACAATGAAGTTCAGAGTTAACATAGTGGGACACAAAGAAATACTTGGTAATAAAGATGATACACAATGAAGGACAGAGGGAAACTAAACAAGGGAAGGAAGAAATGCAACTGCAATTTACTAAGATTCATGGAGCCGGCAATGACTTTATTGTCATAGACGACCTCTCAAACGAAATCGAGCTTGAGCCTAATCAGGTAGCGCAGCTCTGCGACCGTCATTTTGGCATTGGCGCCGACGGCATCATTTTGGTACGACCGTCTGGTAACGCAGACTGTGTGGCCTACATGCACTACATTAATGCCGATGGCACATTGGCAGAAATGTGCGGCAATGGGATACGTTGCTTTGCTAAGTATCTTGTTGATAAGGGCTTTGTTCCGGTTGTTGCCAATAGCCGCAGCGGCTCTTTTGTTGCTGACACCAAGGCTGGGCGGCGTTTTGTTAATTTTGTTGTTGATGACAACGGCTTGCTTACAGAAGCAACTGTAGATATGGGTGAACCTACCTTTAACACGCAGTCTCTGAAATTGTTGCTGGACACAGGGCTTGGTCTTTTAACTTTTTATGATATAAGTATGGGCAATCCACATGCTGTGACCTTTTGTGGCTCAGGAGAGAATGCGACGCCTGCAGTTTGGGATATGGACGGAGGAAGTTTTGCTGCGCTTGGTGCGCCGCTAGAAAGTAATACAAAGGTATTTCCCAATAAAAGCAATATCGAATTTGCCGAAATAATTAGTGACAAGAACGATGACGCGCTAGCGTATACAGATATTCGTATGCGCGTATACGAGCGCGGAGTTGGAGAAACCCTTGCTTGTGGTACAGGCGCTTGTGCTACAGCAGTTGCGGCATCGCTAAGTGGTCGCGCTAAAAGACGTAGCAAATTGCATCTTAAAGGTGGAGTTTTAGACATTTTTTGGGATGAGAATAACAATCGCGTAAGCATGACCGGTCCGGCAACTACCGTATTTGAGGGCAGCTTGTTTTTATAATGTCAATAGCACGCATGAAAATGTTGCTTGCCCCTCCCTGGCACCCGCACAAATACATAATTTGCACTTTTAAAGAACGCGTAAAAGTTAGATATATGCAACATATTCGCGAGACAGTTATGACTTAAGTTAGACGAAATTTACATATTAACAAGCAGGTTTCGCCCTGTGACTTACTAATGTCGCTGTATTAGCGGCGGAATGGAGAAAAAATGAAGATAGCGAATTGCCTTAACAACCTACCACCATATTTATTCGCGCAGATTGACGCTAAGCGTAACGCTTTGCGTGAACAAGGCATCGATGTCATTTCTTTAGGAATAGGCGACCCAGATATGCCAACGCCAGAACATATCGTAAATGCAATGGCTGAAGCCATAAAGAGACCAGAGAACCACCAATATCCCGATTATGCGGGTTCACTTGCCTATAGACAGGCAGTTGCTGCTTGGATGCAGAAACGTTTTGGAGTAAACGTAGATGCCAGCGAAGAGACTCTTGCGCTTATAGGTAGCAAGGAGGGAATTGCTCATATTCATATGGCTTTTGTTAATCCCGGTGATTATGTCTTGGCACCATCTATTGGTTATCCGGTATATTCAGGTGGGGCGACGCTTATGCATGCCAACACCTGGTTTATGCCTATGAATGCTAGCAATAATTGGTTAGCAGACTTTTCAGATGTGCCACAGGATGTGCTTAGTAAAAGTAAAATCATGTTTTTAGGATATCCTAACAATCCAACGGGTGCTATTGCCAGCCCTAAATACTTTGATGCAGCTATTAGCTTTTGTAGCGAGCATGATATTTTGCTAGTACATGACAATGCTTATAGTGAAATTAGTTATGATGGCTATGTTGCTCCATCTATTCTAGAGCGACCTGGTGCCAAAGATGTTGCAATAGAAATGTTTTCGCTCTCTAAAAGCTATAACATGACCGGCTGGCGTATTGGCTTTGCGGTAGGCAATGCAACCGCGATTAAGGCATTGGGCACAGTGAAGAACAATCTAGATTCTGGACAATTCACTGCCATTCAGGATGCTGCAATTGTGGCGCTTGGTGGTAACCAAGATTGCATAGCGCAAATGAATGCGGTTTATGCTCGGCGACGCGATTTGGTCTTAGACGCGCTGGCAGCTATTGGCATTAGTTGCGAGCCGCCTAAGGCTACCATCTATGTTTGGGCGCGTGTTCCAGACGGCTATACATCTGCAGAATTTGCCGAGAAGGTCTTGACGCAAGCACATGTTGTTGTTACTCCTGGCAATGGCTATGGACCAGATGGGGAAGGCTATATTCGCATTTCGCTAACAACACCAGACGAGAGGTTGCTTGAGGCAGTAATGCGCATTAAGGAACTACTATGATGACTATCTGCTGTAGAAAATACAATAGTTAGTTTCACAATTAGCGACAACTAACAAAAACAGTTGTTTACGCTTTACGTATAGCTAAAGCGACATCTAGATATTGTCGTCCACGATGCATGAACCCTCGCAGGTTACGCCCTGTTGTGCGATGATATAGTTCTACCGGTATTTCTGAGACACGCATGCCGGCTGCAAGTGCGCGCATGGTCATAGAAACTTCAACACCAAAGCCTTTTGCGAAAGGCAATAGAACAGGAAGAAGTGCTGCCCTGATGGCGCGCTGTCCGCTAAGTGGCGCTAGAGGCCGAAAGCTTGTGTTGTTGCTATCATTTGCAGGCAGTGTGTAAATATGATTACCACTAAGCTTTGCGGTTTGAGCTATGGCGTCACTTGCGAGGCTGCGCACCATCCCAAAGCCACCAGAACCAGCTATTTTAGGCAGCACACCAATTACAAGATCAGAGATGTCGTTTTGCAAAGGCCAAAGTAGTGGTGCAGCTTGAGTTGCACTTGTTCCTAGGTCTGCATCTAGCAGGAGGATAAAATCGGGCAGGCTTTTTTCGCTATCGATTAACGACGTTATGGCGCATGTTAGGGCAGCTCCTTTGCCCATATTGCGGCGTAAGCGCTCTACACGAGCTCCGGCTGCAGATGCCTCGCGGGCAGTTTCATCCTTAGAGCCATCATCCACTACCAATATGCTATCTATATCGTTAATTTTTGCAATAGCGTTAATGGTTGTTGCAATGCGTTGTTGTTCGTTGTAAGCCGCAATTACGGCAACTGTACTCATCGTGAGAGCTTTCTGCTCTTCTCGACATTATTTAAAGATGCTGTGTTGCCCATGGTTTCGTTGGTTAAAGGCTTGTTGTTCACAGTATCTTCGTTTAAGTTTTCGCTACTATTAATGTCTAAGCTACAATCTGTGTCGTTAGTCTCGTTCGTTTCTGCAAAATGTGCGGCATAGGTTTCTTTTAATAAAGCCTGATGCATTAGATCGCGAGCCGTAACTAGCTGACCAGTGCTTGCCTGAACATTTGTTAGCCAGGTATGCAAATCACAAGCAAGCCAAATGAATCCAGACAAAAGAATACCCATGTAAAGCGCTGGCATAAAAATGCCTGAGTCTTCTATAAAACACATGATAAGC
>JAIRQA010000095.1 GCA_031256715.1 Coriobacteriales bacterium | reverse complement strand
AGTTTTGTGAAGTTAGCGCTAAGTAACGATGGCGCTATGCAAATATTTTTAGGCATCAAACAAACGTTCCTGACTAGTAAAACTCTGGTCTTAGTGGGCGATCTAAAATGTTTTCGAGCATTTCAGCCACAGGTTTTTTCTCCCATACTATTAAGCGAACATGCTCGCTTATTGGCATGTTAACACCTTTAGACTTTGCAAGCACAGGCAAGGCAAGGCAAGCTCTTGCACCCTCTACTACCATATGTGTGTCGCGCTCATAGTCTTCAAGAGTTTTGCCGCCAGCAAGATACTCACCAAAGCCACGGTTGCGCGAATACGGCGAGGTGCAAGTAACAATAAGATCGCCCATGCCAGCTAAGCCCATGCAAGTCTGAGGCTGACCGCCACTGGCCTCTACTAGCCTAGAGATCTCGGCTAGTCCTCTGGTCATCAGCATTGCAGCGGTATTGTCGCCCAAACCAAGTCCGTGCGCTATACCAGCTGCAACGGCAATGATGTTTTTTGCCGCGCCACAAAGCTGCACTCCCACCACGTCATTAGAGGTATAAACACGAAACGAAGGTGTGGCAAAAGCATCCTGAAGCAAATGGGCAACCTCAACATTGGCAGATGCCACAACTGTGCCACTTAACATACCACGAGCAACCTCTTCGGCATGATTTGGACCACTAAGTACAGCAAGTCGTTCAGAGGCTCCAAGTACATCTGCTAAGACATCTAACAACAATGAACCAGTGTCATTTTCTATTCCCTTGCTTAGCACGACCACAGGCGTCTTGCAGCCATCAGAATCTGGCCCCAGCATTCCCTGCATTGCCATTGCTGTTTGACGCAAGGCAGCACTAGGCGTTGCCAGCACAACTATCTGTGCGCCAGTTAAAGCTAATGACAGATCACCTGTCGCCATAACATTTTGTGGAAAAACCACATCTTTTAGATATCGCTCGTTTTTTTGCGTAGCATTAAACTCCGATACCAAATTAGCACTGCGCGCCCAAAGCACAACCTCATGAGCATTGCTAGCAAGCGACCATGCTAGTGCGCTACCCCAAGAGCCAGCACCAATGACAGCTATCTTCATTGCACTTCCCCATTAGTATAACTATCTGAAGCGCGATTTACCAAAGCAGCATTATTGCCTAAATTACTGTCAGATGAAGAAATGTTAAAGTCAGTTTTATTCTCGACATAATTATTATTATTTTTGTTGAGAAGGGACTCGCCCGCTTTAAGGGACTCGCCCGACGCAAGAGGCTCGCCCGCTTTAAGGGACTCGCCCGCCTTAAGGGGGTTGCCCGACTTAAGGGACTCGCCCGTTTTAGACTTCTTGGATCCAATACGGTTCTCGGAATGATTAAGCAAACGTTTAATGTTGTCTCGATGCGCCCAAACAACAACGGCACCTATGACCAGGCATAGTCCAAAAGCAAGCCAACTGCCCTGCATGAACCAAAGCGCACAAATTGGATACGCAATGGCAGCCGCTATGGAACCTAGGCTAATGTAGCGGCTAAGCGCGACTACAACAATGAAAACCGCAATCTCTATGGCGGCACCCAAAGGTCCTAGTGTGATAAAAACGCAGCCAACAGCCACAGCAATACCCTTGCCACCTCTAAATCCTAACCATGGAGAAAAGATATGGCCAAGCACGCACCCAGCCAACGAAACGCAGCGCAACGCGTTGGCGTCAAGACTAGCGATTCCGGCTCCAGTGCCTGTATGCACCGACTCTAAAATTGGTACCGCAGGCTGGCCTGGCCAAAGCACACTAATTGCGATAACAGCGCCAAATCCGGACAACAACCCCTTGGTAAAGTCTAACACAAAAACAACAGAGCCGCCTACTTTACCTAAGGCACGCATGGCATTTGTGGTGCCAATGTTGCCTGAGCCATGTTTGCGAATGTCTGTATTGTAAAACAGTCGCGATATGATAATGCCCCAGGGAATAGATCCTAGTAAAAATGTGATGATAAGTAAGATTAAGTAAGCGAGCATAGTTTTAGGCATTTGTTCTTTTAACCTCTTGTCTTTCTTGTCCTTTTATCCTTCTTGCTTAAAGCAGCTAAAGCGATAATGTCTCACTTGAACTTCGCGTTTGCGCGCACGCTTGCTTTTATAGCTCTTGTCTCTAGCGGCTAAAAACCTTAGTTTTCGTAATTGATCCTTCTGTGTAATTGACTCTTCTTCTTAAGTAGTCCTTCTTCGTAAGTATTCCTTCTTCGTAATAGCTTCTTTTGCGAAATTAGTCCTTCTTCTTAAACTTCATGCGAATAGGCGTTCCCTCTAAGTCAAAGGTAGCTCGCATGCGATTTTCTAAGTAACGTTCGTAGTTATCATCAATAATCTGTGGATGATTGGCAAAAAGCGTAAAGAATGGAGGTTTGGTTCCAGTTTGCGTAATGTAATTGATTCTAAGTCGCATTCTGCCCTTGCTAATAGTATGACCAAAATCTCGCAGCTCAGTTAGCAACACATTTAACCTACTTGTAGAGATAGAGCCGGCATAGTTCGCATACACTTTATCAATTGCATCCCAGATGCGATGAACGCTACGACCTGTCTTTGCCGAAATTGCGATAACCGGCGCATAACTTACAAACACTAGGCGGTCGGCAACTTGTTCACGCACAGCTTCGCGCTCTTCTGGTGTATCTAGCAAATCCCATTTGTTTAATAGCACCACAAGGGCGCAACCGCGCTCGTGCGCAAAAGTCGCCACTCGTTGGTCGGCGTCGGTCAGACCTAATGTAGAATCTACAATAAGCAAAGCAACATCGGCACGGTCTATGGCTCGCATGGCTCGCACAAAGCCATAGTACTCGACATCTTCGTCTATCTGCGACTTTTTTCGCAATCCGGCAGTATCAACAATACGGTAAGTGGCAGTTGAGCGCACAACCAAAGCGTCAATTGAATCTCTTGTTGTACCCGCCACATCGCTAACAATAGAGCGCTCGGTTCCCACCAATCTATTTGTTAACGAAGACTTGCCGGCATTTGGTCGCCCAATAATAGCCACATTAATGGCCTGAACTTCATCATCTTCGCCATCGTTAACGTCTGGCAACAACACAACAAGCTCATCAAGCAAGTCACCTGTTCCATGTCCATGAATGCTAGAGATAGGCCATGGCGTGCCAAGCCCCAAACTATAAAATTCCCAAAGTGCATCTTCGTTTGCGGGGTTGTCCAACTTGTTTACAGCCAAAAGCACTGGCTTGCGCGAACGCTTAAGCAACTTAGCAACTGCCGCATCGTCAGAAACAGAGCCAGTCACGCCATCAACCAAAAAAACGATGGCGTCAGCTTCTTCCATCGCCACCTGCGCCTGATTACGAATTGGCGTCTGAAAGCGATCGTCGTCACTCATCTCTATACCACCCGTGTCTACAAGTGTAAAGTCAACACCATTCCATTCGGCATGGTGATAAGACCGGTCGCGTGTGACCCCGCGCTGTTCATGCACGATGGCCTCCTTCGAGAGGGCAACGCGATTAACAAATGTAGATTTGCCCACATTGGGGCGCCCCACAATAGCAACTATCGGTAAGCTCATGCTGTGTTTCTCCAAAGATAAAAAAAATAGTAGTAATAACATTTTAACTTATGTTGAGAAATACAGTGCGCAAGGCACCGCTCAACCGTCATGCTTAGTTGCCAAAGGTGCCATAGGCGCCATAGCTGTTGTTGCTTGAGCTATTATCTAAAGCATATTACTGTACTAAGCCCTCCTGCGTCATCCTTAGATTGCCGTGGCGGCAACGGCTTAAGCCTCTGACATTTCAGTCTTGCTAGCTAGAACCTTTAAGCTCTCGCTTCGCTCGACTCTTGATAACATGGGGTGGCGCTTAGTACAGTAACGTAAAGTAACCTTGTTGTTCTTGCTCTTATTATTCTCACTTGACAATAACTATAGTTCAGCATATACTTATTTTTAGAGAGAAAACCTCCTTTCCTCTCTGCTTCTTTGCTTGAAGAGACCTCCAAATTGGCCAGGAGGTCTCTTGCTTTTTCTATGGTTTTTCTTGTGGCTTTCTTGTGACTTCTTTTGTGGCTTCTTTTGTGGCTTCTTTTGTGGCTTCTTTTGTGGCTTCTTTTGTGGCATCAGACGTTTCTGTTCACACCCCCATGCGTCATCCTGAGACGAGCGAAAAGAGAGCTTAAAGGTTCTAGCTAGCAAGACTTAAGTGTCAGAGGCTTAAGCATTGCCGCCACGGCAGTCTCAGGATGACGCATGAGGATGCAAGTAGAAAAGGGTTCGGGAATTATACAAATTAACGTAGGGGACGCTGTGGACAGCGTCCCCTACGAAGGCAATGCAAGCAGGAAATAATCCGGAGCTTATGTAAACGGGACGCTGTGGACAGCGTCCCCTACGAGGGAGGTAGGGCGTGAACAGAAACCTTCTGACGGCTTACTTTAGCAGCTACTTTTGATTGACTTTTTCTGGCTGGCATTTTTGGTTGACTCTGTTCCACATTTTATTAGCAACTTTTTATAGATTGCTTTTACAGATTGCTTTAAAGACTACGAGACCTGATTGCTTTATTTGGCTCGTAAAAGCAATGACGTTTCTGTTAACAAAACCGATTTTTCATTTGCCAGCCTACCATCTATAACAGCTTCCAAAAGTCTATTTAAGACCTTTCCAACTACCGGGCCTGGAGCGACGCCCATTGCTAAAATGTCATTGCCATTTACTTCAAGATCACTAAGTCTATATGCCGATCTACCATTAAGATAGCTGTTTAGTGCAAGCTGGCAATTGGCAACTCCTAGTAGCCTATCTTCTTTGTTTATCTCACTGTGTGCGATGATGTCACCACGCTTAACATCAAGTAGGATTCGTAGGCACTCCTCACCCAAACGATTTAGCCAGCGAATAATATTGCTAGGCTGAATTCCGCTAGAATGATATCGCACTATCGTGCTGCAAAGTTCGCGATGGCGCCGCGGAAATCGCAATGCCGCCATGCGTTTCTCAACAATATTTGCACCTACAACGTCATGCCCGTAAAAATGCCCGCGTCCGGTTTGATCTTCGGTATAGGTTAGCGGCTTACCTAAATCATGAAATAGCAGAGCAAGACGTGCAATGATGTAGCTGTTGTCAACTGACCCATCTAACTTGTTGCATCTGTTTGGCAATGCCAAGCTGTCTGTGGCGGCAGGCGCAGCGGGCGTAGCAGCTATAGTAGGCACAGCAGGTATAGCAGCCATTGCATAAGCGGTATGCTGCCAAACGTCATAAATGTGATATGGAGAATTTTGAGCGAAGCCTATAGTCGCAGTAATCTCGGGAATAAAAACCGCTAGCACATCTGGATAATCCAATAACACCTGAAGTATATTTTTCGCCGCAAGCATTTGCAAGAGCTCAAATGTAAGGCGTTCAACCGCAATATTAGTTAGCATTTCCTTACAATGATGCAAGGACTCTGCAAGCTCGTTGTCTATAGAAAATCCAAGCATTGCAGAAAATCTTAATGCTCTCATGATTCTAAGGGCATCCTCGCCTAAACGCTCTTCGGCATTGCCTATCGTTCGTAAAACGCCATTCTTTAAATCAGGAATACCTCCATTAGGATCAAGTATGCCAAAAGTTGGGCTATAAGCTATAGAGTTAATGCTAAAGTCGCGGCGAGCTAAATCCTTGTTTATGTCACTAATAAAATGTAACTCGGTTGGATGCCGGCCGTCTATATATCCTTGCTCACTACGATATGTTGTAATCTCTACAGCAATTCCATTTAGAATTACTGTCACAGTACCATGACGCAAACTGTTACTGCTATACCTAGTGTGTAAACCGGCACGTGAAAATAACTCGATGATCTGCTTGGGCAAAGCAGAGGTTGCAATGTCCCAATCTTTGGGTTGCTGCCGCAAAAGCGCATCGCGGATTGCACCGCCTACAAAATAGGCTTCATGGCCAGCTGCCACCAGCACTTCATATACCGCCAAGGCATCATCGTCTATGCTAAGAAGTATACTCATTGCAACAGTATAATCTATTCGCACAAAAATGTGCCTCTAAGCCGCCGGTGTAATCCGTATACCAGACAAATCTTTACGTATAACTTTGCTCAAGCGATATACTGTGCTATACTTTCCGTTCGCAATGAAAAGACACGGTGGGCGTAGCTCAGCTGGCAGAGCAACGGACTGTGGCTCCGTAGGTCGAGGGTTCGAGCCCCTTCGCCCACCCCAATTAGTTCATTGCAAAACGGGAGACTAGATCTTGTATCAGTGGCGGCAGCCTGTACGTCAGGGATGAGTGAGCATAGTGATGGCAGGCACTACGTCAGGGATGAGCGAGCATAATGGCGCTAAACACAACGCCAAAAACTAGCGAGCGAAATGGCGCCAAGCCAAGCGGTTAGTTCTAGTAACAAATTTGCGACTTACCGCACGTTAGGGATGAGTAGCAATGTTAAGGCTTACCGCACACATGGGACGAATAGCCTTTCATGCAAAACAATAATCATACTACTTTAAGCTGAACGGAAAAAATGGAACAAACCCAACTTGAACAAGACAAGGTGCTATTGCTTGCTACTACCGCAGGAGAAATGCTGCTGAAAAATGGTGCAGAAATTTATCGAGCCGACGAAGCTGTGAATCGTATCTGTGCTGCATGCAATATAAGTTTTGTAGAAACTTTTACCACGCCATCGGCAATTATACTCTCTGTAGGAAACGATAGCACATCGGCACGCATAGGCACAGTTGTAAAAAGAATTAATAACCGTGTTATAGATTTAGAGAAGATCTCTCTTATCACCCACTTTATTCACAAGTTTGTTAGCAAGAACATGAGTGTCGATGAAGGCCTAGAGGCGTTAAAAAACATTGAAGCTAGCAAGTCGTTTAGCTTGTTTGTTCGCATGCTAGCTATTATTCCAACATCTTTTTTCTTGGCGATGCTTAATGGCAGTGACCTTATTGGTGGGCTCTGTGCAATCTTTGTGGGAATTATAAGTTATGCGCTTTCCTTAGGAATAGAACGTTTGCGCATTAACCGATTTATCTCAATTTTTATAAGCTGCACTGTGGCCGCTGGAATTTCTTTGGTGTTGTTTTCATTAGGGCTTGGCAGCTCGCTTTCTGCCATTATTGTTGGAGCTATAATTGTCTTCTTACCTGGTGTCGCCATCACTAATGCAGTGCGCGATCTTCTGGCAGGCGACATGCTCTCTGGCGTTGCTCGCATGGCAGAAGCCTGTCTAACCGCAATAGCCATTGCCGGCGGCGTTGGCATCCTACTACAAATGACCCCACAAATAGCTACCGTAATAGGAGCAAATGCACTTCGCCCCGAAGCCATAACCATCTGGCCTGTTCCGCTTCAATTCATCTTTGCGGCACTTGGCACAATAGGAATTGCCATCATTGTTAACATTCCCAGACGCTACCTGGTACTCGTAGCAGTTACTTCTGGTTGCGGCTGGCTTGCTTATACACTTGCTTTAAACAATATTACTGCTGCAAGCACATTAATGGGCGGACTGGGAACAAAGCCTCTGGCTTGCTTTGTTGGCTCTTGTACTATTGCACTTATTGCCGAGCTTTGCACGCGAGCAACACGCGACGCAGCAACAGTCTTTATTATTCCTTCAATCTTTCCCTTTGTCCCTGGCACAGGAATGCTTAACACCATCCTTAGATTGTTGGAAGACAAAGTTGATGCCGCAATTCACACAGGATTAGAAACTGCTTTCATTAGTGGCTGTATAGCAGTTGCGCTACTGGTGATAATATCACTGACGCGCGTAGTACGCATGGGTTTTTCTTGGATAAAAGAACATGTGGGGCGCACTGCCAAAGTGTGAAGGCTTTTTGATGAGTGGGAGTTATGGTGCGGGCGAAAGGACTTGAACCTTCACGGGTTGCCCCACCAGGACCTAAACCTGGCGCGTCTGCCAATTCCGCCACGCCCGCACTTTGTTCTTACACAGAAAACTGATGTCAAATGCACTTGACAAGATTGTGTAATACCTATCATACTATAAGTCATTGAGTTTTTGTCAACTTTACGCTAAAGTATCTGTTTACGGTTTATTATGAGCGGCAGTAGTTCAATTGGTAGAGCATCAGCCTTCCAAGCTGAGTGTTGCGGGTTCGAGTCCCGTCTGCCGCTCCAGGCTTACTTTCCCAAACATTTTACAATGCTTTTAAGTGATGCCAGCATATGCCAGCGGAATAATTCAATGCCTTGTGCGCCCGTAACTCAGGGGATAGAGTCGCAGACTTCTAATCTGTTGGTCGTAGGTTCGAATCCTACCGGGCGCGCCATAGTCTCATATAAGAGCGATTCCAGTTATGAAGCAACAACATCTACGCCACATATTACATTGCGACGCAAATAGCTTTTACGCCAGCGTAGAGCAAGCGGTTAACCCTGAGTTACGCGGCAAACCAGTTGTTGTAGGTGGTAATGAAGAAAAGCGCAAAGGCATTGTTCTCACCAAAAGCAAAGAGGCCAAAGCATACGGAATTCAAACAGCCGAAACGCTTTGGCAGGCACGGCAAAAGTGCCCTGATTTAATTGTAGTGCCTCCAAATTTTGTACTTTACAAAAAATACTCAACTGAGGCACGCAAAATCTATTATCAATACACTGACCTTGTTGAGCCCTATGGGCTAGATGAAGCTTGGCTAGATGTAACCAACTCGCAACGCCTCTTTGGCACAGGCGAAGATGTAGCACGTAAGCTTAGCGCTCAAATTAAAAATGAATTGGGCATAACTGTATCTATTGGCGTTTCTTGGAATAAAATATTTGCTAAGTTTGGCTCTGACTATAAAAAGCCTGATGCTATAACTGTAATAAGTGAAGACAACTATCGCGAAATTGTTTGGGCTGCACCCGTGCGAGAACTTTTTTTTGTTGGCAGGCAAACAGAACGCAAGCTGAAGGAATTAGGCATTCATACTGTTGGTGATCTAGCACGCGAAGCTCCGGAAAACATGCAGCAGCGCTTTGGTGTAGTTGGTGCTACACTTTCTGCATTTGCGCGCGGCGAAGACGATACACCCGTAAAACCCTTCGACCCAAAGCTTAACAATAGCAACCATGTGATAAAAACCTATGGCAACGGTCTTACATCACCACACGATATTACAACTCCGCAGGACGCAAAGGCACTCATTTATCTGCTGGCAGAAAGCGTTGCGCAAAGAATGCGCGAAGATGGCGCCAGAGCAAAAACAATAAGCGTTTGGACTCGCTATGCTAACCTTCAAGGCTGTATGCGACAAGCACCCCTGCCATTTCCCAGTGCCGCTACAAGTACTGTTGCGCGTACTGCCTGGGAAATCTTGCGCTCCAATGAGCCTTTAGATTCAGAGCATCCAATACGTGCGTTATCTGTTAGGGCATCTGATTTAGTTGACGCCAGCGCACCAACTCAACTTTCACTTTTTGATGATGCCAAAAATGAGTCATTAGAAGTCTTAGATAGCACTGTGGATACTCTACGAAAGCGCTTTGGCAATACAGTAGTTCAGCGCGGAATAGAACTAAGTGATGATAGTTACAGTGATATTGATATTAAGCGAGATAATATAATGTTATAGTCTTATGCTAATATGCTATTATATTGTATTAGTATTTTAATCTAATCCTATTTTCAGATATGATAGATAAATACCCCACTGAGCTTAAAATTTTGTCTATTTGTACAAACCACGAGAGCTAGGCTTAAAAATTGAGTATTGTAGTCATGGCGGTAATCTACTTTTTTGTCTTCGCCTTTGGTGTGTGTGTGGGCAGCTTTCTTAACGTAGTTATCTATCGTATTCCGCACAATATGGACTTTGTTCGCGGGCGATCCATTTGCCCATCTTGTAAACATGAATTAGTAGCACTAGATATTATTCCAGTTATCTCTTATCTATTGCTTGGACGTCGATGTCGCTATTGTCACAAACAAATCTCTATACGATATATGCTAGTAGAATTTGCTGGCGGCATACTTGCAGTTTGTTGTTGGCTATACTTCATGGGAAGTAGTGAATCTGAATTAATTTTTGGGCTTAACTCCATCTACATTTTTTTATCTGTTATACACTCGCTTGTTGGAGCATTGCTTGGAAGTATCACCTTGCCCTTAGCCGCATCGCTTTACTTCGCGGTGCTCTGTATATTGCTAACAATATCTCTCATAGATACCGACACTATGCAAATTCCTGACGGATTAAACATTGCACTTGCAATCTGCGGCGTATTATCTGCGCTCGTAATATCAGACATCACTTTGTTGGAACGCTTTATTGGCGCACTGATTTGCAGCTTGCCACTTTTTCTAGTTACCTTTATTGTTCCCGGAGCCTTTGGTGGCGGTGATATAAAGCTATTGGCTGCTGCTGGCATACTACTAGGCTGGCAATCATGCTTAGTTGCCTTATTTATAGGTGTTATAATTGGAGGCACGTATGGCATATATTTAATCCTCGCGCGCATGAAAGGACGCAAGGAGCATTTTGCTTTTGGTCCGGCTCTTTGCATTGGCATAGCAATTGCGCTCTTTTTTGGAAGAACAATAATAGAATTCTACGTTAGCTTAAGTGCGATTTGATGATTTGATTTGATGTTAAAAAAGTCTCGTCGTTATTCTGAAGTCTTTTTTTATGAACTGACATGACGACAGACAAAATATCATCTGTAACAAGCAGTAGAGATGTCAGCTTAGTACGGTTTTGTTACTGCTATAGTACGATTTTTGTACTGCTATAGTACGATTTTTGTACGGTTACGCCCAAAATGAATCGTTGAGCCGATTGTAGCATCACAGAGGTTTACCTATAAGCAACAATGGGATATACTAGCAGTTGTCTTATAAAGTTTGCTCAGGGCGATTGGCGCAGCGGTAGCGCAGGTGCTTTACACGCACAAGGTCAGCGGTTCAAATCCGTTATCGCCCACCATGATTACTTAGGTCAAAGCGTTGCTAGCTTTGACCTTTATTATTGCAGCGCACATAAGCGAGGGAAATTCGTTGCAAAAATCTGTTCTGTCTTTTACATTTTGCTCCATCTCGCAGTGCCGTGGCAGCATAAAACGTTATGTAAGATTGTCAATCTTTTACATTTGCATTAGTGTAATTTTGGCAGATCCTATCATTATGGTATCGCCCAAGTTAAGTGGACGAACCTTGCAAAGGGGCATGCCATCTATACTGGCGCCAACACCATCTTCTAACCCCTCTGCCCACAACTGACCTTGAGAATAAAATATCGAGCATTGATGCCTTGCAACCTCTTGTTCGGGGATAACGATGGTATTGTCTTTAGCATAGCCGACACTTGCCACTGCACCATCCTGTTTTCTTAGCATTGTTTCGTAGGCACACTTGCCGGCTAGTGTAACCTTTAGCCGCACAATCTGTGAATCTTCATGGCTTGTTATTAATGGTTGTATTCCCCTACTAACAAAATTGTAGTCGCAGTCGAAGCAGGTATCCATATCGTCAAAAACACCGCTTCCGCATCGTGGACAGTCTTTCATCAGCGTCTCCTTGTTTTTGCGCTAATGCTCAAAGTATCGCCGCCACGAAACCAAGGCGCATCGCTTGCCCTGCGCTCCAATACAGCAGTTGCCTTCGGGTGTCCAAATACCTTGATTCCTTTTACCTTACGATAAGATCTTAGCACCTGCATCCTTTTATCTAAAAGTGCAATATCCAAAGATTGTCGCATTCCCAAAGTGTGAACACTGCGACATGGCACAAGCATTAAAATCTCACCAGAACTGCAGACGTTATTGGGCAGCAAGCCAAGTAGGCGCTCGCGCAATGTTGTCGCCAAACGTATGTCATCCTTTTTCCATTGCATTTCTTTTCACCTTTCATTTTAATACTGAAGAAACCTAAAAACACGAAATGAACCTCGAGTGCTGATACGCAGACTAAATACGCAGTTTAGCATCGTTCGATTTTCTGCTTTCGTTAAGACGCAACCTATGTACAATGTCGTCCCAAAAGCGTATACTTCGCCTAGACACCACAGCACATAAATTGTGTCTATTATCTAAACTAAGCAAACTGCACAAGAATAGCACAAGTATCACTATCGCCGTAGACGCTTACCAGAATTGTTGTCATCTGACTTCCACTTCCCAAGTATGTATAACTCATAAGATATGATTGCCCTAAATGAGCAGCTTGCCAACCATTTGCCTTAAGCCTCTGATCTATCCAAGAAACAGCTTCGTCTGTGCTCATTTCACATTCATAACTAAGAAGCATTCCTTGTTGAGCAAGAGAAACAAGTTTTATCATATCTGAGCTTATTCCTAAGGGGTCAATTATGTTCACTTCACCATCTGCATTATATTTTCCTGTATCTGCACCATTATTTGCAGCACTACTGTTAACAACATTGACTTCATTAGTATTATGAAAATCTAATGCGCCATTTAGCAGATAATCAAGTGGCATTGTCTGTTTGCTGCGTTGCTCTAGATATTGACAGACATATAGAATTCCTAAGATTAATACAAACGCAACTGCAAAACCAACTATCGGTCTATACGGCAAACAGTAAGTATATTTTTCTGCACGCATCATGTTACAACCCCTGGCTTAAATGGGTCGATGGTATAGGTTCTTTCATGCGTTATACTAAAAAAATGCATCCCAAAAAAACTTGCACTGGCACCTAATGGTTCAAACTGCAAGCGGCATGTATAACTCTCGAGCTCGGGCAGTAACGACAAGACAGAATTGTTATCATTGTCATTAGTGCCATTAGTTTGTGTAGCGTAAACCGAAATACAGACGTTGTCTGCGTCAGCAAACGACTTTGCTATAACCTCTTGTACCCTTGACGCTTTCTCGAGGCGACCATAGCCGCCATACCCAGATGATGTTGCCTGAATACGCACTGCATCAGGTGCTATGCGATCAAAACGAGCGCAGGCGTCTAGATAACTAAGCACGTTTATCATTAGCATTGCCACCATAATTATTACCGGAATGCAAACGGCAAGCTCTACGGCCATTTGCCCTTCATTGCCGGAAATGTTTTTTAACCTCTTAATTATTACTGCAAACATTTGTTTGTATCTGCTTAATACAGCTTCACATACAGTTTGACTACCACCAGACATTGCCTGGCCTCCCTTCATTGCTTAGTGACATAAGCGAAGAGCGTAAAGCTGCTAGCTGGTTTTTGCCGCTTTCTACCAGGTTCTGTGGCAAAGAAATTGTTACAGGGATCTGCGGTGAACCCGGAAAGTCACCAAAAGAAATTGTGCAGAGCTCTATTTCGCTTTCTAATAATTCTCCACCTGACTTTTCGGCTGCAGCAAGTAAGCTATCAAGCGCATGCGTTGCCAAACTTGAATCTCCGTTAAACATTTGATGCGAGTAGCTAGACTTTAACGATGACCATAGGTCGCCAATAGCTGTGTTGCTGGCACGAGCAACGTGCAGGCTATTCACAAGCACAGGTTTCGGCGTGCCCAACTTTGCTCCCTGCAGACCAAATGCATTTATTGTCTCTTGCAAAACACGTTCTGCCCAAGATGCCAGTGGCGTCGAACGTATTAAAGGCAAACCACGTAAGAAATCGCCAACAGCAGACGCCAAACTGTCCGAGCCGCGTGAATAAACTAATAGCATATTGCCCCAAACATCAATAATGCCATCCAGAATTCCCAGTGCACTACCCGCCATGCTGCCACTTTGATTTTCCTTTGCACGATCCAAAAATGATGCAAGGACAGACTCGCCTTCTATTGCCTGATCTTCAGCTAAGGCAGCGGCAGAAATAGCCATTCTTGGCGATAACTCAAAGTTTGCGTTTACAAATGCACCACCAACACCAGATGGTACACTATGCGACGTAATGTCTAGCACAATTGCAATGCAGCCGTTGCGTCCTGGTGGATGCGGATTCAGACGAGGTGTCTTTAATAGCTCCATTGCTGCCGCAAATGCGTCAAAAGCTTCGCTCGCAGAGTCTTTGGCGCCATTAATTAGGTCACGGTACTCGCGCGCTGCCTGGCTGTACTTTACCGCCTCCTCTGCAACAATGCGATAATAATACTCGAATCCATTGCCGGTAACAGTGCTCGCATTGGCAACATTTCCCACTGTGCTTACAGAGAATTTGCAATTCTCGCAACCTTTGTATTTGTCAGACTCTAATTGTGACAATGAACCGTATCCAGCTGCGCCATTATCTAAATAAATCTGACAGACTTGCGCTCCATGCATAAGGTTGTCTTTGTCTACTGGATATACCTGTTCTGTGTACATGCTGCATTGCCTTAGCTCTGAGCTATTTCGTGGCATCAGAGGAAAATAAGCATCTAGGGTACCATCACTTGCAGTTATCGCATAGCCCTCGCGCATCTTAGAAACTGCGTAAGTAAAAAATTGCTTACGCACGTATGAACGAACTTGTTCGTTTAAAGCGTCTGATACTGGCTTTTCTGACTGCAAACGAGCATTATAATATGCTGCTGCTCGAGCATAAGCGTAATCGAAAATCCACGTATCAACAGAGCTAAAGTTAGGATTTTGCGCTGATGATATTGGTGAGAGCCTACTTGCGCGCTCCATCATACAATAGTTTGGGGCGTTGCCACAATCTGCCATAAATGCGTTTTCTTTGCTTGACCTCATTTTTTCCTGAGCCTCGGCAGCTGCCTCTGTTATCTGACTCGTCTTAACATTCTTCTCTGAAACTTCCTCAACTTTTTCTTTTATGTCATCAACTGAAGAAATAGCAATGTCTTCACCTGTAAGCGGCAAAGGAATGGCAAGACCAACATAATGGATCTTTTTGCCTTTGGATATCTGATTGGCACTTATAACTCGCGCCGCATTAGCAGCGCACAAAAACGGCAGTGCCTTCTGAATGGCATTAAGAGCCTTAACTGCAGCATTGGCACATTTGTTGCGCGCATCGAAAACTTTGGTGCCAAATTCCATAAGCTTAACACCTACGGCTTGACATCCAGGTATGCAGCTCACTACAATAGACACGCCGCAAACCGCAATGCCAAATAAAGACATAGATAAAATCACGGCATCAGCAACACGAGCAATAACCATATACTCAGCGACAACATTCTCACCAGCCAAGGCACCCGCATCGGCAACGAACTGAATGTCAGCTGATGTAGATTGCACCCAGTTCACCTGTATAGAAGTAAAAAGCAGGGCAAGACAGAGCGTAAGAGCAACAACAACACCAACACTAGTGAAGCCACCGTTCTTATCAACAAAGAAACTTGCTTTGGAAGTCTTTTTGTTTTGCTTTTCAGAATTTATCATACAAACATTTGTACGTATTTTCTTACCTAATGATGTGCGATACCGCACCTTTTTCTGTGTTAATCCCATTGTCTCACCCACTCCATTGGTCCACCGCTGCTATTTTGCCATACCCAATCAGGTTGTGTGGGCATAGTAACCTCGACTTCTTGTTTAATCCAACCATTTTCATCACATAGTCCAAGCAAAGATGCTGGCAAGCCCAATAATGGCAAAGGCTTCAACCAGTTCTTAATGTTCACGCTTACCTGCTGCGAATTTTCGTCACCGGAAACGGTTATATCCCAGCAAATCTCTATGCAACCATCATCGTTGCCATGCGTATGAAAAGGGTCTATGGGCGGTATTGCGGCAAGGCGCCTTAAGACGTAGTTTTCATAGGCGGCTTGAGGACGCGACACACCATCTGCACCCTGCTGGGTTGCCGTAGCTAACACACGGCAACCCTCAGCTGCGGCACTACTCATAACCATGTGATTGTAAAGAAGGATACCTGGTTGCAAAAGCAATAGTATTAGCGCGAATAGAATAGGAATAAGAAACGATGCCTCGACGGTTGCTTGTCCGCAACAACCAACTTTTATTTTTTTGCAGCGCATTGTTTATCCTTTTCTATCTCGCATATAAGGACTGATGTCTTTGATATTTGTGTTTCCGATGATGCCTGTACGCAAGCGCTAGACCAGCGTTTCTGATTAATACAAAATGATGTCACTGATGGCACCTCCACTGTTTTTAGTAAACGCATGCGAAGCGCTTTCTATGGCGTGTTCGACAAAAATACCATCACGCATTTTAGTTGCAAGCAAGAATAATGCTATTATAATAACAAGTAATATGATACCAACTAGTGCAAACTCTATAGTTGCTTGTCCATTGCTATTGTGCGACACTTGTCTTCTGACAAATATCGTAAATCTTTTGTGCGGCACTAGTCTTCTTGCAAATATCGTAAATCTTTTGTGCGACACTAGTCTTCTGACAATTATCATAAATCGCCCTCGTACGTAAATATATGCACAACGGTTATTAACAATTTCTTATCACCACTACTAAAGACGCCAATTGTGTAAGCCTCGTTTTGCTCTGTCTTTATTGCACATCCCCATGACATGCCAAAAAGATCAAGATAACCTGAACTAACAAGTTTCGCTTTTGCACTCTTAAGAAGAATAAGGAGCTCGGCGGCATAACTTGCACAATCTTGTTCTGATGTGGCACGCCAAACTTCAGTATATGATCCACGCTCGTAGCTAAGATTGTCTGTTGCCATTGGTAAAGGCAAGCTACATTGCACCTGAATTGTGCCTTGATTGTCATCTACTGTTGGGCCAAACATTGCAGCCGCAGATAAACTTGAATTCGCACTTTCACTAGTAGTCTGCTGCAATCGCTCATAAGGCAGCGCTGGCATTTTAACGTCATCCTTGCCTATCTCGCTTTCAAATTGCAAATTATGCAAACCAACGAGCAAAAATGCGACAAGCAAAAGTGCGACGCCTATAACAGGTAACGCTACTGTGTGGCAACAGAAACGCCTAACAGAAGTGCGTTTTTTACCAACAGCTTTGTCGCGGTTATAAACCATTAATCCCATCCGAGATTGCCGTCCAGAGTTCTTCTAATTTGCCTCTGAATGCCACTACGGCAATCACAGCAATAACTACTAAAACACCAACAAGAATTGCATATTCTGTTGTTCCCTGGCCGCGCTTATCAGTTAAAACCGCAGATGCACGTCTGTATGCACCAGCATGGGACTTTGATATCATGCGCGAAAACTTAGTTTGCAAACCTGCGTAATGCCAAACTAGCACATCACCTATGCCACAGGCAGATACAAAGTTGCCAGACTCGTCTGCATTTCCCAAACCACCAAACACCTTAAAACTTGTAGAGCCTCTCATAACTAAACCATCCTTTCTAAAACTTCCATTAAAATCGGTCCTATCACAAGAAGTAGCATTGCCGGCAGAATCAAGGCACCTGTTGGAAGTAGCATTTTTACTGGTGCCTTGGCAACCAGTTCCTGCTGCTCCATTCTATAAGCCTTGCGTGCCTCACATGCTAACTCCAGTAACAGCTTGGTAAGCGGCGCACCATAATTAAGCGCACGAATTGTTGAAGCAACAAAACGCGTAAAAATTGGATTATCTATCTTTTGGGCAAGTTCTTGCAGTCCCTGCTCGCGCAGCATAAGTCCTTTCTCCCAAACTTCAAAAGGCTCTTTACATAAAACTGCAAGTGGGGTATTAAACCTTCGCACATAAAGTGCAAACGATTGATCAAATGCCAACCCTGAGCGCATACCTAAAGAAATAACCTCAAGCATGCGCGGCAATTCTGCACCATAGCTTTTTGATAGCTGTCTTGTTCGTTGTCTATCACGCATTTTTAAAATTATGCCAAGATCAAAATCTCTGATTGCGCCTAAACATGAACGCGGTCTTGATAACAAACCTTTTGGCTGCGGTGTATTCGTAGACAACCGAGATTCTTTGCCATCCTCGCTTAAGGTAGTTGCGAACTTTGCATCAAATCCTAGGCCGTCAACTGCAGACCAACTACTTGCGTCATCAATATTCTGCTCATTGGTTTTTGCCATCCTAATGCGCTTGCGGCATAACTCTTGCCTACCTTTAATTTGCCTTCCCTTAAGAAACTCTAGCGTCAGCAAAGCTATAGATAGCGATCCGAATAACGTTGCAAGTATTAATGCAATAGGCATTCCTGAATTCATAATGACCTCAATCCAAATTTATAGCTAAAATCTTGCGGATAAGAACTATGCCCGTTACTTCCATGCAAGCTGCAACAAGAAGCAGACAAAAACCTTCAAATGAAGTGAAAAATCGTGCCAGATAGCCGTCCATGCATAAGGAGAGCATAGCAACCAGAGCAATCGGCATAATACTTACCACCCGTGCCGACATTTTAGCCTGAGCAGTTTGAACCTTTAAACTGCGATGTAGCTCGAAGCTCGCGTTAATGGATTGCGCTGTACCTTCTAAAATATCTCGCAAACTGCCACCAGTTTGATGCTGAATTTCTAAAGCAGTTGACACAAAGCGCAAATCTGGGAGTTGTATGCGGCTCTCTAGTTGACGTAATGCCTCAGTTACCGAACAGCCTGCCTGCATGTCGCTTGCTGTTCGTCTAAGCTGTGCAGCGAGCGGTTCAGGTGTTTCCTTTGCTGTCTGAGCAAGGGCTTGTTCAAGGGAGTATCCTGCAGAGAAACACATGCCTATAGCAACCAAAGCGTCAGGTAGCTGCTCGCGCATAAGTTCATTTTGAGAAGTTGCCCAGCGAGTTGCCTTCGACTTAAAAATAAGAATAGGCACAACAGGAACAATAAGTGCCAAGATTGGCTCACCGGTAAACAGAAGCATGAGCACACTTACTACAAGCGACACACAAAGCAAACACTCACTTATAGCCTGCGTTGTTACCGCAGCAAACTTAACAGCTGCCCATGCCCTTATGTCTTCGACTGTTTTGCGCGCTAAAGACAAATGTAGTAATCTAGCTGCAAGCCAGCGCAACGGAGCAATGCCATTTCTTAATAGCGCATCACATATTGCTTCAGGCAAAGATTTTGCAGATGAACCTGTAATTCTGCAGCTAACTGCAACGCGCTTAAGAAATCTTTGTAAACTTGCAAACAAATAATACGATATTAAGATTGCGCTGAATGCGCCTGATATCATTGCGCCTAAGATTAAGGCGTCACTGCTAAGAACCATTTTTTCACCTCCTCTACCTTAATGCCATACTGGTTTTTTTCGCTACAATGCAACAAAGATTTTGTCCATTCTGGTATGTCTAACCATGTATAGCAATTCTTGTTGCTATCCCATTGCACTATGGGTATTGCCATAGTGCTTGTAGCACAATCACTAGTAGATGCATTTGAAGTAGATAGATCTAAATTGGTTTCTGTTGCATTAACTTCAGGTATAATTTGACTCTTATTACAAAAAGTAGCGCCATCAACTCTTGCCTTAGATGTGCAGGCACAAATCATACTTACACGCCTAGTACCGTCTGAAAACCGATCCATTTGCACTATTAAATCTAAGGCAGAGGCAATCTGTTCCTCGATTAATGAGATAGGCAAATCCATGCCATACCGTGACATCATAATAAGCCGATTTATGACTTCATAAGGCGAATTCGCATGCAAGGTAGTAAGTGATCCGTCGTGTCCAGTATTCATAGCCTGAAGCATATCTAGCGCTTCTGCGCCACGACACTCGCCGACAACTATCCGATCTGGTCTCATGCGCAAGGCGTTAATCACCAACTCGCGAATTGTAACTTGTCCAGTTCCCTCGGCATTAGCTGGTCGCGCTTCTAGCCTTACCACATGAGGATGATCACTAAAACGCAATTCGGCCGCATCCTCGATAGTTATGATACGTTCGTTGTGGGGAATTAGAACAGAAAGGGCATTTAGCAATGTAGTTTTGCCGCCACCTGTTCCGCCACTAACAGCAATGTTTCGTCGCGTAAGCACTGCCCAATGCAACAATGTTGCAACCTGATTGTCTAAAGAACCTAAATCTGCTAACTCCTGCAGTGTAAAAGTCTTTTCTCGAAACTTACGAATCGTAAGAGTAGGACCGTCTAGCGCAAGCGGAGGTATAACCACATGCACGCGGTGACCTGATGAAAGGCGCGCACACACAAGTGGGCTTTGTTCATCAACACGCCTGCCTAAAGGACCAACAATGCGATCTATGATCATGCGCAATTGCTGGTCATCATAAAAACATGTTGAGCACGAATGAATTTGTCCATTGCGCTCATAAAAGACACGTTGCGCACCATTAACCATGATCTCGGTAACGCTGCTATCGTTAAGCAGCTCTTCTAAAGGACCGAAACCTAAAACCATGTCTGCAACTTCAGAACAAATTGCACTACGTTGCAATACACTTAGCGTGGCAAAGACCTCGTGCTTAGAACATTGCTCTAATATCGCCGTGACTTCAAGTTTGGCACGCCCAACATCATCACTTAATAACTGGGCAATCTTTTCGCTTGAAAGTCGTTCAAACAAAAGTGCACGAAGCTGGTTGCGCATCTTATGAAGATCGATAGTCGCCCCGTCATTTGCTGTGTGCACGCCAACAGATTCTAAGTAACTACGCAGAGACATTTACTGCCTCACTTCGAGCATTACCAAAAGAAAGTAATCTTCGTTTAGACTGTACATTATTACGAACACGTCTTTTTTGCAATCTTGATATTTTTGTATTAACCGATGAAACTGCAAAAGCAGTTGACAAAGTAGTGCTAACACAAAACTTTGCTAACATATTGCTCACAGAATTAGCGATAATATTGGTACGTAAAAGTTCTAATGGGCAACCCAATGACAGCAACTCATCAACCGCCCAGCCTCCATCTAACACGCTAAGTATTTCTACTCCATCTAAAGCCATCGAAGCGTCGATATCGCTTATAGGTGCATTTTTTGTTACTTTATTTAGAAGATATACAAATCGGGCACTGGGAATTTGCAGGCGTACGCAAAGATCAGCAACTTGTCTACATGCTCTAATTGATGTCGCTCGCTGGTCCATAACAAAACAAAGATTGTCTGAACTACGAGC
>JAIRQA010000036.1 GCA_031256715.1 Coriobacteriales bacterium | reverse complement strand
TGGTCGGTGGCTCGAAAAATTACCGGTTTGTGACAACGCCAACAATGCGGATAACTATGTGTTATCTCTTTTTTGCCAATAAGTGTGCCTCGGGCATCCAGCCATTCAATTATCTGTGGGTTTGCCTTATTCACGTGCATGCCTGCAAAAGGACCGCCGCCTGAGTCAAAAACACCATTTCCATCTACGGGCATAAGCAATGGCAAATCATGCGCCAAGCCCATCTGATAGTCTTCATGACCATGACCAGGAGCTGTATGAACAGCGCCTGTACCAGTGGTAAGCTCTACATGTGAGCCTGTAACAATACGTCCACTCATAGTTTCATGAATGGGATGTTCATAGGTAACGTTTAGAAGTTCTTCACCTTTAGCGCTCCAGACAGTTTTCGCATCGGAGTTTTTTAGAAACTCTACTGTCTCCCAACCAACTGCCTCAGCAACTGCGTCAACCAAATCTTTAGCTAGTATAATAGCTTTATCGTTTGCTAGCACGGCAACATATGTTGCGTCTGGCGCTAGCGTGACACCAGTGTTAGCCGGAAGCGTCCATGGAGTAGTTGTCCAGATAAGAATATGCAATGGCAGCTCACAAATTGGCAGCACCTGGTTTTCTTGCGAATTAATCTTAAACGCGACATATATAGACGACGATGTCTCGTCTGAATATTCTAATTCTGCCTCGGAAAGAGCTGTGTGGCAATTGTGGCACCAATGAATGGGCTTGCGACCACGATAGATTGCTCCAGACTCATACATGCTCTTAAAGACACGAACATTACCGGCCTCATACTGGGGCAGGTAAGTTAGATAAGGAGCATCCCATTGCCCAAGTACACCTAGACGCTTAAAGCCATCGCCCTGAATCTGCACAAAGCGTGTCGCCCATTCGCGACACAGATGGCGCAGTTCTACCTGCGATGTCTGCGCCATCTTTTCTTTACCTAAAGTTGTCTCTACCATATGCTCTATTGGCTGACCGTGACAATCCCAACCAGGAACATAAGGAGCATAGTAGCCGCACAGACTCTTGTACTTAACAATAATGTCTTTTAGTATCTTATTAAAAGCATGCCCCATATGAATGGGACCGTTGGCATATGGAGGACCATCATGCAAAATGAAAGTCTTGCGCGGCTCTAAACTAGCATTCTTTGCTAGAATTTGCTCATACAGCTTGCTGTCCTGCCATTTTTGCAAACGTATAGGCTCATTTTGCGCCAAATTCGCGCGCATCGCAAAATCTGTCTGCGGCAAGTTCATGGTGTTTTTATAGTCTGTCTTTTTATCGCTTGATTTTTGCGAATCGTGCAACGGTTGCGATTCGCTTGATTTTTGCGATTCGTGCATTTCTTGCTGTTCTTGTGTCACGTAGTGCTCTCTCTCGGTTCCTTTTATGCCTTTGTGGTAGCTCCTACCACGCTACTTCACCAGCTATTTAAACCTCAAGCCGCTTGAAGTTGTTGGCGGCGCGGATAATGCTACAGCTAACATCAATGTTGTTCATCCGCCTAAACCTCAAGCCGCTTGAAGGCTTCTGGTGTACATTCTATAATCGTGGCTCGTTTGCGGCTACCTAAACCTCAAGCCGCTTGAAGGCTTCTGGTACTTCCTTGTAAAAATTAGACTTCACCGCTCCAACAATTAATCCTATCACCAGCCAAACCAAACCTACGAGCCAAGTTGTCATGTCAAAGCCGGAAAAGACGTAGCCCAAGATTAAAATGCCAAATGCCGGACAAACAAGATATTTAATGAAGTCGCCTGCAGTAGTGCGTTTGCCATCCTTAATAAAGAAGAACCAGAAAACAGCAAAGTTTAAAAGTATGAACGAAGACAAAGCACCAAAGTTAACCAGCTTCACCAAAATCGTCATTTCTTCACCTTGTACAGCAAAGTGCAGCGAGTAGGTTAAAATGATAGAAATAGCGCCTAAGAAAATTGAAGCAACCCAAGGGGTCTTAAATTTACTATGAACCTTGCCAAATACACGCGGCAATACGCCATCACGTCCCATAGAGAAAAGCAAACGCGCCGATGCGGTCTGTGCATTCATAATGTTTGCTATACCTATGGCAACAATATTTACCACCAACAAAATGTTTCTGAGCAATGTGCCGCCGGCAATCTCGGCAGAGTCAAAGAAACCAACAGCAGCATCAGTGTTTTTCCAATCTGGCTGAATAAGTGCGGCAACGTAAGTCTGTAAGACAAAAACAACAACTATGGCAAATAAAGCAATCATAATACCACGGCCAATAGTTTTTTCCGGACGTACAGTTTCTTCGGCCAATGTGCTAATGCCATCAAAGCCCAAAAATGAAAGGCAAGCAATAGAGCAGGCTGTTGCAATAAACTGAAAGTTCACTTCTTCAGGTTTAAAAAGTGGGTCTATAGTCACCGCAAGCGTACCATCGTTTCCACCACCAATAACAAAAGACATACCAATGCAAATAAAGGCAACTACCGCAAGAATTTCAATCACAAAGATAATCCAGTCGATGCCTTTTGTTAATTGCACACCGCGTATGTTAACAAAAGTGTTAAAGATAACAAAGGCGCCAATCCAAACTAGCCACGCCCACCAAGGACTATTTGGGATAAGTTCCATGCCCCAATTTGCGACCATGATATAAAGTAATGCGGGCACAAAGACATAGTCTAGCAAAATCAACCAGCCAGCCACAAAGCCAACGTGGTGATTAATGCCGCGCTGCACATACGAGTAAACAGAACCGGCAATCGGGAATCGATTGGACATTCGCATGTATCCCATTGCCGTAAAACTGATGGCAATAAAGCCAACAATGTAAACTAAAGGCGTCATACCAGATGAAGCCTGCTGAATTTCGCCAAAAATTGACTGTGGCGCAATAATCACCATAAACAAGACGCCATAAAGCACGATGTCCTTAAGTGTCATGCCGCGTCTTAGCTCTTGCTTATAGCCAAACTGCTCGATATTCTCGCCATCTATTACAGTTGTATTTCCGCGATTAACTGTACTTTTGCTACCCATGTTAAGATTCTCATTTTTTGCCATATTGTTAAACTCCTATCAATTTTTTTATCTTCGTTGTTAGTGGCTTCGTGACTTAAATGTCTTCGCAGATAGACACCTAATAAGCCAAAAACTTATGAAACCAGTGGGGCAAACTGTGCATCTTTAGGAAAACCGAGCCGCAAAACCATTGGCACAGCGCATGGCTTACAACCCTGATTAACCTCTAGGTCGCAGCGAACAGACATGAACATGTAAGTTTCTACAGCATCCCATCCGGTTATACCCATAATAAGACGGCGCATCTCTTTACAGACATTAGTAACAACATCGTTGTACTCTTGCCCACAAGCAATGACATACCAGTAATCATCAGTCTCTAACACCGGCCAATTAAGCTTAAAGTCTTTAATGATTGATGTTTTAACGGTTATGTCTGCTGGTATCTCTAAGCCAGTACCACAAAGTTCTCCGTCGCCCATAATTGCGTGTACATCACCCATCTGCAAAAGCGCTCCGGGAACACGAACCGGAAAATACAAACGCGAACCTTTGGTAATTAGCTTGCAGTCCATATTGCCGCCGTGATCACCCACATAGCCATCAATAACATCGTCGCCATCAGGGGCAGTACCCATGACACCAACCATTGGATTAATAGCAATCTTAATGCCATTAAAATCTGCCATTCCATCTGTGATTTGAATAATCTTCGAGCGATAATCTGTGCCCTCAAAAAGCGGCCCACAATGATCATCAGTGGCAATAACACCATGGTCTGCCACCTGTACATCATAAACATCTACAACTAAAACATCGCCAGGCTCTGCCCCCTGAACAAAAACAGGACCTGCTGCCGGATTAGCAACATCATAGCTAAAATCTGTGCTTTGCATGGTGATGCTTTCGTTAGTAATAGTATTAGAAAAACAATCCAGTGCTTTAAACTTAACCACCTCGCCGGGCAAGATTGTCTCGCATGGCTTATTATCCTTGCTAAACTTATAAACTTGATCTGATATTACCTTCACAACTTCTCCTCCTTGCAGTAAAGTATTGCGTATACTTAGACACGCCTGTTTGGTATTGCAAAACACGCCTTAAAACATACCTTTGGTCGTAATAACTATGCAAGCAGCACAATTTGCTTCAGAACAAGACTTGCAACTAGCATGCAAAAAAGATCAGAAGTGCACATAGCTCATAATTATGTAGAGAAGTACGCTTTGCACTTTTAAAAGCATCCTTAAGCTGAATAAACCAAGTTCTTAAGTGCCCCATAGCTATTATATTAGCTTACTAGCATAATAGCGACCAAAGCCAAGACCAAAATGCAGCCATTTATTTTGAGATTGTACCACTTTTCTTCTTATGGTTCACGCTCTAGCCAAATATAGTGTCATTCTCATCTGTCATCGGTCATCTCTCATCCGGCACACGACATCAATTTGGGCTTAAGCTTTTCTCTACATCATCTGTCATCGGTCATCTCTCATCCGGCACACGACATCAATCGGGGCTTAAGCTTTTCTCAACATAACTTTAGACGCAACACTCACGCGAGACAAACACACCCAACTATTATAAAAATTTGCTAAATCTAAAATTTTGCTTTCTAATCTTGGCGCATATTTGCTATAGTGTTTTCAGTCTAAAAATCGGAGGATGCTTGCGGTGTCTAGGCGGGTTCCAATTTATTAAGTTGGCAAAAATTGACTGCTGCGTAACCCATATTACGTAAGTAAGCTTTATGCCACATGCATTAGTTGGTGCTACAACGCCGATGATTACTCGCAAAGCGTCAGCCTAAGCCCCACGAAAAAAGTAAGGTCAGGTGATTTTGTTGGCAGCTCCAAGCACTGAGCAAGTCCGTAACATTGTCCTAGTAGGCCAGGATGGCGCAGGTAAGACCTCATTTGCAGAGGCCATGCTACACCTTACCGGCAAAACTACACGGCTAGGAACAACCCACGATGGTAAGTCTAATTTAGATTATGATCCAGAAGAGATTAAGCGTCAATTTACAATTTCTGCTTCTTTAGCGCCGGTACACTATAAGGGCTTTAAAATTAACCTCGTGGACACCTCTGGTTCAGACGACTTTTTGGGCGAAACAGTCGCCGCTATGGAAGCATCAGAAATGGCGCTTTTTGTCATAGATGCAGTTGCGGGGGCACAAATTAACACGGTAAAGCTTTGGGAGGAAGCCAACCGCGAACACCTCTGCCGTGCGTTTTTTATTAACCATATAGACCGCGAAAATGCCGATTTTGATGCAGCCATGAGTGGTCTTGTAGAGAAGTTCGGCCAGCGTGTTGGTGCTGTAACAATTCCTATTGGCGTAGACAAAGATTTTAAGGGCGTTATTGACATCATTCGCATGCGCGCGCACTATCATGATAGCGGCAAAGAAACGATTGCAGATATACCTGCAGAGTATGCAGATGCCGCACAAGCTGCCCGCGACAAGCTTTGCGACCTTGTGGCAGAGGCAGATGACGAGCTGATGATGAAATATTTAGATGGAGAAGAACAACTTACTCAAGAGGAATTAGAGGGCTTGTTAGGCAAGGCAATTACTCAAGAGATTTTTATTCCGGTCTTTGTTGGGTCTACGCTTATCGAGCAAGGCGTAGAGGGGATATTAGAAGATATTATCACCTACTTCCCTGCCCCGGATGCCCATGGACCTTTGCCGTTAGAAAATGGTGAGGAGTTACACATACACGATGGAGGCGAAACAGCTTTCTTGGTTTTTAAGACAGCAAGCGATGCTTTTGTTGGGCGTTTAAGCTATGCCAAGATTCTTAGTGGTGTACTAGAACCTGGTCAGGAACTAATTAACGCAACTAATGGCAGAAAAGAGCGCATCAACCACATTTATGTGATGTGCGGTAAAGAAACAGTGGATGTTAAAAGCGCACGTGCGGGCGATATTGTTGTTTTGCCTAAACTAACCGAAGTTCACACTGGCGACACGCTTTCTGTAAGCGGCGACATCAAATTGGCGCCATTGCCTTTCCCAAAGCCATTATACCCTGTAGCAATAGAGGCAGAAAATGTGAAGGATGAAGATAAACTTGGCGATTTTCTGGCAAAATTTGCCGAGGTTGACCCCTGTGTTACCTTGCACCGTGACGAACAAACACATCAAACCATACTTACTACACTTGGAGAAGGCGCTGTTGATCTTATTTTATCTCGCCTTAAAGAGCGCACTGGAATTGTCGCTAAGCTAATAGATGTTAAGGTTCCTTACCGCGAAACTATACGCAAGAAATCTGAGGCACAAGGTCGCCACAAGAAGCAAACTGGCGGTGCTGGTCAATTTGGAGATTGCTGGGTTCGTATGGAGCCTAACCCTGGCGGCGGCTATGAGTTTATAGATGAAGTAGTTGGCGGTAAAATTTCTAAGCCTATGGTTATAGCTGTGGATAAGGGCATTCGCGATGCCATGATAGAAGGATATCTTACAGACGATCCATTTGTAGATGTAAAAATTGCTGTTTACGATGGCTCTATGCATCCTGTAGACTCAAACGAAATGGCATTTAAGCTGGCAGGACGTCTTGCATTTCGTAATGCCTGCGAAAAAGCCGATTGCTATCTTTTAGAACCTATGGCTAATATGGAGATTTGCGTACCGGAAGAATACGCTGGCGACATTATGGGAAACCTCTCTACTCGCAGAGGTCGCCCAGCCGGCATGGATACAGATTCTTTGGGGCGCACTATTATTAAGGCACGTGTGCCCTATAAAGAGGTTGTTACCTATGCGCGTGACTTGCGCTCTATGACTCGTGGCACAGGTTCTTACACTTTAGAGCTTGAGGGCTACGAAGAGGTGCCCGCTGACATTGCCAATAAGCTCATAGCTGCCTATAAAGCAAAACGAGAAGAAAAATAACTTGCCTAAGAAGCGTTGCCCACCTAATTAGGAAGCTAAGAACCTGTCTAAGAAAGGATGAGTACATCTTAACTGATAATAAAACACGGGCAACGCTGCTCGCACTGCAAAAGGCCGAGGCTACTGATGCCTTGGTCTATGCTTTTATGGCAAAACATGAGAAGCATGAGCATCACAGCCAAACATTGCTGCGCATTGCCGCAGACGAGCTAGAGCACTACAATATCTGGAAAGGCTATACCAATGCTGATGTTAGCCCAAAAAGATTAAAGGTCGCTTTTTTGTGCGCCTGTTCTGTTGTGCTTGGATATACCTTTGTGCTGCGACTGATGGAAAGCGGCGAACAGCGCACTGCAAAAGCCTACGGGCAAATGAGTGCAGCTGTACCAGAAATTACGCACCTAATTGCAACAGAAAATGCTCACGAAGAGCAGTTAGTTGCCATGCTAGACGAGGAGCGTTTAAAGTATGTTGGCGCCATCGTATTAGGACTTAATGATGCGCTCGTAGAGCTAACCGGAGTACTGGCTGGGCTTACACTTGCATTAGCTAATACTCGTCTAATAGCATTATCGGGAATTATCACAGGCGTTGCCGCAACACTTTCTATGGCTGCATCTAATTACCTTGCCGAGAAAGCCGACGACAATCCCCACGCACTAAAAGCCAGCATCTACACAGGCGCGGCTTACCTGCTTACTGTTGTGGTCTTGGTGACTCCATATTTATTTTTTGGTGAGAATGACTTCTGGCTTGCACTAGCCGTGATGCTTATTGGAGCGGTATTGGTGATCTTAATCTTTAATTTTTACATCTCTGTTGCCCAAAATAAATCTTTCTTAAAGCAATTTGGCAGCATGGCTATCATCAGCTTAAGTGTAGCTGCAATCTCATTTGCCATTGGTATTGCAGCGAAAGCTGTATTGGGAGTAGACATTTAAGTGCTCTTTTACGAACGTTGCTTTCATAACTGAGAATGAAACTGCAGACACGAAGCTGACAACATGAAGCTGGCGTTTCGTAAGATCAAAGTGGCATTAAGTTTAAGTGGCATTAAGTTTAAGTGACATTACGCCTAAGTGACATTACGTTAAAGTGGCATTACGTCTAAGTGGCATTAATCTGCTTTCTTTGATCATCGTTTTGAAACTCTTAGAAACTCTTAGCAGCACGCGCCAACAGATTCGTCTAGTATGCCACGCAAAGCAGCGCCACTGCCGCAATGCGATTGCACAAGACGCAGCCCCCTATTAGCGGCAGTTCGTCTGGCTGCCTTAGCCATCTCATGCGATACTGGATTTGTGAACAAAACCACCAAATCAGGATCGCCAATTTGTGTGTCTAAGCTCTTGCAAGACTTTGTAAAGACCTTCGACTTACATCGATATTCTTTACAAATATCTTTGTACTTGCACTCCATACGCTCATGTCCACCAATAATTACTATACTCATAACCAAATGCCTTTCAAATGATACTGTTTCTACAAAACCTTTAGTCGCATATATATTTGCATAAGTTAGCTAAAGCTAAGTTAGCCTTACCTAACTTATAATAACTCATGCCTCGACTACTGTAAAGTATCAATTTGTAAACAGCACAAAAAACTCGCAAACATATGCGCTTTCGCAGGGGCGACCTGCGTTCGCACGCTAGTTTAAGCAAACCGCTTTCGTAGGGGCGCCTTTGGTCGCCCGCTAGTTAATATAAATAGTCACCCTCTATCTCACCCACAAAGCAACCCAATACTTTCATCGTAAATATAACAAGACAACTTCAAGAGCCAACCATCTAACGAAGCATAGTGTCTATTAGCCGATTTTCTCGACATAATAAACTTAATTGTACTAACATTACGTCGCAATTGTGCTACTCTGATTAACCGTTATTTAGCGTTTATGCACTTTGATAGCAAGAAACCGGGGGCGACTGGTTTCGACATACGTGTTTTAAGAGTGGAAGCAGGTCGTGGTCTCCTCGCCACGTAAAACAGGGGTACCGTCAAAAATTAATTGACAACCGTGAGTACGCACTCGCCGCTTAGTTAAGCGACGACGTCAATTGTGGGTACATCCCCGCCCCACATGCGACGCCATTTAGGGGAATGCTCTTGTGTGAGCCGTAGACGTAACACAAGTTAAGATTAGCCTACTAGCTTCCTTTTCCTTTGTTTGTTGAGGAGAAGGACGCGAATTCTCCAACAGACTGAGCCTGGAGATGCCGCTTAAGAAGCACATATGGACCGGAGTTCGATTCTCCGCGCCTCCACCAAAACATCTACCATCTATTGATAAACACGATAGTAGGTTTTTTATTTGCTGATGAGTGGTTTTTGTCTTTGGAAAGTGATTGCATGGGCTTTGGCAACTGAAATTTAGCAGGCTGATCGGCTATGCAGTTTTTCGTCAATCCAGGTTTTGATAACGGCTTGCCGGGTGATGCCGATGCGTTCTGCCTCACGGTCAAGCGCTTCAATTGTTTGTGTAGGCAAGCTCAAACTAACTTTTTGCTGCTCTAAACCAGGATGAGTCGTTTTTGATAGGTCAAAGTATTCAAGATACCGCATATCGCCTTCATCAAACAAAGTTTCCATTTCATCAGCGGACATTTGCTGCTTTGTCATAATAAATAACCTCCTCATTTCTTGCTCTGCGAACAGATATGATTCTTAATATTATTGCCTCTAATTGTAGTCACCGCCGCATAATGACGTTCATTATATTTCGCAATATTGATATATCTAAGCTCATTTTCGTATTTTGATGGAAAGGAAATTCGCTTTTCATCCCTCCAAAGCGCCTTGGCCTCCTCGAAGTCTATCCCATGCTTCTCTTTGTTGGTAGCGCTTTTGGCGGGGTCGTACTCAAACTTAGGCTCGGCATCATGCCCTTGAGCTGCCTGGCTCGTTATGCCGCCTCTGCCTCCCATCTAGCTCTCCGAAGCTTTTGCAGGGGCGATTCTTGCATTGCGCTGATAGGAAACCTCTAAGATGTCA
>JAIRQA010000115.1 GCA_031256715.1 Coriobacteriales bacterium | reverse complement strand
TTTACATTCACATGCAAGGTTACCCTTTTGCTACTCATGCCCTTGTCACAAATCGTTTAACGGGCATTACATGTGATGTATGCGGTTGATTTCACGGGCATTTTTTGTGATGTATGTCGCGAGCTTGATTATATGTTAACGTTGAGTTATCATGTGATAATTAATAGTTAGCAATAGATAGCATATATGAATGGAGTGAAAACAATGACACAGACAGCAATTGTAGCGGTAAGGTTAGACCCAGAGGTAAAAGAAGGCGCATCAAAAGTTGCAAAAAGTTTTGGACTTGATCTAACAACTGCCATGCGAATGTTTGCTACTGCGATGTATAACACTAAGACAGTGCCAATAAGTTTAGAGAAGGCACCTGGTCAGGAGCTAACACGCAATGAATACTTTGCGATGTTGGAGCGTGGCGCTGAAGCTGTTAAGGCGGGAAGATATAGCAAGCGCGAACTAGTTGAGGTTTAATATGGGTTACAACTTTACCGATAACGCATGGAGTCAGTATACCTCATGGGGCGAAAACAGAAGAATTACTAAGAAAATCAACGACCTAATTAAGGATATCGCGCGCAATGGAAATTCTGGTATTGGCAAACCAGAGCAGCTGCGTGGCAACCTTGCTGGTTACTGGTCAAGACGCATAGACGAGCAAAATAGACTGGTGTACACGATTCAGGATGAAGATGTTATTATCATCTCATGTAAGGGGCACTACGAATAAGTAGCACAAAATTAATCTAATAGTGGGACAAAATCAAGGGTCAAAATCAAAGGCCTTTGTACACGCGTTTGCAAATTTTGGGTTTTTTAGTTGCATTTTTGTCTTGGTGTTAAGATAAAACGTCAAGACAAAATGTCAGGATAATGCCTCCCAGTTTTATTTGTATTCATATTTTACAAAACCGTTTGGATAAGATTGGCTAAGAGCAAATTCTTTTATTTGCTGCAAGGTAAAGTCATCAAAATAATCGAGCGTTAAATTAATCTGCTTAATGCCGCAAGAAAATGCCTGTTTAATAAAAAACAATGCTGCTGCAAGTTTTGTTTGCGAAAAAGAATTCTCATTCTTATTATTAGAGAGACAGACAAATTTGGGTTGAATTTCTGTACATATGTTCAGGAAGTTACAAATTTCATGTTCGTTAGAATTGTAGTCCTCTAACAAGCAGTATTTTAGCTCAATTCTGTCATTTGGATATTTTCGTATCGTGTCTAATACTGCATCAAACTTATTTCGACGTTTGATTTTCTTATAAGTTGCGGCGCTACCGCAATCTAGGCTCACATTTAGCCAAACCCCGTCTACAACTTCTAGGATATGCCGAAGCTTGTCATTGTATTTAATGCCAGACGTAAAAATAATGCCTCGCCAACCAGCTTCCTCCCATATGTTAAGCATTTCGTCGCAATACTCAGACAAAACAATCTCTGCCGACGCGTAACTTAGATATACACTTTGCGGCGCTACGTTGTCTCTTATGTATTCAAAAATATCCAAGACTCCGTAGTTGCATTTGCTTTGGTTTTTATTTTCAAGCGAATCGCAATAGATGCAGGCAGCATTGCAGCGGCTGCCACCAGGTAAGCCAGAATTTATGATAAAACTGCGCTGCTGTTTATCTTCGCCAGCACCATCTACCAGAAATTGGCAACCAGTGCAGTTGCCCAGATTGCCTCTGTTAAGATCATTTCTTCGTTGTTTGATGTATTCAAGGCAAAGACTGTGGTCTTTAGCGATGTTGCCACTTGTGGCAAACTTTCTCTCGCGTGAGACACAACATGCCCTAAAATGGTTCCCGTTTGCATTTGCGCCAGGAATAAAATAGTTATAATTAAGGAACATGCATTGTTTTGCCTGATGTATCGATGGTTGCAGGGGCTGCTGTGTTGTTTGATGGCGCGGTGGCTGCAGGGGCTGAAGCGTTGCCTGGTGTCCTGATGGCTGCAGAGGCTGAAGCGTTGCCTGACACTCAGGTGTCTGCAGGGGCAGAAGTGTTGCTTCATGTTTAGGTTTTAAATAATTCATTGCCATTTAGGATTCCCAAGGGTGTTTTTCTTCTCGACATGAATATCATATTTTGTAGGCCACTCTAACTTCATTTCGCCGGTTTCTAGATTTAAAGCATTGCTATAGTAACTTTCTAGTATAAAGCGATCGAAGTCTCTATTTGCTTCTCCGCGCAAGCTATTTCTTCTAAGCAGCTCCCAAAGCGGACAGTAAAAATGGTAGGCCTTAATTTCTGCGCCGCATTCCTGAGCGATCTTTATGAAATTCGCCACCGCAGCTTCCTTGATATTGATTGCCTCGAATATTACATTAACGCCTTCTTTTAGGTTTTTGCGAATACGGTTTTTGGCTGTCGCAAAAACCAGTTGGTCATTAGTGCCCTCGTGGCGCGCCTTGCCATCAAAACATTTTTCCTGATACTCCTGTTTTGAGTTTACGTTAAAAAGTTCTAGCCTAATGTCGTCGGTGCTAACCTCTACGGCATTGAAGTCTTTATGCGACTCTCGGTAATCTGATTTGCCAGCGCCAGGCAAGCCTACCAAAATGATAAGTGTAGCAGTCATGCGTTAGTTTCTGTATCGGTTTTTATGGACGCAGCTATTGCGTGCGATTATCATCCGCTTGTTCCTCCTGTGCCTGCATTTGCTCACCTTTTGCTTGCGCCTCTCGTTTTAGATGCTCTCGCAGTTTTCTGCGCTTCTCAACATTATTCATGACTACGCTGGTATTGATGTCTTGCGAGTCGAGCATATTGCTGCCATTCCAATTGAGGAAGTTTTTACGCATTAGATTCACCTGCCAATGCTACTAGATAATTTCGTGTTGCTTACAGTAAAGTTGTAATTATATCAGTGATTAAAAATTGCTGCTCATGCCCGACATGCATCACAAAAAAATGCCCGTGAAATCAATGCCACAATGTAAATCTTGTATAAATGATGCCCGTGAATGATGTCTGTTGCCGCATATTGGCATATTGTATCGCAGCTACTATCTATAAAAAAGCTTTAATCACACAAGAAATTTGAAGTTAAATCAGAGCAAATAGTGTCACAAGAATGAATTACGATCTTGCATTATATTGTTTGTGCTACAAGAGAGTTGTTCACGCGATGTGTATTGGCACTATCTTCAAATCACTTCAGTTAGGGGAAATAGGCGCCATGGCATACTGAAATATGGCATACTGAAAAGCATTTTATTGCAAAGTTTGTGGTTGGTTTGTTTTGTCTGTCGTCTTAATTTTTTGTATTAGTGCTCTTTTGTGTTGGATTTTGTGATAAATTACTGTGCTAATTTGAAATGAGATTTCGGATTTGCATAGCATAAAACTGTAACTTGCGATCTCTTGTGGCACCATAAGAGGTGCTTTTTGGCGCTGACAAAAAGCACTTATAATTCACTGACAAATTATATTTTAAAAGGATGAATGAGGGAAATGATGGAAGAAATATGCCATGCAGTGCCAGAAGCAGTGCTAGAAGCAGTGCCAGAAGCAGAGCCAGAAGAAATTATGCAGCGCTTGCAAGAGATGATTGCGAGCGAAAAATTCGCTTCTCTTGTTAATAGCATAAGAAAAAACAAAAGTTGGATAAACATTTTTGATGTTGTAGGGATGCAGAATCAAGAGTTAAAACACTCTAACTTTTTAGCATGGATGCTTAACCCAAAGGCGCAGCATGGTTTAAAGGATGCATTTGTAAGAAAGATACTTGAGCTACTTTGTAAAAAAGAAGAGGCGACAGGCGAAAATCGTTACAATGCTATCAAGCTAGCATTAGAATATAAACTAGACGATGCAACTGTGGTAAGAGAATCAGAAAATAACGTAGACATTCTTTTTCGCACCCGTTATTCTCACCTTGTTATATGTATAGAGAACAAGGTCTCGGCTAGCGTAAGTGAACGTCAGCTTGACAAATACTTTAACTATGTGAATGCAAAGTATAAAGATTACAAGCATCGGCTCTTTATTTTGCTCACCCCTGAAGGCTATTCTGTTGACGACTCGCTTGCAAGTCATCCAGAAAGTTGGTTGCCTTTGTCATATGCAGAAATACTGGGATGTCTTAAAAGTGCAACAGAAAGTGCAACAGAAAGTGCAACAGAAATCGTAACAGAGAATGCAAAAGAAAATGCGGCAGAAAGTGCGATAAAAGCAAGCGCAAAAGAAAACACTAAAAACAAAAGTCGCTTACGCCAATTAATAAAAGACTATGAAGATCTTCTAGAAAGGATGGGAATTGTGGCTAGCGAGCACCTACAACCAAAAATCGACGACATCTATGAAGAGTACAAAGATGTATTTGACTATATATACTCCCAGAAAAGTTATGGCAAAAGAGCCGTGACGCAGCGCCTTAAAGAAATATATGGCAAGACGCTAGCTAGGCTAGGCGAGGAAGGCTTAATAATTGCGTGCGAAAGTTACGATAAAGTTGGCTCATATATTGGTTTTGGCACAGAACAGATGAACGATTATCTTCCCACAGATGAAAATTATCCGGGAAGCTGGGGCAATGGCGACCGATATTGGTATTGGATTTATCCATCTCTTCTTGAGCCAACCATCAAATTGGAGCTTGGTTCACTAGGGCAGCCAGAAGAGATACTTAACAAAATGCAACAACTTAAAGACTATGCTGGTGGTAAATCAAAGCAGATTCTGTCCAGTTGCAGATACAACATAGTAAAGACAGTTACAACAGGTATTAGAGAATGCGAAACCGAAGACCCAACACAGATAGACGAGGATGCAGTAAGCCAAGCAATAACCGTTGCTATTAAGGAAATGCTAAATTTTCAGAATGCCTTCTTTTCTCTTTAACCAAAAAGTGCCTAATGTTGAGAAGGACTTTTTCCCACGTTAACTAATATTGTTTATTGCGTAGAAGGATTCTTCTCACGTTAACCGAAAAACGCATAATGCCCAGAAAGACTTTTTTGCCGATAGACCTAGGTCTAGTGTAAGGACGTCAACACAGGACAGTAGTTTCTTTTGTTAATCACAGCCTGACAATTGGTCAGTCAACCTGCGTCCAACCTGCGTCCATTGGTGCCATGCTCACATCTAAACAGCAACAGGCAATTCACAATACCAACATCTAAACATTATGATAAACTTCTTAATGCCAAACTTCAATGGCTCATGGAGCCTACATAACACTCAAAGAGAAGGGCATCTGTCCTTTAAGAGTGTTATGGGCTCTTGAAGTTTGGCGACTTTAGGCTGGATGTCCTTCTTTTTGCGTTCACTGGCGCCTGATTGCTAAGACAATGAGACCGCAGCGCAGCAAACTGCGGTAAAAGCACACACAAAAATGTCATCCTCCTAAAGTCAACTGAATAATTTATGCTAAACTTTAAGCCAAATCAGGCTCACGGCTCAGTTAAGACATAAGTTAAGACATAAGTTAAGACATAAGTTATGTCATGAGTTAAGTCATAAGCTGTCTGCCCCGTTTGCAGGCAAGTTACAGCCCCTTTTGCGTGTTATAGCAGGTGTGTTAAGTATTAAAAGGATACATTAATGGAGAGGATGTTAAAAAAGGATGAACAAAAAAACGTTAAAGTTAAAAATAGCTTACTTTCTGTTGGCTATTTTCTTGCCCATTTCTATTCTGATGTCCGCGTGTGACCCCAACCCCGACAAAGTAGTTTACGATTCATTAAAGCCAAGCTACGACTCAGAAAAGGTAGCGGGAGTGTTTGTGCCTGCCGATCTTGCTAACCTTACAAACAAGCAATATTCTAGCGTTGTAATAATAGTTGGCAATACAGCAAATCAGCCGGTTCCAACTATTAGTAAAAATGTGGCAGGATATCTTGCTATGGCTTGGATGGGCGAGAATGTTAAAACAACAATCATATCTGCCTCGGGAACAAAAACTCATGATAAAATTGCGGTGACAATCCCAAAGACTATAAACAAATCAGGCAATGAAAGCAGGAATCAGCAAGCAGAAGTCGCTAATATTAATGCAATTAATGAGGCAATAAATGTAGATCCTGCCAAAAACCACTTAGACTTTTTTGGAGCCATAAAGGATGCTGTTGCGCTTGTGCGAGGAGAAAGCGGCGACAAGCTTGTTGTTGTTATTGGCTCTGGCCTAAACGATTGTGGTTATTTGAACTTTGCGGCAAACCCAGACTTGGTAAATGACGATGCCAAAGAGGTTGCCAAAGATCTAGTAGGCGAGCAAACAGGTGTGGGTGTAGATGCTACCTCGCTTGATGGCGTCGACGTCATACTATCTGGTATCGGCCATGGTGCTGCGCCCCAAACAGACAAGCTGGAGCCATCGGGCGTAATAAATAGCCTTGGTAATCTAGAAAATCTATATAAAACTATACTAGAAGATATGGGTGCGAATGTAGTTGTAGATAATAGCACCGAGCATCATAAACCCACAAGCGTAGACACATCAAATGTGGTTACACCTATGCATCTCGTAATGAAAGGTCCCGACCCTAACGGCATCGGCGATGATGGAGTATTAATCTCAGAAAAAACTTTAAATTTTGTACCAGATACCGCTGAGTTTAAGGATTACAGTGCAACAGTGCAAGCATTAACTCCAATTGCCGAGACGCTTAAGAATTCCAAGCAGAAAGTGCAAATTTTGGGCTATCAGGCGCTGCCGCCAGGTGGTAGCGTTACCGATTTGCCAGAAAACCGCGCATGGGCAGTGCGAAACTTGCTGGTAGATGCGCTAGGCGTAGACCCATCGCAAATCGTCGAGTGCCGCGGCGACGGTGCTGGCAAGCTTGCGAATGAGTACGACGAAAACGGCAAATGGGATACAAATCTGGCTCAGGCAAACAGAGTTGTTCTTGTTAAGCCGGTTTAAGGAGTAACTTTAATGGCAGCAGGATTTGATTATTATGGAGAAAAACTAATATCGCCGCGGGCTAAAGGTTTTGCGCTAGGCGATTGGTTTAGGGCTCGCTCCGAAGTAAAAGCGCATAATTGCGAACTATATGTGTGCCCCGGCAGAGAGCAATTATTAATTGTTGACACCCCATACATACGCAGCATCAAAGCGCAGTTTGACAAAAGCATGAGAGATAACTACTTGGTTACCTTTACGGTTGCCAAAGAGCAGGGCACAAAGAACATAGTTCAACTTGAAGAACAAGAAAAAAGATGCTTAATGTTTTTTGAGCGAAATTTAGATATTGCAGAAGACAAACATCCATTGCAGGCGTCATTTAACACGCTAAATGGTTATCGTGATCAGATAATAAAACAGGCGTCAGATCTGCGGCACCGCGCGGCTACTTTAGAAGATTTTTTCATTACATGTTTTAAGGATTACGAAAAAAGAAGTGGTATGTATGTTCGTGTTTTAAGTAAGCGCATTAAACGAAGCCTGATGCAGGGATACACGCAAAGCGATTTTGCAATGATTGCACAAACCAAAGCAGATGCTGACGAGTATCGAGCGGTGTGTGATAGGTATGAAAGTCTTAAACAAACAGACCAAACTCGTTTATTAAAGCGAATTGCAGAAATACAGAAGAATCAGAAGGAGGAGCGTGAATAATGGCTAAAGAAATAGGAAAAGCAGATAGTTCTAACACAACTAGAACTGTGCGAACAATTGGAATAGACACCACAAAGAAACTAGATATAGACGACTTGCCAGAATTAAAACGCATTCGTCAATTTATTAGCGCGCAAGTTGATGCGATGGCCAAAAGGTATATCGATCCCAGAGGCGAAAGAATTCTAGATAACGATGCTGTTCAGGCATTCTTCATAGACGTACATAATCGATATCTTCAATCTGCAGATATCGCACCAGAATTATATCGGTTTTTTATAGAGGAGTCTAACAAACTTGACGCGCTCTATGATGGCATACGCCATAAAGCGGGAGAAGCAATAGGCGAATTTAACAGTAACAAAAATGCATATTTTCTGGCAGTCGATCACATGCGTAGCGCTTATGAAGGCTTAAATGGCGAAGCAATGTATTTTGAACTTGATAATGAACTTACCAGCTATGAACCTGATATTCCAGACAATATTTACCGCGGAGCTTGCGCAGGCATGTGGCAGGTAGCAAAAAATGACTAAGAAAAAGAAAAATATAATTAATGGATATTCTGGTTTGGCAGTAGGTTCTGCCATAGTGTCATTGCCACTTGCATTTCTAGACATCTTCTTTCTTCGACTTGCAATAGCCTATCTTATGAACGCTCCAGAAAACGATCCGCTTATTTGGGTTGCATCGGCTTCTTTATCGGTAATAGCCTTAGTGCTAGCTGCATTTGCGGGACGATTTTTTGTTGACCCAGAACATACATCCAGAGCAATTTGCTATATTATTGGTGCAATATGGCTGGTCATTGGCATTTTCTTCTTTGTAATTAGGCTTTTTGCCGAGTTTAGTAAAGAAGATCAAGAACCATACGTATCAATTATAATGTCTCTAGGTTTCTTAGTAATTTATGTTGCTGATGGTTTCTTGGGTTTTCTTGCAGCACGAGAACTATTAAACCCACTATTGCATGCGTATCTAAAAGAAAAGAAAAAAGCAGAGCAGCAAAGAATATGTTGCTATAAGAAAATAACAGACATCGGTGAGGCACTAAGTGCAATGAATCAGATAACGGCCGCAAAGCAGGTGCTAATAAACTCGATGCGAGACATCAATTTAAGTTATTTTTCTGAAGCGGTGCCATCAAGAATGATAGCTCTAGAGCGTGAGCTTCGTGACAAAGGTCTGCTGTTTGGCAATGCTGACAACCTTTGGCTTGGAATCGGCTACGATCCTGTTACGCGGCACCCAAATGAAGAAGCCGATAGATTGTTACTAGAGAACTTCCAATTAAACGAGGAGCAATAGGTGCTGCAAACGACGAGTCTGCCTAAGCTACAGATGTTCAGGCAGTGTACTTCTCTACATTATGTACTTAATGCTATGCGCCTGTTTTTATTTTACTAGCTTGCTAAGAATAGAAAGGGAAGTTCTTGATGGAAGAATGGCGGCTATCATGGGGTGAAGGGGTGATTGACACTCTGGATCGATTAGATGCAGAAATTCGCGTTAGGTGGAAGGATGCTCTAGCGCTTTTAGAGGATTTGTCTGACGAAAGTATTAAAAGTATATTGGGCTTTTTTAACGGCCATAAAAAAGAAGAACAAGTTGCTGAGCAGCTTAGGTCTAATATCTCTGCTGTTCAGAAGTTGATGATGCTCCAGGCAAACATAAATGAGCATGTCCCAGCTAACTTTGGCAAATTTGTTTTTAGTTCTGAGGGATTACAAAAGCTTGTTCTTGATGGCAACAGTGGAGCGAGCGAGGCTTTAGAAATCTTACGTTTTTGTGATGAGCAGGATGTGTTTAAGCATTATTCAGCGGCAGTTAAGGGAACAAAGTGGGCAGACGAAAATTTTATGCGTGACTGTAGCCGCATCTCTGAACTTACGCGTAATTGGAAAGTAGAGATTGAGCAAGTTATAAATAATGTTGTTAGCGGCATCGAGCCCGCAGACCAAGACACGAGCAAAGAAATTAAAGAAGCTATATGGGAGACTTACCATAAATCGCTTCCGGCTTTGTTTCAGAAGGCAATTGAAATATGTAATCGCGAAACCAAAGAGATTGATGATCATAACAAAGAAACTGAGAAGGCTCGTGAAGCCGAGGAGGTGGCAGCTAAAGCGGCTCGTGCTGCTAAAGAAGCGGAAGGAAAAGCTGCGGCTAAAGAAAAACGCGAAAAAGAGCAAGAGGCTAAGCGCGCTGCAGAAAAACGTGATGCCGAGAATCGCGCCAAGGAAGAACGCGATGCCAATGAATATCAAAAGCAGATTAAAGTTTGGGAAGAACGTGAGTCTAAGCGAATTGAAGATTGGAAAACGAACGAATGTTCGCGCCAGAAGTCTTGGGAGGAAGAAAACAGACATAGAGATGAGTTGCGGCGTAAACTGCAAATAGTAGGGGAAACAGTTTGTTTTGAAGCAGCGATTAATAACGAAGGCGCCGAGCCGCGTCAAGAATGGCTGGTTTTATTAGTTAGTGGGAATAGCACGTTAATTATAAGTAAGCATCTCTTTGGGCAAAGACAATGGCATGGCGAGCACGCGGCAGCTGCTTGGGCAGACAGCGATATAAGGAGCTATTTAAACGGTGAATTTCTAACATTGTTACCTCAGTCACTTTTAGAAAGATTTAGTGAGTGTGAGGTCAATCAAAATGGCTTTCATGTTGCAGGTGCCGGCGCAAATGATTTGCATATTAATAACATTAATGGCCTTAATGGTTTGCAAGGCAACGTCTTTTTGCTTTCTGTGGCAGAGGCTACACGCTACTTTGCTAACAACGAGCAGCGGCGAGCCACTCTAAATGGTAATGAGCATCATTGGTGGCTGCGTAGTCCAGAAGGCAGAACTTTAAATGCCGCAGTTGTTAATCCGCATGGCGCAATTGCAGGCGGAGGAGTATTTGTAGATGACCCAAACCCAGGAATCAGGCCTGCAATGTGGGTTAGCAATGTTTATAAGCCAATGCCAAATATTAATGACTGGGAGGGCGGTCCTGTTCCAGAACCAACGCCCGAGCCTAAGCCAGATATACCAGAACCCTACGCGTCCATCCTGCTTGCACGCGAGGAGCAATCTGCAAGTGCGCTAAAGGTGCGCGATGACAATTTAACAAGAACAAACGTGAATATTGGTGAAAAAGCATGACTGACATCCAAAATATAATTAATGATACCCAAAAGCTTCTTAAGAAAAACCTAGGTGACGCTGTATGGCTGAACAACGCTAAGAAAGATGCTCAAGAAGCGATATCTGCGATCGATGAAAAAAGTACAGATAATTTTGGCAAGCTGATTGCCGCTTATGGAATTTTGTGCTATGCGAATAAAAAGCAGAAGAAAGACCCGGGGTCTACTGTAAAAAGAATTGCCGGCAAATTATTCAAACGAAAAGGAAAGACTGACAGCAAATGAGTCGTATTGGTATGAGCAGGCGAACGTCTAAGGTAAGAAGTGTTATTGTAGCACTTATTGTATTTTTGTTTTTAGCCTCTTTTTTATATGTTTTTAATCAAAACGATCGAGACAATAATAATGTCGAGAAAACCACAACTGCCGCAAGCAATAGTGCTTCTGCAAACGCTGCAAAGACTATCACGGGATCTAATTTTACTAACACAGTGCCGAATGGCTCAGCTACTGGCTCGAGTACTGGCGCCGACACTAATGCTGGTACTAGCCCGAACACAACTTTGGCTTCCGCAGGATTAAAGATCATACAGACCGAAGCATATAACGTTTACGATGGCGACACATTTCACGTTTTGGTAAATGGAACTGACGAAAAGGTGCGCGTTATGGGTATAGACACTCCAGAGATGGATGCTATATCAAGCTTAGAAAAAACATCGGCAATAGCAGCACGAGACTACACCGCAAGCCTTGTAGATGGCAAGAAAGTATATCTGGTGTGCGAGACTGCAAATTACAAAGACACTTACAATCGCATTTTGGCCTACGTATGGCTTACAGAACCGTCAGATACACTAGATCGGGCAAAGGCACAGATTAAAGACACATTAAATGGCAAACTTCTTGCTAATGGATATGCCACGACGATGTTTATTGGTACCCCAATCTTTAAAACAGAGCTACAAGCATGCTATGATGCTAGCAAGCGCACTGGCCAAGAAGCGGCGACAACTTCGGGCACTTCTGTTGCCGACTCTGCTGGCGCAAGCGCACAAAGCTCTGCAAATTCGAGCTCTACAGGTGTAAAAGGGCTCAATGGCGAGTACTACATTAAAGGAAATATTAGCACTACAACAGGCGAGAAGATTTATCATATGCCTGGGCAGAAATACTACGACGCGACCATAATAGATGAATCTAAGGGCGAGCGCTGGTTTCGCTCTGAGGCAGAGGCTCAAGCTGCTGGTTGGCGCAAGTCTAAGGTTTAAGTCTAAGGTTTAAGCCTAAGTTTTAAGCCTAAGTTTTAAGTCTAAGGTTTAGGTTTTCGCAAGCTAAGGCATATGCCTTATGCCTTATGCCTTATGGTTTATAGCTTATGTCTTATGGCTGATGGCATATTGCATGTGGCATATGGCTTTTACGGGCTCGGGTAGGGTAGGATAAGACAAGATAAGCGAGCTTGGTTTCTGTTTTAAGCTACCAAATTGCCACCTTAGTTCTTATTTAGCAAATACTTTCTTAAAGAACGCAGTCTTACGTGCTATCCATTCACGCAACTTGCGCAAGGTAGCCTGCCAAGCATTTTCATTTGGATTGCCTATTGGTTCTGCTGGAGCTACTGGCTTATTAACATCAGAAGTACGAGGCCTGATTTTCACACCAAAAATACGAAATGCCTCTAGATCTGTCACTAAATAATCTGAAAGTGGTGGCTGCGTAGGCTTAAGGGGTGAAGTATTTTCTTCATACAACGAGGCTGCCATATTAGAATAGTCAGCAACTTTATGTGAACCGAAGAAATCGTGTTTACTGTTCTTTTTTTTAACCAGGCGCTTATCTAATTCTTCGTCTGACTTGGGACCAAAGAAATTGATGCCCTCTTCGTACGCCTTATAATAACTTTTGCGCCTACGAAATCTATATTCTTCTGCTGGTTCAATCCGATCTGCAAATAAACCTAGACTCGCCAATCGCTCCTCAACAGTTTTAATTAGTGACGGCAAGACGACGTTAGCAATAAAAAGTTTGGCAGTAGAGCTTGGGGTAAGAAACTTATTGCAAAAATTATCGTAAAGGCGTTTATCTTCACCATGAAATACTAAGGTGTCAACAAGATCGTACCGCGAGCGTGTATCAGTGTAAATTTCATAGTTATGCTCGTTTGAAATTGCAGCGGCGTACAACACATACAAATAGTTCATCCTATTAGCTTTATAGTATTCCTTAAAATTTAGGAACGTTAGTTCGTCTGCCAAAGTGTCTGCTTCACTAAGAAAAGAAGAAATGCCATTTTGTATTTTTAGCCAAGTCCCATCGCTAGAGCTACCATGAAACGCTTCAACGGAACTAAATATGGCGTTTTTATAAACATCTTCTAACCATTTTATGGCGCCATGAGAGCGCATTATTTTACTGTACGCTGTATTTCTTAACTGATCTTGTGCTTCGGCAATAGCATTTAGCAGTCCTTTACTAGAAAGTTCTACGCCTTTATAATGTAATACTGCCGCAGGCAATACTAACGCTTGAATCGCTAAGCCACGGTAATCAGGGTGCTCGCCAGAGTCTATTTGAGCTAGAATCATGGCTCTTCGCTTGCCGCTAAATCCTCCTTTTGCCCAAACCTTAAAACGCTCCTTGCACTTATTGTCAGTGAATAATTTGTTGCAGAGCGGATAATTCTTTGCCAGAAGTTCATATAAATCTTCAGGCGTTCTGATTATGTGGTTGTAACCATTAACAGAGAAGTCGCCAGCATAGTTACTGTCAAAATCTGCGTTAAAAGCAGATGCAATATACATGTCAAAAAGTGGAACCTGTTCGCCCTTTGCCCACTTTATGATATCGTCGTTTTTCCATCTATATGAATGTGGAGAAAGTAACCCCCTGATCAAATTTTTAATATCCGTATTTTCTAGCGTCGCTAATTCATTATAAAGCTCGTTGTTGCTGGCGCCGTCCCTATAAGAACGGCAAACCGCTCGTCTAGCTTTCTGAATATCAGCAACAGTTGCGCCAATTGGAAGTTTTATATCGCTTAGTGGAACGCGTCCCAATTGATGTTCAAGGGCAATAATTCCAACCGACCACCAATCCACTTCAAACTTCACAAGCTTATCATCATAGCCTTCTGTATCTTGGTAGGGAAGCGTTCCATCGCGATTTCCCGATGTGTCATCGGGGGTCTCGCAAAGAGCAATGCCAAAATCGATAATTTTTATTTGGCCCGTCTCGTTGTCGTAGATAAGATTTTCGGGTTTAATATCGCGATGTACTATACCAATAGAATGTAAATACTCAAGTGAATCACCTATGGCTTTTATAAGTTTTCTAATGTCTGTAATCGTTTGTTTACTAAAAGCATCCCTTAAAGTACATCCTTTAAGCTGCTCTAGTACTTCGTAGTTTTTTCCAAACTCGATGACTTCTGGTAAGTGACTAGAGTATTTTTTGCAGTTAGTGCTTCTTGCTTGCATCAGTTTTTGCAAAACCGATGCATTGGTATGCCTGCTTCCCTTATAGACTTTTATAATTACTTGTCTGCTGTCAGCAATTTTACTTGCAGAATGTGTTGCTGCTTCGGCACCAAAAGAATAAGGCTTGCCAGTCAGCTTGTATTTGCCATGTAGTTCTTCAGGCAAATCATATTCTGTAAAACCGCCACCCGAGGAAAGCTCACCGTGTGGATCAAATATTGTTTCTTGTGCTAGCTTTTTGCTATCGCCATGCACTAACTGGACTTCAGAATCATGCGGCATTGCGTCAATATCGCCTGCATTGTCATTCTTGCTTGCAGCATCTGCGACACTGTTAGCATTTTTATCGTCTTTGTTAAAATTAGCGGCAATCTCTTTGCCAGCGTGTGGGTCTAGAGTTGTATCTTCAGCCACGAGAGACCTCTATTCTAACACCTTTTGAATTTGGGTTGCCCATCTCTATGCAAACAGGCAAAGTAAATTCATAGTAGTTATCTGTTATAGGATGCCTGCCTCCAGAATCAATAGCAAATGTGCCATTCTTAGATTTAACGGGTTCGCGAGCCTTAATTTTGTCCACTGAAGATCCCATAGCGATTTCCAGATGCTTGTTGCCTACACCCCGCCGCCGTAAAAGCATGCAGCGAAGGCTTTCGTCAGTGCACCATTGCTCTAAACGCCCAATTCTAATAGGTTCGTTACTGCTAAGAGGAAGCAAAAACTCCTGATTTATGCAAGATATCTTAAGAAGAGACACGCCACTAGATCTATCCGTGCGATCTAGTATAGTAGGCAAATAGTCTATCGAAACTGGGTGATTTTTACGAGTGTCTACATCTGCGACAACGCTACTAGCGCTATTAGACGATGCAGCCTCATGGTTTTCTTGTTCAACCATTGGTTGCCTGCACGTTGGGCACAGCAGCGTGCCATCAGTTATTTTATCTTCGGAAATTTTGCAATAAGGACATATCTTCATAAGCTAATCTTTCTGCTACTGGTTTTTGGCTTAAGTGCTAAGCTGCACTTCTCCATCTTTAAATACAATTCTGCTTACAGTGATTGTGCCTTCCGGTAGGCAATCACCGTTCATAAGTAGGGCAGAAAGAGGCTTAATTAGATTTTTCCTTAAAGAATTTTTTACTCCTCTGCCACCATAGCGCAAAACGTTGCAATCTGCTGCGGCGTTTAAGAGTTCACGTTTTGCTTCGTCTTTAAGCTCTAAGTTAATCCGTTTCTGCTCTTTAAGATTTGTAATTATTCCAGCGATGCCCAACTCAGCAATGCTTCGTGCAACATTTTCGTCAATTGCATTAAAGATGATTATATTGTCTTCGTCTATGCGGCCAAAGACTTCAGGACGTTTTAAATCTACCCTAAAGAAGGACTCTAGCCTGCTCTTAAATTCGTTACGATATGCTTCTTGGTCTGCATCGCCATGTTGCTTTTGCCATTCGTCCATTTCTACAACACATTTATTAGTGGTAAATACAATTATTGTTTCAGAGAAATAAACTGTTTCGCCTCTGCCATCAGTAAGTCTTCCATCAGAAAGAATTTGTAGGAATTTATCCCAGATAGACCCGTCGGCTTTTTCAATCTCGTCAAAGAGCAAGAGTGAAAAAGGTTTTTGTTTCACTTTGTTTGTGAGTTCGCCGCCCTGTTCGTTTCCGGTGTATCCTGGAGGCGCCCCGGTAAGTCTGGCAGCGTTGTGGGACGCAGAAAACTCACTCATATCAAAACGAATCATGTCGTCCTCGCTACCAAAAACCAGCTTTGCAATTTGTTTTGCCAGCTCGGTCTTGCCAACACCTGTGGGGCCTGCAAACAGCATACATCCACGTGGAGCAGTTGCGCAGCTATCTGAATCGAAGCTGTTAATACCCAAAGATGCCATGCGTAAAACATCTGCTGATTTTCTTACAGCATAATCTTGCCCTTTTACTTTAGCCTTAAGAAGTTCTTCGGCATTAGAAATATTGTTTGCCACGACAGCAGATGCCCATGGGTTTTCTGTTAAGCCAACTCTGTACTCTCTGGCTGCGGCAATAATGTCGCTGATTGTTAAATCTGGAGGTTCTTGTGCATCATAAGTGCTTAATTTGTTATTAACAATTTCCTGAATTGAATTAACCGACAATCCCGCCAAGGCACTTGCCGCCTTTGCAAAAAGCGGCTTCCAGGATCTTTGAACACTTTCATCCGTGCTATAGTTGGGTATATAAGGATAACACGCTACTTCAATAGCGAGCTGTCTAAAATTTAAATCGGGGGCAGATATCGACACCTGACGTATTCCGTTGCCAACTCTAAGATAGTGTGGTAGTTTTGCGGTATCACCTACGACCCAGAAAACCGGGTTCTTTGCAAAGATTTGCGTACCATTAATTGTTCGTAGTTGTGGAAGTGCCTTTGTTTTTGCTAGTTGGTACGTAGAAAGCATTGCCTGTTCTACATAAGGGTGTGCGCTGGCTAGAGCAGAAACGTTGGTCTCTGAGAAGCAGTCTATCATTACAGCATAATTTATGTTCGCAAAATCGTTATTAGCATTCGCCCGCCAAGCGTCACTTGTTTGGGTAAGGTTAAGCTGACTAATTAAGCCGGAAATCAATTCGGCAGTGCCTGCAAATAAAGGTGTCCCAAACGCGATCGACTGTGCGTCGCTCGCGTTTGTTTTGCTAAGACTAGCCAGTTTTTGCCTTAAGGCGCCAAGGTCTAGCTCTGTACTTAGCTGTTCTATGTGAAAACCGTTGTTTATGTCGTATCTTACTAACGCCTCAAATCCTTTACGGGCAAGAAGTTGCTTGATGCTGTCATAAAACGTCATAAACTCAAGTTCGCAAATGCTAACATTTTCATAGTCTGTAACGCGAGCTTTAGGCATTACAGCGGCATCTTTAACTTCTTGTCCGTGTATAATAAATACACTGTCATATCGCAGTGCGTTTTCTATATTCTTTAGCCAAAGCGGCAAGCTGTATTTCATTAGCTGCTCCTATCAAAGCTGTTAAGGCGTAAGTGACATTTGCTGCAGGTTCTTTGCTGACAATAGCCTTTGTTGGCGCATGAGTTCAGCTTGTGCTGCAAGTTGTTTTGCCGCCGATAACGCAATCTCGGTTTCTGCAATAATGTCTTTTTCTTCGTCTTTAACTGTGGTGGCGCCACTCTCTTTGTTGGCAGAAACAGAAGTAATCGACCCTCCTAACAAAGAGGTATTTCCTAGTTTGGCCGAAACTACGTTCATGCTCTGCCCCTCAACATAATTACGCGTATCAAGCACAATTCCCTGCAATGCCAGAACCTCAAGCACGTTGTCTGTAACGTAGTGCCTGTCATTTTGTGAAGCTAGAATATTGTCTAAATAAGCAGAGATGTTATTTCTTTTTTTGGCAGCGGTTGCATCCCAAGAATCGTAATCGTTACTAAGATTTTCATAATTTCCTAGATCCTCGATTGCATAGCTTATGGTGTTTTTGGTTGGGCAATCAGGTAGCTCGGGCAGTCTTAAGGCAATTGTCGTTTGGGTAGCATCTGCCTTACGCTTTAGCAGTTCGGTCGCTTTTTGGCGTTTTACGGTTTCAAGCCATACAACAAACTGAGCTTGGCTTAAAACACAATCAAGCTCATTTATGCGTTCGGTAGCAAACTGCAGATCAGTTAGGCCTTCCAGTGCTTCTAGCCCCAGCTCTTTATGCCTGCCTAAATCCCACGAGTTGCCCATTCGCGCTTTTTTATTCATTGACTTATTAGGCGAGGACGATTGTCTTGCAGATGTTATTTTTTTCTTGTCTTCAAGTTTAAAGTTAGATACGCTCATCGAGATTTTTCGTTCTATATTTTCTCGCATTTGTTTCTTTTTTTGATCTCTTAATCCTGGAAGCAGTTGTTTGTATTTGTTAAATAGACCATTTAGCTCTTTTAATCCTAAGCTGTCAGTGGCTTTTGTTTTTCTTTCTAATTTGCAGTAGGAACAAATCGCATCTATTTCTTTAGCTAATGGAGTTATTTGATTCAGTATTCTCTTAGTGTCGCGACGCTCAACTAGCCTATTGCACGCTTCATTTAGTTCTTTTTGGTATGCTTCTAAGCTTGAAGAGTAGGCCTTGATATTAGTAGCATGTTTTGTTCTTTCTGGGTCTCCCCAGTTATCCATGCTTGTTTTTGCTCCTGGATTTGCTGCAAGAAACTTCTTTAAATCGTCTTGTACGAGTAAGCTGCGATTTTTTAGCGCTAGTGTGTCGGTACCAATTTCTTTTGCAATGGTTTGGCACTGTCTTTCTAGAGCTGCGCACTGCGAATTAATGCTATTTACTCTGTTTTCTTCAATTTGCCACTGGCTTAGCGCATACATAGCAGTTCTCCTTGTTCGCTCCCATTTTCCTTCAGAATATGACACTTTCAGGCTCCTTACCCAACATCAGTCGTCAACCAGATCGCATTTGCTAATATGATGTCGTTTAAAGCCACAATTTTGTAGAGGCTATTCCCACGAATTGTAGTCTAGTTTAATGCCGCGCATGCTTAGCATCGTTTTAATTTTATCCATCTCGTCTTTGTGTGACATACCTATAAAGAGCAAGGAGTTATCAAGAGCGCTTACAGCAAAATCTAATCTAGGCATATCAGAAAGATCGCTATAGCGAGCACGTGCCAAGTTGCTATTTAAAATGAGCTCCTGGTTGCTTGTTGCAATTAGTGGTTGTTCTTGCGATTTTTCGTATTGATAAGGCCCCAGAACTAATGCATCCAGCTCTAAATATAAGTCTGAAAATCTTAAGGCAAACTGTTTTTCGTAAAACCATGAAAACAAAAGATAATCTACCTCAATTGGATAATTAGATTCTAGAAGCCTATCCTTTATACCGCGAAGCAACAAGAGCAGTTGCTCGTGCTGATCCGTTGGCTCACCACCAGTAATCGTAACACCAGAAAGCTCGCTGCCAACTATGATTTCGGTAACATCTTTAATTACCTTATCTACATCTAAGCTATCGCCGCCATTTGCATCCCATAAGTCTTTTGAAAAGCACTTATAACAAGGATTGCCGCCAGACGCAATCGAACAGCCTTGCAAGACAATGTCAATTCTTCTGCCGGGACCCATAGAAAGCACAGGGTACAGGAGTTTACTGACCTTGATCTGCATTTAAAACTCCCTGGGTCGGAAATATTTTTCTTTCTAAAACACTAATTCTGTTTTCGTATGCTTCTCTTTGCTCGTCGGCAAGCTGTAGCTCTTCTGCAAAAAGTTCCGGCAAGTCGCTTTCATCAAGCTTTGGGTAATCTACAACTACTGTTTTTACAGCCAATACGTCGTCTATATATCTTGCAATTCTATGATTGTACTCTTCTATAAGAGCAAGGTTTTTTTGCTTCCAACTTACAATTGTTCTGCGCTTCTCTTCAATCGCTTCAAATACCGATGCCTTAAAGTTACTAACGGCATTAAGGTCGCGCTGCGCACCTTTAGAATTGCGTGTGCTTTCGCTTCGTGATTGCTGCTCCTGTATGCTAAGGACTTTCATCTCTAGAGCCGAGTAAACAGCACGAATCTTGCTGTCGAACTTCATTAACAGCGGACAAAACTCAGTAGCGCAAATAAACGAAGCCTGAGCATAATATTCACCAAATAGTACTTTAATATAAGGTGTGTCTACCCATCCTTCTAAAACGTTTTGAGAGTAGCGCTCAATTGCCATTCGATCGTTTGCGGCATGAGACTTGTCTCTGTCATCAGTGTTTGTCATCCTTGTCTCCTCTAACTCATATACCTGTATGGTATCTCATCCTCTGACACAATAATTCCTTTGCGTGTTCTAAAAATATTGATAACAGCGCCAGTTATAATTCTGTCGATGCTATTGCGCTTAAGGCGATTTGCTTCGCTAAGCTGCGAGATAAACATGCTTTGTTCGTGTTCGATAAGTGCACACTTTTCTAGACATTTACCAATCTCGTCAGCGGCATACTGCTTAAAGACGTCTTGCTTTTCTTGCTCATTAACGAAATTCTGCGCTAGAATGAAAATGCTTAGCCCAGCAGTTAAAAAGAGTAATAGCAAAATAACTGCTTCGAATATCATGCCTGAGTTTAAGCCTGCTTTTGCCGCAATTATTAGTCTGGCAGCAGCAAGGGAGATGCCAAGCGACGCCCATAATAGTATTAAAGCAAGAATCCTGATACGATTTCGCAAAGGCTGTTTTAAAGTAAATGCCCACATTCTGCCAGCAGAAAACATAATGAAAAGTGCAACAAGAGTAACAATTGCGGCAAGCCCCCACTCGCCTACTGCTTCCTGCACATAGAGTTTATTTCCCTCGAAAATTTTCATGTTGTCAACTAGCGAGGTAATAAAAACGACATCTGCGGCTGCGCCAAAAAGACAGATAATGAAAGAGATGATGATTATTAGATAATGTTTTACTTTACTCATAGATGATTTAGGACTTTGCAAATGTCTCATCCCCTTCGTTAAATTGCTCGTTTTTGGTATCGTTAGTTGAGTTTGCGGCGCCTGAGCTGTTGCTTGCGATATTTATGCTGCTGCTTGTCGCATTTGCGCTGCTGTCGGTGCCATTTGAGCTGCTGCTTGTCACACTTGTGCTGTTGTTAGTCGCGTTCCCAGCTAGGCAATTCATAATGTGGCTAACCATGCCAATTTGATCTTTGCGAAGCAAGCAAGCATCTATGCGTTGCTTGGTGTACTCATCAATTTCTAGCTCTGGCGCTGAGCCTAATAGATATTCGATGCGAGCCAAACACTGAGAGTATCCTGCTGCATATTCGCCAGCAATTGTGGCAATACGCTTAGCAACAACTTGCTGGTACTCATCTTCTAGGTAGATGCATACAGAATCAGCAAACCGCGTGGTGTCACCAGAAGTGTGCGGAATATAGGTTTCGTCTAATGAGTCTATGTACTCATTAACCTGCCTAGTTATGTCTGCCTCAACTTTTGCCGAAACATTGCGAAGCTTGGCAAGAAGGCTGTCTATGGTGTTCTCCTTGCTAGCCTTAAGCGCTTTGCTAGATCTAAAAAACAATTTCTATCTTCCTATCTTCTTGCCTGCCATTTCCATCATCTGCTTCTTTTGATTCGCTGTTGCCTTTATCATCAATTTCAATAATGTTCGTTACGCCTAAATCCCTTAAGCGGCTTTCTACTGTTTCTGCGCGTCTGCGCGATAGGGGATTTTTGGACATCCATTCATGGTCGCGAATTTTTGCAATATAGCCGGTAATGGTAATTGTTTTGTCTAAATTACGTTTAGCAAGTCCTGCAAGTCTTCGTAGTTCAACATCGGCTTTCTCTTCATCTAAGAAGCACCTTGTGTCGCCGTCAAATTCCGGACAGTTAGGAATGAATCCTAGCGCGCTTTCTTCGGTATAGCTTATGTTAACTATAATCTTGCCAACGGGAACAGGGTCTACTGTCCAAATAGTATCTATAATAGTATCTATCGCTGTTTCTGAATGGCTGCCAGAGTTATTTATCTTAATATTGTCATCTTCAGCCCCATACCTTTTAAATATCCAGGTGTAAGTATTTTTAAGTAGACCCTTTTGCTCTTCTGTTAAACCCAGCTGAGGAGCAGATGTGGCGCCCAAGTCATTCCAAATGATTTTGCATCCTTTTAAGGGTTCTCTTGCAAATGCACTGGAAATATCCACGCCACTTTCTGTTTTAGCAAGTTCTTCCAACTTTTCAATGAACGTTTCCTCAGTTAGGCTTGCATCATCTAAATAGCCACCATGAGCAAAATCTAATAATCCACTATCTGATAGTCCAGAGCCACTTACATAAATAATTTTGTTAGCAGCTGCATCATCAGCTGCATCATCAGTTGCATCATCAGTTGCATCATCAGCGGCATCATTAACAGCATTTTTAACTATAAGAGCTGCCTGAAGAATTGCTTCAAGATAGTCTGCATGATTAGACTCTCCCGCGTCAGAAGAGTTCGCATGATCATTGGTGGGCTTAACCTTCTCATTAATTTCTTGTGGCAATTTTTCGTCAATGTAATTCTTAAAATCATGCTCGACGGTTGTTTTTTCGCTTCCCCAGTTGATACTACTTAAATCAAATGTATACTCAGTATAGCTTGCGGTTTCGCCATAAGCTGCGTTAAACATTTTTATGCTTTCCGGTTTGCTGCTTTGTAGACCTCCAAGTAAGACTTCGTTTTCTTCATCGTTTACATCAAGCAAGTTAGAAAAATCCGGATAGACAGATCCCTGATGAACGCCAGTCACAAAAACTATAGACGTGGGCGTTGGTTTTATTGGCTCACCAATAATCTCGTCAATTATCCAACACCCGCCTGCGACAAGTGAAAATGACACAGCAACGGTTATTGCAAGTGCCAGACGTAAAAATTTTTTTGGCGTTAACATATAGCTATATCCTTTGCAAAATCCCAGCATTTTGGCATGCTTAATCGCCTGCGCAACCCAAAACGCATCATAATTTCCTGCGCATGCTTGGCTTAATTTACCATGTGCAGGCAATACCAAATAAAAAATTGTGGATGAGATGAGTAATTTGCATTGGTGTGGAGCTTGCAGTAAAACAGATATAATGCGAGCCAGTTGCACCTTAGCGACTGCGAGCCCTTCTTAAGGAAGAAGGACATCCATCCACAGTCGTCAAACTACAACATATGAACTAATTGCCAAATGAAGAGAACAGATGTCCTTCTGCTTAGCAATTAGTTATGACGGGCAAAAATTAAGCCCACGTTGTAGTTTGACAGTGCAATTATAGCAAATTCCTACGGCTTCATTACGTTAAAAAGGGAAAATCAAATTCTTGGAGTAAAATGTTGAGAAAAGCTTGGGTGAGTGGCATCGCAAACAGTGCACTAGTTTCTTTCTCTTGCCACGTTTGCTTCAGACTTGTGTAAAGTTGCCCAGCAAAACAAGAAGCCAACCAAGCCCAAGAAACCAACCAAACCCAAAAACCCAACCAAAACCAAAAACCTGTATAATCGTAAACACGACTTTACGATTTGCACATTTTAGACATGGGCAATGTTTAAATTTTGCAAATCACGATATACATAAACGAAAAAAACTATCAAAAACAATGCGAAAAGAACAGCTATAAAAACGACAATACGAGGTGAGAGAAATCGCAGCAAACAAGACAATTAATAAAACCAAAAGAGCGGCAGCCAGCATTGCAGACTCTGCAATATCTATCATGGGTGTGGTTTACACCATTTTTTTAGTGTGGGTAATACTTTGGAAGTGCGCCATGCCTTTTATTGGCGATGGCACAGAACAGTCTATAAACCTACTGCTATTTAATGGCAATACAAGATGGGAATTGGAATTTAACATTGCAATTTTTATTCCACTGGGCTTTTATCTTGTGGCAACAGCGCAATCGCAAAAGCTTTTCGTATTCACGCTCATAAGACAGCTTTTAACGGTTTTATTTATGAGTTTTATGCTTGAAGTCATGCAATTCATTTTGGCGGTCGGCCGCAGTGACGTTACAGATCTTCTTACCAATACGCTAGGCGGCGCTATTGGAATCATAGTGACTTACGCAATCATGAAGCTGTTTGGCAGACACAAACGCAAAGCGGCGCTTGTGATTAGCACCCTGCTAACGCTTTTCGTGCTTTATTTGTCAGTGTCTTTTGTTCTTTTTGGACAGGTTAGCATCGGCGGCATGATGATTAATATTTTGTAGAGAAAAAATACGCGCGCAAAGCATCTACCTGAGTGAAAACACTTGTTTTCGTCCCGCACAGACCGACAGTTCCTCTGTCTGCGTTGACATTTAGCTAGCCTTAGCGAATAGACATAGATTCCCACTCTTCGTTGGTTATGTCTCGTCCCAAGCGCTTTTTAAGTTCTGGTATATATCTTAGTCCAGTTAAAAAACGTTTGCTTGCATCCAGCTGGGGGACAATTCCATAATCGCCAGTTTTGCGAATATAGCGTTCTGCAATTTTTACCTGTTCCTTATTCGTCATCTTCACCACCCAAATATCTTTTTATCAGTTGTTTGGTTGCGGCTGTGTCAAAATGCAACCTTCGTCCGACAAGCGGCTTTGCACCATACTTCACAATATAATACTCATATAGTAATGTCTTAGATTCCCAAACTACAAAACCATCAAAGCCATTGTTCAAAGAATCCTGACCAACAAAAGCCAATAGCTGCCCAGCAACATCGGTGCCACGATAGTCTGGGTGTACCTCTATAAGGTGCATAAAATCAAACATTTCACGGGGCATGCGCTCAAATTCTACCAAACCAGCTATCACTCCATCTATTTCGTTTGAAACTGTGACAGAAGCGGCAGACGAACGCAACGACCAATCAAACTCATACCCTGTGATGCCATGAAGGATAGAAACATCTTTTTGCTCAACAAACTTCATTTGTTGATTGTACTATATTTTGGGATTTTGTTGTTAAGGCGTAGCGCCAGACGCACAGACACCATCTCTGTGCCCGTGTTGTTCTTACGCGCATCATAGCGCAATACATAACGCAATGTATAGCGCAATGCATAACGTAACACATAACGCAACACGGTGGGTTGAATTTCATTGCGTAACACCTAGCGCAAAAGCTAATCCTGCGACCGCATGGGCTTCCCTGGAGCCGTGAAGTGCGTAAAGCGTATGAAGCACACTCACTAGAAATCTCATTCTACGTTACCGCTTTTATGCCTGATCATCAGATCGGCTAGAATTGCATTATCTGCAGTATGCGCAAATCGTGGTATACTTTGTAGAGAATGCAAAACAACTAAAATGAACCGTTCTAATATGATTTGAGTGTGTTTATTATGAGCGATGCCGCACTGCTTGAAATAATTAGGCGACTCCCGCCAGAAAAGGCGCAGGAGATATATGACTTTGCGACATTTCTTTACAATGCATATCGTGTCGAGTTGCCGGAATCAGAAAAGATAGATGGATTTGCATCCGAAGATGAAATGATTAGCTACATCAACGATATCGGTAGGATTGTTTATGCTGGTTAGCAGAGGTGAAGTGTGGTCTGTTCTATGGACAGGTCTTGCTGGTAAGCCACGCCCAGCATTGATTATTCAGTCTGAGGAATATTTATTTTCTAACACTGACATATTGGCATTAATTACAACGACGGAAAGTGATTTGGGCGTGCTACGGCTGCCAATACATGCCGATGAATTCAATGGGCTTGAAAAAGATAGTTTTATTTGTTTAGATAAACTGATGGCTATTCCTCTTACAAATCTTGGCAGGTGTTATGGTAGGGTTTCTGATGATGTTATGCGCGAGGTAGACTCTAGACTTATAAAGATACTTGGTATTAAAGAGACGTGACTTTAAATATTGTATCTACCTTTAATTCGCTATTAATTCGCCTAGCGCAAATGCTTATCAGATTATTTTTTTGTCGTGATATAGTTTAGTGAATTGGTTTATACTATTAAAGATGAGGTGCTATTGTTTCTTAACACAGAAGTTTGATAAAAAATGATGTAGTCTAGGCAGAGGAGGAAAATACCCAGACAATGAACAGGAAGCTGGTAAATTTAACATATGGGGCCTTATTGCACGATATTGGCAAAGTTGTTTATCGTGGCAGTTCAGGTCGCGCTATGCACTCTAAGCTGGGAGCGGATTTCATTAAGGAGATGCGACTTGATGCCAGTAGACCTGAGCTAGAAACTGCTTACAACGATGATATCGTCGAGCAAATACACTATCACCACGCTAAAGCACTTGACGGCTCAAGTACTGCCGATGATTCACTAGCATGGATAACCTATTTTGCCGACAACATTTCTGCCGGTATGGATCGCAGGGATTTGGATGATGAAGAGGGCGACGACGACGAGGTTGGCGCTAAGGTACGGGAAGATGACGCAGGTGCTGGTGAGGGAGCAGGTGCCTGCGGCGACGCTGGTGACGGCGCTGGTGCCTGCGGCGACGCTGGTGACGGCGAAGGTGCTGGTGAAGGTGTAGACGGCTCGACGCAGGCGTCAGCAACGGATGCAACGCACTTCTCGACATCTACACAAAAATGGGACCGCGCAGCCAACCTGCAAAAAATCTTTAACATTCTAAAATGTCGCGATGACAATAGCACGCGAGCTAACGATGACAATAGCACGCTAGCTAACGATTACGATAGCACGCTAGCTAACGACAACGACAAAGCGCTTAGCAAAACGCTAGACAAAGCGCTAGACAAAACGCTTAGCAAAACGCTAGCTCACGAAGACTACAACGCGCTACGCCAACGCGTAAAAGAAGGTCTGCAAAGCATCAGCGTTAGCCAAAAAGGCATTGGTTCTTTGCTCAATTTGCTAGAGGCAACCTGCGACAAGATTCCGTCGTCTACCAACACCGAGCAGCTAATAGACGTGTCGCTGTTTGACCATAGCAAAACAACGGCCGGCATTGCCGCTTGCCTTTACCTTTGGCTCACAGAACAGCAGATTACCAACTACAAACAGGCGCTATTTAGCAAAACAGAGTCAAGCAAATACTACAACGAAGAGATTTTTCTGCTCTGGTCTTGTGACATTAGTGGCATTCAAAGTTTCATTTACAACATTAGCGGCGAGGGCGCGTTAAAGCAGCTGCGGGCAAGGTCGTTTTACCTAGAGATGATGCTGGAGCACATTGCCGACGAGCTTTTGTCTCGCCTTAAACTTAGCCGTTGTAATTTGTTGTATACAGGCGGTGGGCATGCCTATATGCTGCTGCCCAACACTGAAGCTGTTAAAGAAGCTGTTGAGAAGTACGAGCAGGAGCTTAAGACCTGCATGCTGAAGCAGTTTCGTACCGATCTTTATGTAGCCTGTGCTTGGGTGCCTTGTAGCGCCGAGGATCTTGCCAACGACAATCTTTGCAACAATGGAGCAGATAGCAAGCGCCACCGCGGTCTTTTTAGACAGTTGAGTGAGCGGCTTTCTGCAAAGAAGAGTAACCGCTACACGGCTGAAGAGCTAAGGCAGCTCAATTTTTCTGAAGCTACGGGCGACCATAGCCGCGAGTGCAAGGAGTGCCATCGCAGCGACTTGCACATGAGCGAAAGCGGCATCTGTCGCCAGTGTGAGTCTTTGGCTGTAGTTTCTTCTGCGCTTGTGAGAAACGATGTTTTTGTGGTTTCTGGTAAGGATGCGTTAAGCGGAGAGAAGAGCGGCGCACAAGATGCTAAGCTTGAGCTGCCGTTTGACAAGTGGCTTAGCACCTACTCTGTAAAAGATTATATAGAGAAGTTTGGTGTCGACGCTAACGCTGCAAAACGTCATTCTGAACTTGATTCAGAATCTCAAGATGCAGGCGTGGAGATTGCGGGTCAAGCCCGCAATGACAACCTAGCGAGCATGGAGATTGCGGGTCAAGCCCGCAATGACAAAGCAGCCCGCAATGACAATCCAGAACGTCATTCTGAACTTGACTCAGAGTCTCAAGCTGCAGGCGTGGAGATTGCGGGTCAAGCCCGCAATGACAAAGGCGACAGCAGCTCTTTATCCTACCGCGTATACACCAAAAATCGCTGGGATACCGGCTTAAACCTGGCAACACATCTCTGGATGGGTGACTACACGGCCAGCACCTGGGATGCAACATCAAAAGAATACGCAGGCATCAGCGCCTATGCAAAATCTGGCGTTACGTTGACGCAAAAAAACGCAGATAACGCAGAAGACGCAAAAGACGCAGCCACTAAGCAGCCTTTGGGCATAAACCGTCTGGCAGTTTTGCGCGCAGATGTAGATAACCTTGGCACAATTTTTACCAGCGGTTTGCCCGATAGCAAAGTCTCAATCAGTCGTACCGCGACGCTCAGCCGACAACTCAGCCTTTTCTTTAAATACGAGCTTAATAATATACTGGCAAATCGCCCTCTTGGTTTTGTGCCACAGGGAGGGCTTAAGCAAGACAGCGGTCAGGACAATAAGCATCAGTTGCGTCATTGCGGGCTTGACCCGCAATCTCCTGACTCGCAACTTGAGATTCTGAGTCAAGCTCAGAATGACGTTCAAGCCCGCAATGACGCTATCACACAGCAAAAAGTAAGTGGCGAGTATTACAAGGCGCAGATAATCTATTCTGGTGGCGATGACCTATTCATTATTGGCAACTGGAGCGATGTGCTTCACGCGGCGATGGATATTCGTAAGGCGCTAGATGAGGTTACCGGCAATAACGCACTAACCATTAGCGCCGGTATTGGCATGTACGATGCGAGTTATCCAATTGCTCGTATGGCAGAAGAAGTTGGTAGACTAGAGGATGCCGCTAAGAATTATCCATTGTGTAAGGAAAATGTGACAGATAATGCAGGCGCTTTAAACGCGTCAAGCAAGCTGGCAAAGCCCCCAAAACTGCCAACAAAAAACGCTATAGCTCTTTGGACAATCAACGCGGTGTTTAGCTGGGACGAGTTTATCAACAGTGTATATGGCAAACTGGGCGACATTAAAGCGGTGTTTGATAGCAATGAGAAGGGCCGAGCGTTTATCTACAAATTAATTAGCCTGCTGCGCAGTGCCAAGCAAGATACAATTTCTATCCCACGCTTGGCATATCTGCTGGCGCGCAGCTTTCAGGACGTTAAAGACGGCAGACAGACAAGCGAAAAGTTTTATAAATGGGCAACAGATGATCGGGAGCGCGAGTATTTGGTTGCCGCATTAGAGTGGTATGTTTACAGTATCAGAGAGAAAGGGTAGAGAAAATGACGGCTCTTCTAAAATTTAAGGATGATGTTCTTAACGATGAAACGTTTGCAGAATTTGCTAGAGTCCGCGTTATAAAAAAGAACGAGGACAATAAAATCGTATTGCGCTTCCCAAAGCTTACTACCACAAAACTGCGTAGCATATACAGTATGATAATGAATCTTTATACTGCTATAGACAACAAAGATGATTTTGAGAAACACAAGCCTGACATCCAGTATCTGAAGGTTAAAATGGCTTACGAGGCAGGTAGGGAGCAAGCTGTAAAAGAATTTCTAACTGATACGCTCTTAATGGCTGCCTTGAATTATGTAAAAACCTACGAACATTTTTTACTTTACTGTCGCTACGCCGAAAGTCTGGTTGCTTACTTTAAGTTTTATGATGGGAAGGATAATTAAAATGACACTAACATCAACAAAGATAAAAATCACAGGTACTATAGAAGTCTTAACCGGCTTGCATATTGGTGGCGATAGCTCATTTTCTGCCATTGGCGCCATAGATTCAGCGGTGGTGCGCGACCCAAAAAGTCGAGGCCCCATCATTCCCGGTAGCTCCATCAAAGGCAAATTGCGCACCTTATTGGCGCGGGAGAAAGGCACGATACCAGAAAGTGGCACGGCGGGTTTTAAAAACGATTGCGAAGAAATAACCCGCCTCTTTGGTTCTAGCGAGAAGAACTCCGACGCGGCAGGTACAGGCATCCAAAAGAGCCGCTTGATGTTTAAAGACGCCTTCTTGATAAACAAAGACGAACTGCCGCAGGTCTTTGAAACCAAGTTTGAAAACACAATCGACCGCCTAACTGCCGAAGCCAACCCGCGCCAAATAGAGCGTGTGATTCGTGGCGCAAAGTTTGATTTAGAGATTATCTATAATGTTGAGAAGCCAGAGCAGATTGCCGAGGATTTTGCTAACCTGCAAACCGCCATTAACCTCCTACGCAATGATTATCTGGGCGGCGGCGGCACACGCGGTAATGGACGCGTAGAGATTAAAGACCTTAAAGCCGAGGTCGTCACCGGTGCTCTGTCAGAAGACTCAGCTATCCCGGAACTTAAGTAACCCATGAACACGCAAATCGTTAAACTGAAGTTTACAAGCCCCGTGCATTTTGGCGAGGGTAGGCTAACTAGTGGCGCACCCACCTGCGCCGCCGATACGCTGTTTAGCGCATTGTTTATCGAGGCGCTCGCACAGGGGCGCTCAGAGGAGCTGCTCGCTTGCGCAAAGGCAGGTGAATTGCTAATAAGCGATGCCTTTCCGTGGATAGATATCAGTCATGGCAATAACCCCCAGTTGCGTCATTGCGGGCTTGAACGTCATTCTGAACTTGATTCAGAATCTCAAGCTGCAGAACGTCATTCTGAACTTGATTCAGAATCTCAAGCTGCAGAACGTCATTCTGAACTTGATTCAGAATCTCAAGCTGCGAGCTTGGAGATTGCGGGTCAAGCCCGCAATGACAAAGCTGCGAGCTTGGAGATTGCGGGTCAAGCCCGCAATGACAAAGCAGCCCACAATGACAAGTCAGACGTCACATATTATCTGCCTAAACCATATATAGCAGTCGAGAAAAGCGCACGAAACCAAGAAGATGCGCCAGCCATGCAAATCGCAAACGCAAGTACAAACGAAAATGCAGACGGAAGCGCAAGCACAAACTCAAACAACAGCGAGCAAGCACAGTCGCAAATTAAGAAGGCCATGAAGAAGTTAAAATACATTCCTGCTAGCATGCTATCTAGCTATCTTACTAGCAATATAGATCCATTCCAAGAAAACGAAAACTTTAAGCTTGGCACGCCCAGCCTAACAACCAAAGTGAATCTAACCTACGTAAACGGCGAGGATGACGTTCAGGGAGCCTCGTCGCAGTCTGACGCCAAACCTTACCACGTAGGTGGTTTCACTTATGAAGACAATGCGGGGCTGTATTTTATCGTGCAGACTTCTGCGCAAAACCCATTTGACTTGCAGTCAATATTGGAGCCGCTGCAGTATTCAGGTCTTGGTGGCAAGCGCAGCAGCGGCTATGGACGCTTTGAATACGAGATAGTATCAAGTGCGGAAATCAGCGAACTTCTCAACATAAAAGACAAAAAAGACATGAATGGCACAAAAGATATGGGCGGCAGCGTAAAAATCTTGCTTTCTTCGGCCGCGCCCACAAATAAGGAGCTAACAGAAGAACTATTACAAGGTGCGTCGTATCAGTTGTTAAGAAGATCGGGCTTTGTACAGTCTGACACTTACGCGCTAACGCAACAAAAGAAGCGCGACTTGTACACCTTTGCCGCTGGCTCGGTTTTTTGTCAGACTTTTAGCGGTGATGTCTTTGACGTAAGCATGACCGTAGGTGGAAACCCTCCCGGCCACCCTGTCTATCGCTACGCTAAAGCCATGTGGTTGGAGGTGCAGGGCTAATGGTTACCAAAACCTACAAACTAACGCTAACTACGCTTGGACCGGTGCATATAGGTAATGGCAACACGATTGGCAAGAAGGACTATTTTAAGAGTGGCGATAAGATATCCGTGCTTAATCCGGCTGTCTTTACGGCACAGTTGAATGATGAACAAATCGGCGAGTACTGTGAGTTTCTACAAAACGATTCGGCGACTGGGCTCCAGGAATTTCTGGACAAACATCAGCTTAATAATCTAGCAGCAAAAGCAAGCGCCTACCAGCTTGATGCCAGCTTGGCACGTGCAAGGCGCGGAACGTATCAATATTTTGAGGTCAGTGAACACATCAAAGACGCATACGGATGCCCATATGTGCCAGGCTCAAGCCTTAAAGGCATGCTGCGTACCGCACTGCTGGCAAAAACAATCAGCGATGAAAACAACAAATTTATCAAACATTACAACAGCGAAATGGTTGTAAACAGACGAGAGCAAAAGAATGCTTGCAAGGAATTGGAAAAGGTGGCATTTTGGACAGAGAGACCTGACCCATCTGATAAAAAAATTGTAAACGATGTCTTAAAGTATCTTTTTGTAGCAGACTCAAAACCATTGCATGTAAGTGAACTTGTGTTTGTTAAGAAATACGATAAGTTTGCCAAAACAGACGATGGGAAACACAAGCATGATATGGGCGATCTGACAGATCGGAAAGGTAATGAACTAAATATCTATCGCGAGTGCCTAAGACCGGGAACCAAGATTGAGTTTATACTAAGCATTGACGAACGACTGGGCTTTGATATTGATTATCTAGTTGCTGCCTTGCAAGAGTTCCAGGATACATACGATAAGTGTTTTTCCAGTCATTTTGATTCTGTGGCGGCAGAAGAAAAAGGTGCAGCAGAAGATATTGCTGCCAACAAATGTGCTGGCATCGCGAAAAGCGGTCCTTTAGTCGGTCACCAATGTCGCAAGAGACCTATGGCTGGCTCGCGGTTTTGTGAAGATCATCAAGATCAGGAAGCAGAAATAAGTGCTAGGACGGAAGTAATCTGTCATATTGGCGGAGGTGTTGATTTTGTTACCAAGACTGTACTTGGGGCTCTTTTTAAGAACGACAAAAAGCGTCTAGAGGAGACATCTAAGATTCTTTATTCGCAGTTTCCTACTAAAATTGATAAAAACATTTATGGCGGCTTGTGGGAGATTGTTACGATGACAGGATTCACTCCCAAATACATGCAAGCCTACATGCGCGGAGAAAAACTGAAAAAAGGCAAAGATGACCACCGTCACTGGAAGGACTTTCAATTGGGTGTTTCTCCTCATACGCTTAAGATGGGCAAAATCGCCAACAGCTACTACGAAATGGGCAAATGCGCCATCGCGATAGAAGAAATTAGCTACAATGATTAGTTGTAATGTACAGCCACAATGATTCGTTGTAATGGGAAAAATAAATTATGAACATCATCGAGCAACGATATGACTTTTTGGTAGACGTTAGGATGCTTCCTAATTTGGAAGGTGCAATGCTTAAGCGTCTTTTATACAAGTTATATAAACACAAAGGATGGCTTTATAACTATCTATACTATAAGTTAGACATGTCGCAATATTCGCAAGAACAGTTGGCGGTCATAGAAGACTGCGCCGAGCATTTTTATGGCAAACGCCCCACATATGAACTCACCAAGCATCAATGACTATCCAGAACTGGCAAGCAGGTTGTCAGCCAGTTTGTAATTCTCCACATAATGTTAACTAAAAATCGTGTAAACTGTTAATTAACAGTTTGCGACAATTCTGATTAACAAAACAAGGAGTAAGTAGTGAGCCTCACTAAAGATGGATACATTCCGCGTTTGGTGGACACCCAGATTGAGCGTTATCTTGGGTTGTTTGGTGCTGTGAGCATAGAAGGACCCAAGTGGTGTGGAAAGACATGGACTGCTATGCGCTCTCGAACAAACTTGTCACACATCTGCTTCTGTCCCGCACGGGCTTAACGCACAAGCTCTCACAAGCACGTCCCGCACGGGCTTAACGCACAAACTCATGCCACAGCAACATACGATTCTGAAAGCTTTTCAGAATGACTTTTGCTTAAGATTCTGAAACGAACTCAGAATGACATTTGTTTTAGATTCTGAATAAAGTTCAGAATGGCTTTATTGCGAGTTTTTACACAGGTTGCTGTCAAGCAAGCTGATAAATTAAGTAAGATAATCTATACAAAGATTGGCTGCGTTTGCACCACTAACTGTTTCTACCTCTATAGAACCTGCGACAGTTTCTAACGCGTTGGCAAAGTAAAAGCCGGGGCTAAGCTCAAATGGCAAGTGCTTAAGGTTTGGTGTAAGTATTGGGTATGCGCCACGCCAGACATGCACATGTTTATCTAATACTTTTGTAAAGATGGCGTCAAGCTCTTCGTCTGTCATAACGTGGTCGGCACTAAAAATTTTGTAAATGCGATTGTTGTATTCAGGCGACCAACCAGTGGTGCCAATAGACTTAAATGGAGCAGGGGCGCTAGCTGCTGTAAAGATCGTGCTAGGCATTTGCTTGCCGGGAGCCTGACCAAAATATTCCGGACGCAGATCGCCAACCACTAGTGTGGTTTGCACTTCTTGATAGGGGTGAGCAACAAGATTAAAGGGTTTGCCGTCTAGCTCTACAGAAAGATCTGCTAAGGCTGGGGGCGCGGCTAAGATAACGGCATCGGCATTAAATGTCTCGCCATTTTGCAGCAGCAGTTTAAAGCTATATGGAAGGCTGGCAGATTGGCTAGGGTGGTTTTCGGAGTCTTGCGTTGATGTAGCTTGCGCAGCCTCAGCAGAGGATCCTTGCGCAGACGCAGCATTGGCAGGAAAGCCTTGCGCTTGCGAGCTGATAAGGATCTTCTCAACTTTGGTCTTTTCATGTAAGTTAAGACCAGCCTTCTTAATCATTTTATCGTACAGCGTCCAATTACCGCCATCTATAACAAAGAGGTAGCCGCCCGCCAAGCCGGCGCCAGCCAGTCCCACGAGTGACGCCAAGGCGTTCATTTGCGCACCCTGATTGTACATATTGTGAGTAATGGCCTCTACGACATCATAGGCCATGCGATCGTTTACTTTTTCGCGCTTAAAATAATCTGCTGTAGAGATATGCGTGGGCTCTAAAAGTCCAAGAGCATCAAATAGCTCGTCTGGCGTGGTAAAT
>JAIRQA010000080.1 GCA_031256715.1 Coriobacteriales bacterium | reverse complement strand
TCGTTGATGTCTGGTGAATCATCTGTGGTTCGCATTGAACATACTTTCATTGCAAGCATAGCCTCAGCACTTGGGGCGAGAACTGTTAGACCGGGAAGTTCAATGAATACTGTAGAGTCTTCTAGTATTTCTTTGGTAACGTTTCCTTTTCCCTCATCGTTCATCCAGTCTTTTTCGATGTCATGATTTATGCCAATTTCAGCGACTGCTTTTACCAGTAGCTCTTTTTCGCTGTCTTGAAATATAACGTCAAGGACTTTTGTTTCTTCACGTGCGCCATAACGCATAGCAAGAGCGCCACCGCCAAAAAGCATGATGTTTGCGTGCTTTTCTTTGCTTATAAGTATGTTTGAAAGCTCGTGCAGATACTCAAAGAACTCACCTTTTTTGTGCATTGTTATCACATCCTACTTAGTGCATTAGCGCTAACAAGCAGTCCTCGACGTAAAAACTCTTGGGGTGATTCCTTTTTTAATTCTGTTACCAGTTCTGGTATCAGAGTACTAGCTTTTCTTCCGCACATATATAACTCTGATAAGAAGTATTCAGGCTTTTCAGTCCAAGCAGGCACTGTAAGCTCGTAATCATGCGCAAGCTTTTCTGCTGTTGCTGCCAGATTGGCTCTTGCTGTAAATGTTATTACACTTTCTCCGTAGTCTGGAGGCTCTTTGTCTATCATCTGCTGTCGTTCTTCTTGAGCAGCGCGATAAAAAGCGTCTAAGAAATCTCCGTATGTAACATATCCCGGTACACCCTGTCGGCGTTGTTCCATCATTTCTACGAAGTCATGTGGTCTTGGACCACCTAATGGTCGTGGTTTGTTTGTTTTTCTCGTCATTATCGTTGCTGATGATGTCTCCATGCCATGCCTTTCTCTGTCATGTAGCAACCGAACACTGTATTTCATGATAGTACCCTGCACGCACACTGTCAACTTCGTTAGTCCCAAAGCAAAACACCAGAATTAATGCTTGTTTCTGTTCACGCCCCCCTCCCCCTCCCTCCTGCGTCATCCTGAGATTGCCATGGCGGCAATGCTTAAGACTCTGACACTTCGGTCTGGCGAGCTAGAGCCTTAAGCTCTTGCTTCGCTCGCCTCAGGATGACATGAGGTGGGGTGTGAACAGTAATTAATGCTTAGCAAAATAGTCCCAATCGGCGACAGTGCCATAAAAGACATTAAAATCTAATGGTTTATCATATCCAGGCAAGTAACCAGTAGATGTGTACTGATAGATATTTGCAGGCAGCATGGGAGTGATGTCTTGACTATAGCCATCAAGGCGAGTATAGCCATACCTATAATTAGCAGTCCAATATATAGCTCCCTCTTCGCGACAAAGCTCCGGTATATCTTGAACATCTGCCTCATATGCCGCACAATACACTCCACAACTCACGCCGGTAAGGCGTTTAACCTCGCGCATAAATGTTCGCACCCATTCGCGACCATTTTGCAAGGCATCTGCCTCGTAGTCTAAAAACAATAAGGCGTTACCAACATAACCCTCAATTTTGCTCACAAAATGCCTAGCTTCTTCTTTGGCATCGGTGCCATCCTCGGCAAAATGATAAAAGCCCAATTTCTTACCACGCCAAAGAGCCGAGTTAGCTTGCTGTGTATAAAGACTATTAGTAAACCAGGTTCCCTGGGTAGATTTAACTATCATGAAGTCATATGAAACAAGTTCACCAATATTTGCAGGCTGCCAGCCAGAAACATCTATACCATCAAGACGTTCATAGCTACCAAAACCCAATGGAACATCTATGCGCTGCGGTATAAAGGCTTGAGCCGCATAACCATTTTTGTCTAAGACTGCACAGTTGCTACCATTTGTGGCTGCAAATGCATATGTGCCATTATTGTCTACCACAGTTATAGCAGCGCGGGCTCCCTGAAGAACACTAACAAAACTAATGCTCCCGTCGTTCTCGAACTCTATTATCCAACGTTGATTGCTATTGCTTTGGTCTGCAGTATACTGAATAGCCGAGCTTCCAAAACCAATAATGCCCTTGTTAACATCTATTGCCATTCCAGACCCCATGGCAATAATCATCGCCGAACCATCCATAAAGTTACGTACGCGAAACTTCTGCTCAACTGCATCTACGTAGTTAGCAAGCTCTAGGGGCGCATCGTTATTAATAGACGCGTTTTTAATTCCCAACCTAAAGTTGCCATCTAGCTTACTGGCGAAACTATAATAGCCATCCGGCAAAAAAGCCTTGCGAATAATCCATTTCTGATTATCACCGCCATTGGCAGCCCATGTTATAACTTCTGCACCATCGCTGGTAGACCCACCACGAACATCTAAACAAAGACCGCTGTTTGCAGCTTGAATAATATAACTAGATGTTAACGTGTCATAGCTTAACGCCCACCACTGATTAAAGCCATTATGCTGTTGCCACTGAATAACTTCGCTTCCGGCAGACGCAGACGCCGCCTTTACATCTAGTGCCTTATAAGAGCTTAAACTTATAATAGTATAATAGCCGGTTGATGAATCATAATTAAAACTAAAGCGCTGATTCATCCCACCTGTGCCAGGCCAGATAAGCGCGTTGGCGCCATCGCTTGTAGACGCCCCTCTAATGTCTAACAACTTGCCAGATGCTCTAGAAACAAGACTAAGTGCCGTATTAGAAGCAATGTTAGAAGCAGCAAACTCCTTAATGAAAAAACGTTGATTAGCTTGATTGGTAGATTTTGGCCAAAGCAAAACAGCAGTGCCATCCTGCTTAGATTGTCCACTGATATCTATACAAAACCGCGAATCAAGCTTACTTACAAGAAAATAACTGTTGTCACCGGCGCTTTGCAATGCCCATTTCTGGTTATCGGAGCCGCTTGCACCTAAACGCGGCCACTGAATTATACTTGCACCGGCATAAGCAACCCCGCCGCAGACATCCAAAACCATACCCGAGGCAATGCTTTCTATTGTGAAATAATTCCCGCCGGCGCCAACCAGACGAAAGCGTTGAGCAACTGAAACATTTTGCGAGTAAAGTATCAGCGCAGTCCCTGCTGTCGTAGACATGGCTGGCACATCTAAGCGTTTGGCATCAGGCACATCCATCGCGCTAGAGATACTTACAGCTGCTCCAAAAGAAATAGGTAAAGACAATGTTGAGAAGTTCTCATCATCGTCGTTAGAATCTTGATTGGGATCTAAAGCGTCTTCTGCGTCTGCTTGCGAGTCTTTGGTACTTTCTTCGCCCGTTTGTGAGACATCAGTGTTTTCGGCTTCTGCTTGTGAGCTTGCATTGTTACCTGCACCACTTTGCGAGTCTACTGTGTCATCTTCGTCAGTTTGTACGCCGCCAATGTCATCTGGCACACCAAAATCATCGCCTGTTTCAGACTCATCATTTGCATTAGGATTAGCAATTTCGCCAGGACTAGCGTTGGCATCAGCAGGATCAGAAGAACCAGAAGAATCAGAAGTATCAGAAGTATCTTGGTTGTTAATGGGGTCAGCGACATTTACGGTGCTCATGGCTTGAGCAACATTCGCGACGTTCATGGCTTGAGCAACATTTGCGCCTGCCGCAGCAGCTGTAGACCCCCCGCTGGCAAATGCCATTAGTGGCACACCAGAAAGCAATAATGCAACAGTTAAAACTATTGCTAGCATGCTAGCATAATATTTGCCGATCAGTGTTTTCATGCTCGTTTTTGCGCTTGTTTTCATGCTCGTTTTCATACTTGTTCTCATGCTCGTTTTTGCGCTTGTTTTAGCACTTGTTTTCATACCTACGTTCATACTTTGCTCCAATTCGCCAATGCTCAGTGACTCAAAAGATAATGTGACATGTTTTCTTTCTTGTGACATGTTTTCTTTCTTGTCACTTGTTCACATTGTTGCTGCTCAGACCCCGCCCCGCGTCATGGATGAGGCAAGTGTAGCAAAAGCTCAGCATGACTGTTGGCATTTGTGTGGTGCCATCCCATGGCATATCACAACAAAACATTTTTCTATTATAAATAATGCCAGTTATAGCCTATTTATAGATCTTATTATCACCGCAAATAATTATCTATTTTCAAGGCTATTATCTGTACACAGGCACCAGATAGCGCACATTGAAATCTTTCCCCCCCACAGCGTCATAGCATTCTGCAATTAGACGTGCCGCCAAGCGTGGCCAATCTACAGCAGTGGCATATTGATGCCAGCCACGTCCGCCAATAGCTACAGAGTGGTTATAATCCCAACGCATGGCATAAATAGTTGGCTGCGGATAATTGCTGGCATAGATGTAATTGTTAGCTATCCAGCGAGCGGCGCCATATATGGCAAGTTCCTTGCTGCTCCAACCACTAACAATTGCTAATGCGCGACCACCAACGATAGGGTCATCGTCATAGGCGCCAATACCCCAGAAATTGTAATAGGTACCAGCAGGATAAAGCTTACCTTGCACAAGTGTCGTACCATCATAATAGTAACCACGTGCAAGCTCTGACGTGCCCCACCCAGTTTCGCCTATAGCATGACTTATAAAGTAAGCCTCATTAATGCCATATTGCTTGGCTGCATCCACAAACACCTGACCCATGCCAACAAACACGCCACTTTTACCTTTGCTAGTAGAAGTAATATATGTGTCTAAGTTAGCGCCAGTAAGACCAGTAGAAAAGCGCAAGTCCATGAACTGATAAAATGTCGAGCTATTTTTATTAGGATCTAAGTATGTCTTCATGTCATTAAGGCTGCATGAGACATAGGGGCTGTCAAGTTGCCACGTAGCCATTTGGCTTAAACTGCAACCTACTTGCTCATAGATAATAGTACTTTTAGAATCTGGTACAAAAGGAACAAACAACTGCGCGTCACCTTGTGTAGTGCCAGCCGGCGCAATAGGCTGAAGCTCTATACGCACATCGTTTTCTGCAGCCAAACCTGCAAGTGTCATACAATAGCCTGAATCCAGCGCACTAATAATTCGTACACGTGAGCTGCCGGTGCCAGTGTCTTCGTATTCTATAAACCACTTCTGGTTGACGTTGTCCTTTTGGACATCATACTGAATTACCGAGCTACCATTACCTAAAATGCCTGCCTTAACATCTAAAGCCTTGTTAGAATGAGCAGCAATTAACGATGCAGTGCCATCGGCATTATTTTTTACCGCAAATGCCTGGTTGGCACCGCCACGTTTTTCCCAAAGCAATAAGTCAGCGCCATTCTCTTTAGACTCGGCTTTAACATCAAACACCTTATAGACGTTAAGGAAACTACTAAAGCCATAATTACCATCCGGAAGATATGGTTTACGAATTACCCACTGCTGGTTAGACTGTCCATGCCATCCCCATGTGATAATCTGCGCTCCATCACTTGTCGAGCCACCATTTACGTCTATGCTAAGCGACGATTGCGCGCTTTGTATACTATAGGTGCCATTTTTGGGATTTTTTGTTACCGCCCACTTCTGGTTGTAGCCATTATGGCGCGGCCATTGAATAACGTGCTCGCCCGCTGCAAGTGAAGCGCGATTAACATCTAATGCCTTGCCCGAATTGGCAGATATAATATTATAATAGCCTGTTAGCACATCATATTCAAAGAAAAAGCGCTGGTTAATGCCACCGTTTGCCGGCCAAATAAGCGCCTCTGCCCCATCATTTACCGAGCCGGCACGAATATCTAGGAGCTTACCCGATGCCAACGACGACACAACATAGGCAACATCAGGCAAAAAATCTGCAGGGGCAATGGGGTCTATGAAAAACCTCTGGTTAAGTTGGTTGTCGCCTTTATTCCAAAGCACAATTGCCGTACCGTTAGCAGTTAACTGTCCACTTACGTCCAAACAAAAGGCAGGGTTTAACTTGCTTACCAGATAATAGCTGCCGGCACCAGACTCTACAACTCGCCACATTTGGTTATCGCCGCCATTTGCACCCCTGCGCGGCCATTGAATAATCTTGGCTCCAGATCCTGCCTGTGAACCATAAATGTCCAACACAAGCCCCGAGCAGACGCACTCAATTGTATAATAGCCACTGGCGGCAGGCACAAAACGGAAGCGCTGCGCAGGAGAAACATTGCTCTCGTACACAGTAAGAGCTGTTCCCTGAGCAGCAGACTGCCCGGGTACATCTACACGCAGTTTGCCTTGTTCCATTAACGCCGAAGAAATGTTAACGACCTTGTTGTCTAACCAAGGTAATGATAATGCTTGGAAGTCCTCGTCATCGCCAGATGCATTAGCATCCGAGCTTGCATCTTGTTCGTGCTCACCGTTGATATCTGTTGTGGCATTGCCGCTAGCTTCTAAGTCACTTTGCCCAGAGGTTTCTGTGACTAGATCGCCTGCACCTGCTAATGTGGCATCAGGGTTACCGCTTGGTGTGGCAGTGGTGGCGCCTGAGTTGCCGCCTGATGTGGCAGTTGTTTCGTTTTCAGAGTTGGCTGTGGTATTTGATCCAGAATTTTCTGCGGGTTTATTTTCTGGGTTATTCGCTGGGTTGCCTGTCGAGCCAGCAAAAGTGTCGTTATTTGTGTTAGTCGTAGTGCCAGCCGTAGTGTTAGTATCGTCTTCAGAGGTTGTAACATTGTTAGCTGAAATGGCGACAGCTGGCTGCACCATGGTTGCGCCATTTGCCTGGCTGTATTCGTTTGCATTCTGCGCTACTTTAAGAGCAAAATCTGCTTCGTTGGCAAACGCAGCAAGTGGCAACATGGCAAAAGTTAATATTGCAGCCAATGTAAAAGTAGATAATAATCGCACTGTTGCTAGTATGCTAGTATAATATCTTGCTTTATTTATTTTTGAGTCTTTCATAACCTACTCTCCCTCTTCAGCTATTTTTTCTTCTTCAAGCTTTAAGCGATGCTACTGCCGTCTTAAAATGATGTGCTAAGTTCTTAAGTTATCACTAAAAGGTTGCTTGATTAATAGTTAATTATAGCGCAAACTAAGGAAATGCAGATGCATAGTGCTCATTTTGCCTCAAATTAGCCCCTCTTAGGTTTATGTTCGCAGTCCCCGATTTGCACTTCGGGTGGCATTCAACCACCAAATAAAAATGTTGAGAAGATCTAAGTAACCAAACCTGTTTGTTATCTGCCTCGCAAAGAGTTAATAACTTTGCGTAGCGAGTATACTGCTGTTTTAGGCAGCCCATCATAGCGCAAATGATAGCGAAACAGGGCACTAGAGCCTGACTGTCTGGCAACTATATGCTCACGATGACGCTGTAAATCCTTGTCTCGCTCAGGCGCCTTTTGCCTGTATTCCAACAAAAATGCCTGCCAATCTACTGCAATGCTATTGTATGTCTTCCATTCATCTGGATAAAAGAGTTTCTTATTTAGCTCGCCCGCGTCAATTGCTTGTTTGCATTCTATGCTAAAGCGCTCCAAGAAGACTGGCTGAAGCTCTTCAGAAAGCAAACTTAACGAGAACATACAATTAAAGAACTTAGCAAGATGATAAATGGGCAACCACGTTTCTTTATGGTTGGGATGTGAGTCTACGAAAGTCCTTATCCACATATATTCATCTAACATAGCAAAAACTTTATTGCTCTGGTTAATAGAAGACGCGCTATTGTCTTGGCGATAACAATAGTATGCTTTATTAATATAGGCAATCCTCGTAGCCCAACAATAGGTCTGAAACCAAAAACCATTATCCTGATAAGATGCGCCAGGGCTTTCGTTAAAACGCATTTCGTGTTTCTTAACAAAGTCGTTGCGATACAAGCCAGTCCAGTTTTCCATTTTTACGCGATAAAGATTTGGGTTCGTTTGCGGATTTAGCACACAGCCATAAAGCCTGTCATCGTCTGAAATTCTTTCGTAGCCAAAGACTTTTTTGCCATCGCTGCCTGTCCAAAATGGCATATAGTCTGAGCGCACAAAGTCTAGATTTTCTTTTTTGGCCATGGCATATAGCTCAGCATACATATTTGTATTAACGATATCATCAGGCTCGACTATACCCAGATATTCGCCTACTGCCAGCTCTATACCCTTATTCATGGCATGACCATAGCCACCATTTTCTTTATTTAAAACGCGTATGCGTTTATCCGCTGCGGCATAAGCTTGCAAAGCGGCAAGCGTGCCATCGGTTGAGCCATCATTTACACAAATGACTTCGATGTCTTCTAGCGACTGCTGCAAGACGCCTTGCATGCACTCATCTAAAAATGGCACGGCATTATAAACCGGCATTACTATAGATACGGCTGGCTGTGTCATACTTTTCCTATCTTTCCTATCTTTCCTATCGTTCCTACCGGCTAAATTATACGATTCGTTTAATAACATACTTGCAACTTGCTGGTGACTTTCTAGGGCGCAAGTTTTTCTCAAAAAATTGCTTATCAATCCACTTGCCATTAATAATTACAATCGGTGACTTTCTAGGGCGCAAGTTTTTCTCCACACCATATAAACATTTTACCTAAGGCGTGTCTTAAACCTTTGCTCTTAACTGAATTTTTGAACTTTGTTGCCAAAGATTCATGTTCGTCATCGTCTTTGGTGGCATTCGCTTCACCGGACTTAAGAATATAGCGTTTGGCCTCTGACATTAAGTCGTGATACAACTGCATGTCCCAGCTGGTGAGCGAAAAGAACTGCAAACTATGAAAGCGGTATTCAATTTCTTTGTATTCGCCATGGTAAAATGCTACAAGCATCGCTTTTCTGGCTTCGGGGTCGCTCATAGAGCTGATGTTCCAGAGCATGTAACCAAAAGCCCAATTAAGAAAACCCCAAGAAACATGCAGGTAGAGTTCACTAGGCTTCTTTAGTTCATGAGGCGCTTTAGGCGCGCACGAAGCAGGTGCGGCATGAGGCGCTTTGGGCGCGCATGAAGCAGGTGCGGCGTGAGGCTCCTGAGAAGCGCATGAAGCAGGTGCGGCATGAGGCCACTCGCGCGTGAATAATTCTTTTTTTAGAATACAAACTGCCTCATAAAAACTATGTGGATTAGCCGCTCTAGACGCAGAAACCGAACCAGCTCTGTTTACGCGATGATAGATAAGATATTCGTTAACAACGCAAATGCGCTTTGCCAATGCTAGAGACAAAAAAATTGGCACTAGGTCTTCGCTATTTCTTAACGCCGGAAACCTAAGCGCATGTTGCTCTAAGAAATCCCTTTTGTATAGCTTATCCCATGGCCAACCAATAAAACAAGTGAAAACATAATCCGGCATATCTTCGCAAGAAAAAACCGGTTTTTTGGCCGGTAATTGCTCTGCCTTTATTGTCCATTCCATGGGTTCGCTTTTGCCATCATCTTCTACTGCGGTTGCGCGACAAACTACAATATCGGCATCATTTGCTTTTGCGCTTGCGTAAAGTTTCTGCAAAAAATCAGGCTCGAAATAATCGTCGGCATCTAGCATAATAGCATAATAGCCCACTGCTGCGTCTAGTCCCACATTTCTGGACACACCAGGACCCATATTTTCTTGTCGTATAACTTTAAGGCGCGAATCGCTAAGAGCATAGCGCTTAAGAATTTCTGAAGAAGCATCGGTTGAACCATCGTCAACAGCTATGACTTCTATATTAGTGAATGTCTGTTTAAGAATACTGTCTAGGCAATGTTCAAGATAATCTTGCACATTGTAAACAGTAATCACAACCGAGATCTGAGGCAGCGCGCTCATATTCTGCTCCACTTTGCCACCGTGCATGACGCGCAACGCCGTGAAGAATTACCTGTTTTTTTTCTCACCATAATCGCTTTCGTCTTATATATTTGGTCATATCTTGGTCATTGTTTGATTGTTGCATGGTCATTGCTTGATTTTGCTTGACCATAACTTCTTGGTATCTTACTTTAAAAAATGTTAGTATACTATTATCGCACTGATTGCCAAATTAGCAAAATGTGCGATGTAGCATGCGGCAATAACAAGGCAGTAACAAGGAGCAGGAAAATTTTGCCAGGATTAAAGAAGTAGCCTGCAACCAGATAAGGAGAAATGGTATGTGCGCTAACAAAATAAAAGTTTCCGTTATAGTTCCCGTTTATAACGTGCAAAAATATCTTTGCGCCTGCATAGATAGCGTTTTGCAGCAAACACTTTCAGACATCGAGGTTATCTGTGTAAACGATGGTTCTACAGATGATTCTCGCAGCTTGCTTAGCAAATATGAGCAAAGTGACAGCCGCGTTCATATTATTGATAAGGACAATGGCGGCCTTTCGTCAGCGCGCAACGCCGGTTTAGATGTAGCCTTAGGCAAGTACGTTTATATGTTAGACAGCGACGATTATGTTAGCAAAGATGTTCTAAAGCAGTGCTATGATTTTGCCGAGGCAAATAATTTAGAGATGCTCTTCTTTAATGGTCAACCATTTTTAGACCCTGATTTTTTGCAAGACACAAATGCAGATGGCAGCAAATCTGATTCTGCTATTGCAACTGAAGCTGATAGCAACATTCCCGAAAGCGACCGCACTTATTCCATACGCAGCGGGGCAGACTATCCGGTTTTACCTGGGCAAATACTTTTGGCAGAAATGGTTAAAAAGAATGATTATCGCGCATCAATACCAATTCAATTTTTAAACAATGACTTTATTAAGCGAACGGGTCTAAAATTTATTGATGGGATTATTCACGAAGACGAGCCCTTCACTTTTGCTGCCCTACTACAAGCAAAATCTGCCGCCTTTCTTAACCAGACGCTTTTTTATAGACGCGTTCGCGCCGGCTCAATCATGAAAAATGCCATTAGCGAAAACAATGTCTTTGGTTATTTTATTGGCTTGCTAGCTATGTTTGATAATTTGGCAAAAATTGAAGCTCTTGATAACTCCGTTAATGAAGCGATACAAATATGCTGTCGTGATATTTGGTGGCTCTGTATTTGCAGATATAGAGAAATCAACGATAGCCAACGCGAATCGCTTTTAGAGCGTCTAAATACTAAGCAACGTACGCTCTTTAGCTTCTTAATTGCAAATGATAGCAAACTGGCGCTAGAAAGAGACGAGTATCATGATGCTTATCATAACGAGAAGCTAGCAAAAGAAAAGGAAATTAAGCGTTGCGAAGACTTTAATGCCCTAACTACATATCAAAAATTGCGAGCATCGTTGCGCAAGCCAACGCTATAAGCCAACGTTATAAGGCAACCGTGCAGTGCTGCGCAAGCCAACGCTGTAAACCAACCGAGCATCGTTGCGCAAGCCAACGCATTAAACGCATTAAACTTATCAAGCGTGTTTTACAAGCACATGCTTTACTTGAAGCAAAGTATAACCCAACTGTAAGTAGAGCTTCCATACTGCTGGATTGTTAGAAGAAACAGCCACAGGCGCGGCTTTTGTGCCATTATTGGCAATAATCTGCAAATCCTTAGCCACAATTACCATGCCTAATCCAGATTTGCGAAACTCATCATACATGCCACCTAAAAATGGTTCTTGACTAGCATCCGGCATGTCCTTAATCGCAGAAAAACCAATTGGTTTCTCTTTATAAATGTATTCATAAACCTGGCTGCCGCCTTGCATAGCCGACTTTAGCCAATTAATGTAGCGCTTAGCAGAAACTTGCACACCAAAATGCGGATCTAAGGCAATGCGGTCGGTATCAAACATGCCCAGCGACACCTCATAAAAAAGACGTTGCATAGCATCACTGTCATCTAATGCCATGGGGCGTACAGAGATACTGTTAGCAATACGTTGTTGGATTGAATTCATCTTTAGGTCGTCATATTGCGCTAAAAAGATAAACTGACTCTCGATAAAAGAATAGCCATTTTGCGCCAATGGTAATAGCAAGCTAGATAAAGAGCTATCTAGCTTAATAACATTGTATTCCTGCTCATTAGCACCAATTGCCGCAATTAAGTCGCAAAGCTCTTTGTCGTCGCCTGGTTCTAGCTCGAACTCCGTGGTGTGTTTACCCAGATTCTCTAGCTCCCAAACTGCCTTAATTACCCTCACTTAACACCACCATTACTGCAAAAGCCTCTAGCACCATAAAAGCTGATAACCTTATTAGCTATATATTCTGCCTCGCTTGTCTTAAGTCCATAATACATTGGCAACCTTAACAAGCGTTCGCTCTCTTTTGTGGTATAAACATCTTCGCCATTAAAGCGCCCATGCCTAATACCCGCTGGCGCACTATGCAAGGGGACATAATGAAAAACAGTATAGATATCGTTTTCTTTAAGATATGTTATTAAGCTAGCACGCTCGTTTACGTCTGCGCATTTAATGTAAAACATATGGGCATTATGTTCGCATCCACTGGGGATGGAAGGAAGCTCTATGCAAGGATGTACCTTACAAGGAGTTTCAGAGCAATTATCTTGATGCCCATTGTTTGCTACAGCAGGATTCGCTAAGGGTTCAAGCAACTTATAATAGGTGTCCCAACAAGCCATACGAGCAGCAGTAATTTCTGTAGCGCGCTCTAGCTGCGGCCAAAGGTAAGCGGCATTAAGCTCGCTGGGCAAATACGACGAACCTACCTCTACCCACGAATATTTGTCAACCTCGCCGCGGAAAAATTTCGAGCGGTCAGTGCCTTTCTCGCGCACAATCTCGGCCTTCTCAACATAATCTTTTTTATTAATTAGCAAAGCACCGCCCTCGCCCATTGTTAAATTTTTTGTGTCATGAAAGCTATAGCAACCAAACTCGCCCAAAGTGCCAAGCGGACGTCCCTTGTAAAAACTTAAAACTGCCTGCGCGGCGTCCTCTACCACGATAAGATTATGCCTTTTGGCGATGTCTAGGATGACATCCATTTCGCAAGAGACGCCCGCGTAATGAACAACGCAAATAGCGCGGGTGCGCTTAGTTATGGCCGCTTCTATAAGCGATTCGTTAATGTTCATAGTATCAGGGCGAATATCTACAAAAACCGCTGTCGCCCCACGCGAAACAAAGGCGTCTGCCGTGCTAACAAAGGTGTAGGATGGCATAATGACTTCATCGCCTAAAGTGATATTAGACAAGATAGCACTCATCTCTAGTGCATGTGTACAAGATGTGGTGAGAAGTGCCTTGGGCGCGCCTGTCTGCTCTTCTAGCCACGCATGGCAACGCTTTGTGTACTCGCCATCGCCCGACAGTTTGCCGGTTGCCACGGCAGCGGCTACATGTTCGGCTTCGTATCCGGTATATGGTGCTTTGTTAAAAGGTATCAATGCTCATCCTTGCTCTGTAATGCTTTTAGGTGGCGCTGGTTGCCACAAATGTAAAGTTAGCCTAGGTTAACTTGGCTTAGATCTAGCTTTAAATCTATTAGGTGGCGCCGGTTACTAAGAAAGGCACCAACTAATTGCATCTGACTTTAAATTAGCGTCGCTCCCTTAAATTGCAAGAGCAAGCTTTAATAAGTCGTGCTGCATTAATTGGTGCCTCCCCATGCTGTCTATTAATTCTAACAGACTTTTTAATAGACAGACGAAGTAACTATTTGGTTAGTCTACACTATTTCTGCACTACTTTTTATGCCAGCCTCTGATTCGTCTGCTCACAACAAGTACGGCAGTACCCAGCATAAGAAATCCTGCTACGATAACAACTAGTGCGCGGGCATCGTCTCCTGTCGCAGGTGTGCCACTCTGACCATTGCTGGTGCCATTGTCTGTGCCGTTTGCGCTGCCATTACCTGAGTTGTTGTTATTACCTGTGCCAGAGCCGGTGCCAGAGCCGGTGCCGGTGCCGGTGCCAGTGCCGGATCCAGTGCCAGTTCCGCCTGAGCCATAAGAATCTTCGCCGTTGCCGGTGCCGCCGCCGTTGGTGCCATCGCCTGAGTCACCTGAACCTGAGCCAGAACCGCTGCCGCCAGTGTCACCGCCGTTAGTGTCGCCACCTGAACCTGAGCCGCTGCCACCGGTGTCACCGCCACCGGTATCGCCGCCGCCACCGCCGGTTCCGCCACCGGCTCCTCCACCGGTTCCGCCACCGGTTCCGCTGCCGCCAGTACCACCGCCGCCAGTTCCGCTGCCGCCAGTTCCGCTGCCGCCAGTACCGCTGCCGCCAGTACCACCGCCGGTTCCGCCACCGGCTCCTCCACCGGTTCCGCCACCGGTTCCGCTGCCGCCAGTACCACCACCGCCGGTTCCGCCACCGGTTCCGCCGCCTGAGCCAGTGCTCTTAAGCACAAGGGCAGAAATAGCTGCCTCTAGTACGATGATTGCATCATCAACCTCTGCTTGTGTAGCATTGGGATCAGCTAAAACTGCCTGTGCTGCGTTTACGGCATCAGTTAAGTCTTGCCAGCTTGTGGCAGTATAATCATCTTCTGTAAGTGCATTGGCATCGTTTACTAGCTGTTGCAAGTAGCTTTTGTCTACAACACGAGCACCACTTAATTCGTAAGCGCCAACATCTGGCAAGGCATCGCGAGACACACCACGCTGATCCTTAGCAGGGGAGCTTAACGCAGGCCAATTGCTTGTAGATATGCCTGTTGTCACACCTTTATCTATGGCAATGCTCCCCAAAACATCTATTAGAGCAATAGTTGGTGTAGCTCCTCCATTGTTAATAGGCGCGCCAAGCTCTAACCAATTTAGTAGGTCAGCGTCGTTTTCGGCGATATTCCAAAGCGAGCCTGCAGCCGGCACACGCTCTCCACCAGCAGACCAAACTTTATCGCGATAGTTGGCGGTAGCGTCGATAGCAACACGAATATAACCAAAGATGTTTCCGCCTTGGTCATATACTTGGTCTACATTTACTCCAGAACCATTGGCAGTAGCAGTTTTATTGCCGGCAATAATGCAATTAAGTATCTGCATGCGGCTATTATTGCCATTCACTTCATTTGTGCGACCGGCAACGCCACCACCAACCAAACCGGCATAGTTATTAACAACCGTGCAATTTACCATAGTACCACCAAGGCGCGTATAAATGGCACCACCAACTCTATCTAAGGTGGCGTTACCATAAAATGTGCAATTGGTAAGAAAAGCTAAATCTGCACAAAGAGCGCCACCGCCATAGTTGTCCATGGTAGGACCGACTTCATTGCTGGTAAACGTACAATTTGTAGCTGTGATGCTCCCGTTAGATAGCGACGAATTTGAGGTGGGGTTTAGCGCAACACTAACAGCGCCACCGCCAAACTTAAGCTTGTTGCTGTATTGCGTTCCATCATATTTAACCTTGCAGTCGGTTATAGTTACATTGTTTAGAAAGACGTTGCCGCTTGCTAAATAAATTGCTCCACCACCATTTTTGTAGTTAGTTGCTGCGCCACCAACGATGGTTAGGTCGTTAACGCTAAGGCGATTATCGGCCAGACCACCAGCTCCAGAACCACCTGAAGGAATTACAGCCTCTAACCTCGCGCTTACACCACCGTCTGCCTGTGTGAGTGTAAAGCCATTGCCATTAATAACAACCTCACGCAGATCCGTGATAGAGGGCGCATCAACATCTGCAATGTCGCACAACAAATTAATGACTAAGGGATTTAAGGCGCTAAGCATAGCATTGCTGTACTCGTCTTCGTTAGTAACATCAAACTCGCTTACCACCGTAACTGCAGAAGAAGCGTAGAATGCACTGTCTTCAACAGAAGTTGCGGTTACAGTAATCTGCGCTGCTGTCTCGTCTGGGGCAATGCTTAAAGTGCCAAGTTTTTTGCCATCAGCTGCAGTGCCACTTAAAGCAATGGTTGTGTTTGCAGAAGCAGCACCTGACACACTCCAAACAACATCCGGAGACGGCCCATTCTGTCCCAAAACCTCAGCCGCAAAAACCCTCGTATCGCCCTTACCTGCTACTAGACTTACCGGGCTTATAGTTACGCCGGTAACAACCGGTGGAGGTGTTGGAACGTACTCATAAGCGCCAATGTCTGGAGTGCTATCGCGAGCCACACCACGCTGGTCATATGTTGGCACGCCAGAGCCTGCCACACCCTTATCTATAGCTGGATTTCCGGCAATACCACCTGACACCTCAAGCAGCGCAAGTGTCATAGTAAGGCCACCATTGTTTTTAAGTGTAGTGTCTAGCCAACCTGCACTATTGTTAATGTTAGCACTGCTACTTGAATTAAGCGAAAGATTGGTGACAGAACCAAAGAGATTGTTACCGCCATCGGTTGCTCCAGGCCATCCATAATGAACATCTTGTCCGGCCGAACCTCCTGCTATGTTGCCAATAGCAATAGTATTCTTAATAACTGCTTTCTGTGAAGAATCGCTTGCGTAATCGCTTACAGCGCCACCATCATCATATGCCTCGTTATTATAAAGCGTGCAATTGGTTATGGCTACGTTGCCATATTCGGTACGAATAGCTCCACCGCTATAATCTGCATGGTTATTCACAAATGTTGAGTTGGCTATCATGCCACTGCCTACATAAGCATAAATGGCGCCACCGTCATAACTTAATGACTTATTGCCAGAAAAGAGGCAGCCATTCACATTTAGCACGCCGCCAGAACTGTACATGCAAATAGCTCCACCGCCAAGATCGCCATTGGTAAAGCAATTAAAAAAAGTACAATCCAGCACAGTAATCTTGGCTTTGAAACTATAAATGGCACTGCCGCCATCGCCGACTTCATCTGAAGCTGGTTTGCTGTTACCATCAAATTTAACATTAATAAAAGTTATGTCGCCGTAACCAAAGCTAAACATAGATTTAGAACCTGTCTGGCGCAATGTGTGCCCATCACCTATGATTGTGATTGCGCGAGCCGCAACTGCATCTGCATAAAAGCTGCCGCCATTAGGAACATCAATGTTTTGAGCTAGTGTAATCACATCGCCATCGTTGGCACCCTGAATTGCCGCTGCCAGATCGCTGTAGTTTGAAACTGTAATGCTATCTGCAAATGCATTTTGTTGCGGCATTACAGGCAAAAGCGCCATTGCCAAAAGCAACGACAACAGTAGCTTTACGCCTATGCTGCCAACTCTGGTTTTAATGCCACCTGACACGTTTTGGCAGACTTTGCCATTGCTGCCGCCATTGCTGCCGCCATTGCAGCCGCCATTGCTGCCGCCATTGCAACGCACCTGACCACTGCTGCTATTATATGCAACAGTTGCAGGCCTTAGGCGAGCACCGAAACTCTCCGAAATTTTCATACGCCATCCTTCCTTTTTAGTGAACCTCTTTTGTTGGCTTTTGCCAAATTTCCTTTGTGCTATGGGATTTAGCCCTGCTGGCTTTTGTTCTATGGGCATTTGCCCTCCATCCCATTTCACACTTTTTTTTCTGCAAGCGCACTGTTTTTTTACTACACCAGTACCACTCGCAAAATTACTTCCCGGGCAAGTGTGTTTTTTACGTGAATGTTAGAATTAACTAACTTTGACAGTATACAGCGAGAGAACTTTACTTGTCAAGCGGCAATTTTTGCGGTTACATGCGGGCACATGCAAGCACGATGGTATTGTGAATTGCCTGTCGGGTTGCGGCTTAGTACAGTGAAATTTTTTCTAATGAAACTTTTGCTCAATACAAAAGCTGGATGAAAGAATGCAACACATCAGCACTTAAGAAGATTGACTCTTTATTAGAAAACATTACAAATAGCCCTTATAAAGGCATTGGTAGGCCAGAAAAAATTAATGTATGAGTTTGCTGGCACATGAGCATGCAGAGCTAACAAGAATGAAAGATTGAAATATATAGTAGAAAAAGAATAGATAATCATGCTTAGCTGCCGCGGCAGCTATTAACTATTCTATTATGTTACAAGTTACCAAAAGTGATAGAAAAACATTGTCAAAAACATTGTCACACATCTAAGAAAAAGCGTACACGACTTTAATCATTTGCTATAGTGTTCGGCGTAGCGATCAAGAAGCTGATTTATCATTGTTTGATAGTGAGTTTTATTTTTGATTGCTGCTGTCTTAAAGAAATCTATTGTTGAATCCTGAATGCGAATTGTGACAGTGCGGCGCCGCTGTGCTTTAACAAGCTCTTCTGGAGATGGCAAAAAGTCATCATTAGGCACAACTTCAGCTGCAAAAGCAGCGTCAAGCGCTAGATCTATTTCCTTTGGGGCATCTTCATATTGCCTTTTGTCATACTCCGTTGATTTCCTCATAATATTTTTTTCCTTTACACCAATAACCAGCACCGATAATTCTTATACAGCTTTTTCTTATTGTAAATCTAACTGTTATCACCATTCCGTCAACTACGCCTAAACAAAACTGTCTTTTTTCGCTTTGGGAATGCAATATATCCGGCAAAATAATTCTTTTTGTGTCAGAAAACGCTCTACTTGCAGTATCAAAAGACACGCCATGTTTAGCAATGTTTTGCTCTTCTTTTTTTTACATCCCATTCAAAATACATATTTTTATTGTACATACAAAATATAAATACGTCAAATTTGCGAATTCCACATGCATTTTTAATTGATGTACTGCAAAGGGATTTATGTGCTATTATTGTAGATTAAAGGTTCAGGCTCCTGTAGACGTGATAGACAGTTGTCTCGCAGTGTTCAGACACCCACCAGTTTATGTAACGTTTTACACGCTACCCTGAAAGCCGCTTAGGACTTTGCTTAAGACATTGTTTTTCGCGCTACCCTGAAAACCGCCTTACGCCCTAAGCCATGCCGTAAGCCCTGCCGTAAGCGTTACCTTACGTCCTGCCGTAAACACTGCCTCAAGCGTCCCCTTACGAGCTACCCTAGGCGTTACCTTAAGCGTTACCTTGCATACCGACTTGCGAGAAAGTCAGACAACAGTGACCCATTTAACACCTAAGGACACAAGACCGGCGCTAAGCATACTTGTGCCTATATACAATACAGAAAACTATCTTCGTCAGTGCTTAGACTCTATTTGCGCTCAAAGCTTTACAGACTTCGAGGTCATCTGCATTAACGATGGCTCTACAGATGGTTCACTAAACATTATCATCGAATTCATGCGCAAAGATCACCGCTTTACCTGCATCGACAAGAGGAACTCTGGCTATGGAGCATCTATGAACAAAGGCATAGTTAAAGCTACCGGCAAGTACCTAGCCATAGTAGAAAGCGACGACTTCATAGACCCAGATACATTTAGCACTCTAATTTCTGCCGCGCAAGAACATGATGCCGAAGTCGTAAAATCTAACGCCTGGCTTCATTGGTCAAAACCAGAAGCAAAAGATGAGCTTATTAGGCTGGTTCCCCAAAACAGTTACAACCGCCCATTAGCGCCGCTTAACTGCCACGAGATTTTCTTTTTAAAGCCATCTATTTGGTCGGCAATTTATCGCCGCGATTTCATTTTTAACAAAGAAGATATGCTCTTCTTGCAAACTCCCGGAGCTTCTTATCAGGACGCCGGCTTTAACTTTAAGGTCTGGGCGAGTGCCAAGCGCGTAGTTTTTCTCAACAAAGCTTTTGTACACTACAGGCAAGATAACGAAGCGTCGTCGGTAAACTCGCCAGCCAAGGCTTTTTGCGTTTGCGACGAGTACGCAGAAATGCGGCGCTTCTTAGATAAGCACATTTTAAAAACAGATGTTGAGAAGTACCAACAGCTTTGGCCAATCCTAATTCGCATGTGCTGCGACAGCTATATGTGGAACTACGATCGGCTTTGTCCCGATTTAGGATTAGATTTTCTTAGGCGTTGGTCAACAGAGTTTGGCGCGCTAAAGGCAGATGGCAAGTTAGACATGAAATATGTTGGGCATCAACGTCAAGCTGATGTGCTACATATTATTAGCGACCCAGTAGGCTATCATAGTTATAAGCTAGCATTGACAAATGTATCTGGCAGCAGAGCAAAAAGGCAGCTTAAGCAACTTGGGCACTACATTAAACTTGGCGGTCTAAAACTTGCCTTGAGGGTAGTTATCGAAAGCATCAGCAGCAACAAAAGTCTTGACGCTAGTGAAAACGTTAAAGCTAACGAAACCAATGGCAGGGAAGCTTGATGCCAGTTAAGTTAAACCAAACCTTAATATCTATTGTTGTCCCAATCTATCAAACCGAAGACTATCTTGCAGACTGCCTAAACTCACTGCTTAAGCAAAGCTACCAAAAGCTGCAAATTATCTGCGTTAACGATGGTTCTACAGATGGCTCGGCAGATATCATTGCCAGCTTTGCAGCGCGCGACAAACGCATTGTTGTCATAAACAAAGAAAATGGCGGTCTTTCTAGTGCGCGCAATGCCGGTATAAAGGCAGCATGCGGAGAAATATTAATGTTTGTAGACTCTGACGACCTCTTAGAACCAGATGCCTGTGCAACCGTAGCGAATATCTTTGCGCAAACTAACGCCGATATAATCACATTTGGAGCCACCATTTTTCCTGCTAAGGACTCTACACCTTGGCTAGAAGATGTCTTGTCTTGTCGCGACGCAGTTTATGAGCAACCTAAATGCGACGCAAGTCCGCCTCTGATTAACACCGATATTCTTTTTGTAGAGAAGTCGCGCCCTTTTGTTTGGCGCAATGCCATCTTGGCCAAGTTCCTAAAGCGCACGGGGCTTAACTTTGACGAGAGTCTAACTTTTGGCGAAGACCAGGTTTTTCAATTTCTTGCTTATGTACAAGCAAAAGCAGTTGCGTTTTCTGCCAGCAAACTTTATCGTTATCGCTGCGTGCGACCACAGTCGCTTATGAGTAGTAGGCATGCTTCGGCGCAGGGAATTGTCTTAGATCACTGCCTTATATCAGAGTATGTTTTTCGTGGTTGGAACAAACTTCAGTTGTTGCCTAAATATGCTCCTGAACTTATATTATGGCTTTTAGACTTTTTGCTGTGGGATATCTTTAATCTGCCTAAAACAGAGCAAGCAAAGCCACTAAGAGAGCTAGGCAAAATGCTTAACGAAAGCATGACGCTCTTAGATGTTAAGAAGTTGCAACTGAAAACCGCATATCGCAGCATCATCACTAACATAATGTTATCCGCAAAAAAAGACATTTGCATTAACATTGGCATTCTTACTATTGGGCGTTATTTCTTCGCTAGATATGGCTTGTGTGGTATCATCAAAAAAGCTATAAAAAGATATACCTCTGGTTAGATAAAAATAATACCAGTTAATAAGAACGCGAAAGGTAGCTAATCTTGCACAGACACTTAAACTCGGCTTTGTCTTATATTGTTGTGTTTTGCATACCAAGTGCTATTATACTAGCATCATTGTATTTGCTTTCACTTTATCCCTTTGGCGATATGACACTATCTGTATGGGACACGCAAATTTGCTACACCTACATGTATGAGTGGTTTCAGCGAGTACTGGGAGGCGACGGCAGCCCATTTTATGCCTTCGCAAAATCATTGGGCGGAAACATGTCCGGCGCTGTTTCCGGATATAACCTCAGCCCCATAACGCTAATCTTATTGCCCATCTTTGGCACAAATACAATAGGCTTTATTACAGCTGGCATCATCTTAAAGTTTGGGCTAGCAGGTGTTAGCGCGTATTTTTATCTAGACCGTCGCTTTAGCCTGAACCGCGCCGTAAGAATCTGTTTGTCCATCTGCTTCTCTATGATGCTTTTTATGCTCTCGCAGGCACCTAACCCAATGTGGCTTGATGATGTTGTTTTGTTGCCCCTGGTTATGTATGGTATCTTTTTGTTGGTAACTAAAGGTAGATTTGTCCTATTTTACATTACGCTTTTGCTTTGCATAATCATAAGCTGGTACAACGGCTACATGATTTGCCTTTTTGCAATTCTCTTTTACCTCTTTGAATGCTATCTTTACAAGCACGACGGCTTCAAAGCAAGCAATGACAGTAGGAGTAACTGTGACAGCAGTGATTATGACAATCGCTGTAGCAATGACAAGGCCAAAAGCGACAAAGGCGACAACAACAGCAACAACAGCAACAACAGCGAAAGCAAAAACTGCAACAACGCTAGCGATAACGACAGCAGCAGCAGCTTAAACAATCGCAATAAATTAGGCAAGTTAAAACAAAACAGATTCCTACGCTACCCATGCCGCTTTGCAATTATTTTTACCTTAGCAGTAGCGGCATCGTTAATTGTATTGCTGCCCACAGCTTTGCTACTGCTTGGTGGCAAAGGTGCTATTCCCCCCGGGTTATTCTCACTAGATACACGTTTTGTCTTTACCGATGTCTTACGTAGTCTTTTTCCTGGCATCTACGAAAAAGAATATCTACCACAGTTATACAGTGGACTTTTTGTTCTTATTGGCGTGGTCTACTTTATGCTCTCTAAAAATGTCCAAAAACGCGTTAAGCTTGCCACTGTTATCTTTATTGCCCTTATGTTAGTCTCTGCCTGGCTGGTAGTTTTAGACAGAGTTTGGTTGGGCTTTAGGGACGGCAATTCATTTTATTGCCGCTTTTCATTCTTGCATTCGTTCTTATTTGTCTTTGTAGCCGCAATGGCGTTTAACAATAAGCACAAGTTAGAATTTCGCCCTTTGCTTGTAGCTGCTCTGGCCGTTTTAGTCTTAGGCGGAATTATTACACTAGACGACCAATTCCCACGCCTGCGCTTTACACTTATAGTTATCGCTATTTGTTGCCTGGTGCCAATGTCACTATATCTATTAAATAAATATAATAGCAAGCTTACACGTTGCCTGCTTTCTTGTTTGCTTGTTGCTCTGATAAGCTTTGAAGCCTTGCTGGTTAGTCATTGGCAGTTTCAGTTTCGTACCACAGCAGACGACCAATCACCTTTCTCGCGCTATGAATCCTACTTTATGGATGGACGCGAACAATATGATGAGCTACAGGCAATAGACAACATTCACGACAATCCATACCGTGTTGGTAAAACATACAATTATATGACACCTTTCAGACGTCTATCATCTAATGAAGGTTTTGTTTATGGCTACTCACAAGTTGCTCAATATGACTCATTTTACGACGATAGGGTGCAAAACGTGCTCGCGCGGTTAGGTTATGCTCCAGACAGAGGTTTTCGCACTACCTATAATGACTCCATTTTGCCAGCAGACAGCCTCATTGGCATAAAATATGTGGCATCGCAAGAAAAACCCAGAGGGTTTAAAGAATCTGAGCTAACAAAGACTCAGGAGGGCAACCGCTTTTACACAAACCCATACGCATTACCTTTGGCTTTTGTTGCAGATAACGACATCTTAACAAACATAAGCTTTAATAAAGACCCATTTGATTACCAAAACCGCTTTTACTCAGCCTTGCTTGGCAGAGACACAAAAATATTCACTAAGGTGCAATCGCGATTGTTGCGAACAGAAACCGATGCCATAACCAACACCAGCAGCAATGCCAGCGCCAATACTTCTAATGCCGTCAGCAGCTGGACTTGGGAAATTTTATCCGAAGACACAAGCAACCTTTATGGCTATTTTCAATACGACTGGCAACTTTCTGTAGATCTTTATGACAACGACGACTACCTTTACATCTATCTTGACGATTGGTCGCATGGAATCTTTCCACTTAGCGACAATGTTGGAGCAGACAATAAAAAGACAGTTACGCTTAAAGGTCAAATACCTAATAACGCAACTGACTTGGTCTTTACCTCCTACAGATTAAACATTAAAGCCTTAGAGGGCGCCACTAACGCGCTAAAAAAGGAACCGTTAAATTTCACAGATTTTCGCGATGGCTTTGTTAGCGGCAACTTTCAAGCTGATTCTGACAAGTTATTATTTACAACAATTCCCTATGATTCCGGTTGGGAAATAAAAATAAATGACCAGGTAGTTAAGCCCCATATTGTGCAAGATGCCTTTATTGGCTTAGAACTTCAAGCAGGACTAAACAAGATTGAAATGCGCTATGTTGCGCCTGGATTTATTGTTGGCGCAACATTATTTGCGGCATCGCTTGTAACCATGACAGTTATGGCAATTATCCTGCGCCGGCGCGAAAATAATTACCCAATGCGTCGGCGCGAAAACAAATAGCGAAACACATTAGCGGCATCTTACGCATCTTACGCATCTGCTGCGCACTTACGCATCTTACGCATCTGCTGTACGCCGCTGTTACATGAGTGAAATCCGAAGATTATCTTTAATCTATATCCTGTATAATGTGTAACCATTTTTCATAGTCAAACACCTTACCATAAACAATATCAAAGTAATACTTTTGCAAGAATGTAGTTACAGGACCGCGCTTGCCTATGCCTATTTGTCTTCCATCTATAGCACTTATTGGCGTGACCTCTGCAGCACTACCAGTGAAAAAGACTTCATCGGCAGTGTAAAGGTCGGTTCGTACCAAAGAGCGCTCCAAAACCTCATAGCCTGAATTACGCGCAATTTCTATGATCGAGGCACGAGTAAGTCCTTCTAAAATGCCATCCGATAAAGGTGGCGTAGAAATAATTCCATCGCGAACAATAAAGATATTCTCACCGGAGCCCTCGGCAACCATACCACTCTCGTTTAGTAATATTGCCTCACCATAGCCGTGGTCGATAGCCTCCATGTGTGCTAGCCCACTATTAAGATAGCTTGCTGATGACTTAATTGCACCAGGTGTGGCATTTGCCGAACGCTGCCTCCAAGAGCTAATGCCAGCTGTTATGCCTTGTTCTAAAGCTTCAGGCCCAAGATATGCATCCCAAGGCCATACAGCAATAGCCACGTCTATTGGTGCCGGACGTGGATTAACACCCAAAGCGCCATAGCCACGATAAGCAATTGGACGCACATAGCAAGAACCCAACTCATTCGCGCGAATCAGATCTTCAGTAGCCGCAACCAATTCAGCAACCGTATAAGGTAGCTCCATGCCTATCATATATGCCGAGCGAACTAGGCGCTTCATATGATCTTCTAAACGAAAAACTAGCGAGCCATGACTATCACGATAGCAACGTATGCCCTCAAAAACAGCCGTGCCATAGTGCAATGCATGACTAAGCACATGAGTTGTTGCGTCTGCCCAGGCGACCATCTTGCCATTTTTCCAGATATAACGCGACTCTATTAAAGCAGCCATATTATTCCTCTCCTTCTAAAGTATCATTACTATCTGCTAACATCTGCACAATGGGTTCACCACGCTGGGGCTTTTTTGCAATTTGCGAATAAACTACTAGCGCAATACCGCCTGCAAGAAGCGGCAGTGAAAGTAGCATACCCATGGTAAACCAATCGCCAAATAGATACCCTAATTGAACATCTGGTTGTCTAACAAATTCTATAGAAATACGAAAGATGGCGTAAAGACAAAGAAAAATGCCAACATGAAATCCTCTGGCACTTGTTGCCGATTTACGTCGCGATAGCACCTGCAACACCACAAACATCACTATGCCTTCTAAGCATGCCTCATAAAGCTGCGTTGGGTGCCTAGGCAAAGTACCGCCGCCAGAGTCGTCAAAAACAACACCCCAAGGCAAATCTGTTACCGCTCCCCAAAGCTCGCCATTTATGAAGTTTGCACAGCGCACCAAAAATATGCCTATGGGTGCCGCAATAACAACTAAATCGGCAATGGTTAAAAAGGCAATCTTAGTAAGACGAGCAGCAATTGGCACCGCTACTGCCATACCTATAACCCCGCCATGAAAAGACATGCCACCATTGTTTATGGCAAGAATCTCTAGCGGATGTGCAAAATAATAACCGTTACCATAAAAAAGGATAAAGCCAACGCGTCCACCAATAATTATTCCCAATGTTGCCGCAAGAATAATAACCAGCAAGCTATCTAAGGTAAACTTCAGGTTCCAGCGCTTTGCCGTTCGCAAGATAACAATGGCGCCAATGGCTAAACCAAAAAAATAGCCAAGCCCATACCAGCGTACCGGAAATGACCCCAGCCAAAAAGCCGTGGGATCTAAAAAATGGTAGAGATCATCAAGCATGCTGTCTCTTCTCAACATTATTTTTTGTACTCTGGCTCACACCCAAGCTTAAACGCGGTGCGTTAGCTAAAAAGTGCTCACAAAAGGTACAAGTTTCTTTAACAGCTGCACTACGATCTATGTCAGGGTCTAAGAAAAGCTCTATGGCTGTTGTAACTTTATGGCAAGGGCGGTCGCAGCGCGTGTAAAAGCACTCGGCCACGCACATGCCATCGGTAGACGATATCGCATGCGGACAGCGCGACGACATCTCTTCATCGCACCCTCGTTGTTGCCAGCAAGCTATCATAATATTATGCTATCTTTTGCTTTAAGAGCTTTAGAATGCCGGAACGACCTTTGTAACCTCTGGGATATGCTCTTTTAATGTTCTCTCGACACCATTGGCTAAAGTGAGCTGACTCATGGGGCAGCCTTTGCAGGCACCCTGAAGTTCGACAGTTACCGTGCCATCCTCACCAACGTCTACAAGGCTAACATCGCCGCCGTCTGCCTGCAGCGAAGGGCGAATGATGTCTAAAACCTCCTGAACTTTTTCTTTACTAATGCTCATAATGAATCTCCTGTTGCTCGTGTGAAAACACAGATGATAGTTATAGTTCTAAACAAATGTGTAGCCACTGATTTTTCTGACTTCACATTATAGCGCAGATATTAACACTCAATGTGCCGAACAGCTAACAGTTACCGTAAGTTGCTGTACGCCGCTTACTTGGCGCTAGCTTGGCACGATTTTAGCTCCCGGCCTGGCGCTAGTCTTGGCGCTTGTCTTAGCGCTAGTTTGGCACGATTTTGGCGCTCATGTCTAAAGGCTTAGCAGTAAAGAGCGCTGTTGTTGCCAAACCATCAACGCCCGTCTTGGCGAAGTCCCCGACATTGTTCTCGTTAATGCCGCCAGCGGCTATTAAGGTCACCTCTGGGTTCAAGGCACGAAGCTTAGGAACAAGCTCACAAAGTTCTTCTGGCGTAAGTTTATCAAACTGAATGCCATCTACAAGACGCGTGCCCTCTAACAACGCAAAGGCGCCATCGGCGTTTGTCTCCACAAAAATTTTCTTTTCACAGGCAGCAACGCGAATGGCTGGTAGACGCTTTAGCAAACCCTCAAAACCATCAACAAAAGCGCTGTGATTGTTAAAAAATAGCACTGTTTCGCAAAGCCCCAACCTGTGCGGAGAGGCACCACCAACAACCACAGCCTTAGTCATTAATGGCTTGGTGCCGGGTAGCGATTTTCGCGTTGTTAGCACCGGCAAGCCAGGTCTTATGGCGTGCGCTGCTGCAACTATCCGCGCCGTCTTGGTAGCTACTGCCGAGTAATGATCACATATGTTCAGACAGACCTTCCATGCTGCATGCAAAGCTCCGGCATTGCCGCAAGCCTCCAAAAAAGTCTCGTTGGCAGCAAGTCGCGTTCCGCTAGGTTTTTGCATAGTGACCTTAGCGCCAAGCAGACTTAAGATTCGTGCGGCTTCTTCACTGCCGCAAAGTACACATTCTTCACGCGTGTAATAGCTTATTAAACCCTGTTTGTCATTGATATTTAGAAGATGTGTACTTAGATCGAAATAGGGTATGTCTTCTGCTATTAAATTTTGAAGGTAGGCATCGCTTATTACAAACATAGGTTCACTCCGCTTTTCTTAAACATAGGTTTTGTACGTCTTTCTAAAACATTTGTTCTTCTTACAAATATCAAACTCCGGCTGACTCCGCCTTTCTAAAACATTTGTTCTTCTTACAAATATCAAACTCCGGCTCACTCCGCTTTTCTTAAACATCTGTTCACTCCTTTAGTAGCATCTTAATTTCGGACTCGCTTAACTCATAGTTTAAACACGTTGAGAAAAACCTACGCGTTTCAGATTTAAGGTCTATTCCCGCTGCCGCTGACTGCTTGGGATACAATTTCTCTAGCAACCAAAGGCAGCCTAACAAACGCATAACAGACGGCGGACGGCCAAACCACGAAAATGGCGACTGTGGAATCTGGTAGACCTCTCCTGCCTTTACGCAGGACACATTTTGCCAGTTAGCATCAGCAAGAATCTCGTTATAAAGGTCTGATTTCGCACTATCGCTCATCGAGTACTCGCTTACTAGCACTGCATCAGGCGCCCAGTTAATTATCTGCTCGATACTAACAGATGGCATGCCCATCCCCTGACCCTCGCTACCTGGGAGCTGAACAACATTTCTTATCTTTAATAGATCAAGCGCGTCTTGAACATGCAAAGAACCCACCGGATCTGTTTGTAGTCCGCCTTTGCCCTCAGAAAGATAGACACTTTTGCGCTCGGCATCTGAAATGGAGTCAACTGTGCTTTTTATCATGGCAAGCGTCTTAGTAAAGTATTCTACTAAGACATCTAGACGTGCAGATATATTGGCGGCGTTGCTTGTGGCGCTGACTGTTGTGTTGGCAGTTGCGCTGTTGGCGGCGTCACTTTGCATGTCGCGTTCTTCTTTTGTTGAGAAGTGCAAAGCGCTATCCTGTAACACCTCTCCCAAAAACCGATAGGTCATTGCCACATTGCGAATGTCACAATCACATAGTAGTACAGGCAGTCGCGTTTGCTCGGCAATTGAGTTTGCCATGCTCACTCCAGCATCATCAACGCTCCAAAAACAGAGTAGGACGCTGGGGGCTTGCGCCAAGACTTCCTCGACATTAGGAACGCTGCCAGCCCCCATCCAAACACCAAGGGATGGCAACGTCATGGCGTCGTTATCTAAAAACTTGGCATCTGCTGTCTGCGGCTTAAAGTTCCAGCCTACCAACAATGCGGGGTTAAGCATGTAAACGTCTACAGTGCCTATAGGATTTGTACAAAGCAGCCGATTTACATTTTTTGGGATCATCACTGTGCGTCCGCCCATGTCTATAATCTCGCGCTTTTCAGTGGTTTCTGCACAACCATTTAGCACTGCAAACACAGGTGATGTTGTAAACATCAATGTTGCCGCAAGCAAAGAAAGGCTGGTAAAATCCCTACGCGAAAACACTATGTTGGTGCTATCTTTGATGTGTTTGCTACCTTTAATGTGTTTAATGCCACAATCTCTGTTTAAAACCATTAGGGCAATACCTCAAACCCCGCCTCGCGAACAGCTACACTAATATCTTCTAACAACACATCATCATTGTGTGTCACGCTCACTTCGCCACTTTCTTGCACTGCTTTAGCTTCGTTTACCCCGGCTAAAGCGACAAGGACCGCCTCTACTTTTGCGGTGCAACGCTCGCATTTCATTCCAGTTACTTTTAAAACAGTAGTTTGCATTACATATCCTCTCTTTTGATTCTAGCTTGACTCTCTTTTTGACTCATTTTTTGACGGTGGTCGCTTGTGGCTTTTTACCGGTGGCTTCTTACCTATGGCATCTACTTATGGTTGCAGCCTGTGCTTGCTGTCTGTGCTTGCTGCTTGTACTTGCTGTCCGTTGCGGCACTTGCTGTCTGTTGCGGCACTTGCTGTCTGTTACGGCACTTGCTGTCTGTTGTCGATGCAAACGGGACGCTGTGGACAGCGTCCCCTACGGGGCGCGTGAGCAGTGACCTTGGCTAAACTTGTGGCAGCAATCGTTAATGCCATATATACATTCATTTTAGCGCATATTCACATATCAGTACAATGAGACAAAAGAAATTTCTCATTGGAATTTTTAATCAGAAGTTCTCATCAGGCACTCCGCCCACCCCTCTCGTAGGGGACGCTGTCCACCGCGTCCCGTTTGCATAAGCGCGAACCTTTTTCTCTTTGCATTGCCCCCGTAGGGGACGCTGGCCACCGCGTCCCGTAAACCAATTTGCTTAATCCCCACCACCCCCCCATTACAATATTAGTCCAGCCATAATCCTTTAAATGGATGTGGAAAATCAATCCGTAGGATTGAATTGATTTTCCACTCTAACAGCGCGTGGTACACATGCGTTCGTCTGGGGTTATGCTGGTTTGCGGGCTGGTTT
>JAIRQA010000052.1 GCA_031256715.1 Coriobacteriales bacterium | reverse complement strand
AACAATGGCAGCTTTAATGCTTATCGTGCTTTTGTTTTGCACAGTATATCTTATTGCCACAAGTCATAGCACCATAGCACCACCTTATGCCGAGGCCACAGAGTTTGATGGGGTTAAGGTTAAAACCGCTACCTAACAAAAAAGAATATTGAGAAAAGCGTGAAAGATTGGCTAGCTTTCATAACGAATGTGTGTCGCTGTAAAGCGGCGGAAAGGAGCTAAAAAATGGAATTAACAGAAAGTAACAAGAAAAGCGGTACTTCTGCAGAGGGATGCATAGAGACTGCCGCAGCGAGTAAGGCAGAGAACTTTGCAGATAGCACCGTGGTGAGCGTCACAGCGTGTACCGTCGCAGAGAGTGTCACAACCACTCCAGCAGATAGCTCGGCAATAAAGACCATGGGATTTTGTGGACCTTGCAGCGCATCAGAGCCAGCCGTCATAGATGTTAAGGATGGGCGTATGCTCAGAACACGTCCATTAAGCTATACCAAAAACGCCCCTGCAGGCGGTCTTAACCCATGGACAATCAGAGCCAGGGGAAAAGAATTTAAAGCTGCCGAGAAAAGCGAACTTTCTCCCTACGCTTTGGTTGCCAAGCAAAGAGTGTATTCTGCGAACCGAATCCTTTATCCTATGAAGCGCAAAGATTGGTCGCCTGGCGGAGACCCTACAAAGATTAATGCGCAAAATCGCGGCAAAAGCGGCTACGAGCGAATTTCCTGGGATGAGGCGACAGAGATAATCGCCAATGAGGTCATGCGTATTAAGGACACCTATGGCATTAACTCTGTTTTTGTGCAGTCTGATGGGCACCATCAGGTAAAATCCCTGCATGGTCCACGTGGTTGCGAGGGTGCTTTGCTTGATATTTTGGGCGGCTATACCTTGCAAGCGCGCAATCCCGACAGCTGGGAGGGCTGGTATTGGGGCGCCAAACATGTTTGGGGGCAAGACCCCGTTGGCCAAGGCTCCTGTAATAACCTTTTTTATGACATCGCCAAACACACAGACACATTATTGCATTGGGGTTGCGACGTTTGCACAACGCCATGGGCATGGGGTGGGCAATTTCCCAGCCGTTATTGTTTTTTCTTACACGATATTGGTGTTAAGCAGATTTACATCTGTCCAGACTTTAACTATGGAGCAGCAGCGCACGCGGACAAATGGATACCTGTCTTACCTAATACCGACAGTGCTTTGCAGTTGGCAATTGCCTATGTTTGGCTTACAGAAGACCTATATGACAAAGAATACATTGAGACTCATAGTACTGGCTTTGATTGGTTTGTTTATCATCTTACCGGAGGAGACGACTTAACGCCAAAGACGCCTGAATGGGCAGAGTCAATATGCGGCGTGCCTGCTAGAACTATCAAGGCGCTTGCCAGACATTGGGCAAAACGCAATGTTTCTATCGCACATGGCAACGGTGGCTCTTTTATTCGCTCTACTTATTCACATGAGCCAGCGCGTCTAGAGGTCGCCTTGTTAGGCATGCAGGCATTAGGCAAACCCGGGCGCAATCAGGTTAAGATGATGGAGTATCAGCTTTTTAGCCTAGCAGAACAGATGCCTGCCCCTCGCTCTGAGGTTATTCCCAATCTATTTGCTGTCTTGCTACCTTATGCTGCTGATACCAGAGAATCGCTTGTGCCAGAGACTTTGGTTCCAGAGGCTTTGGTTGGCGATTACAGCAACGAGCAGCCACTGGAATGGTATGGTACCACTGTTGCAGGCATGCCTGTAGAGGATCAATTTAAAAAGTATAGTTATCCTGCTAAGGACTTTAAGCGCATACATATGCTTTGGATTGACTCGCCAAAATGGACAAGTTCGTGGAATTGCGGGAATCTTTACATAGATGCTGTGCGCAACCCAATTATCGAGACTATTGTTGTACAACACATCTGGATGGAAGACGATTGTCTTTTAGCTGATATACTTTTGCCAGTGAATACCAAGTTTGAAGAATTTGATATTAACTGTGACATCATGAGCGGCAACTATAATAGCCTAGTTATAGAAAAGCAAGCTATTAAGCCACTAGGAGAATCTAAAAGCGATTGGGAATGTGCGGCAGAAGTCGCAAAGAAACTGGGCGCAGATGTTTTTAAGCAGTTCTCTAACAACAATGAGCCCATAGAGTCAAGGGCACAACGTGGCTTTGATGCCTCTGGTATTCAAGATCGTCTAACCTGGGAGGAATTTAACAATAAAGAGGTATACGTAGTTCCTGCCGCTAAAGATTGGCAAGATGATGCCGCAGGTTTTTACAATTTCTATCGCTGGCCAAATCATTATCCACTTAAGACTCCTTCGGGGCTGTTGGAATATTATTCCCAGCGTTTAGCGGAGTCGTTTCCTAATGACGATGAGCGTGGTCCTTATCCAAAATGGATTGAGAAGGGCAAGACACATCCCGATGAGCGTTTAAGCACACCGCGTTCTAGTAAGTACCCATTTTTGTTAGTGTCTAACCACCCGCATTTTCGTATGCACTCGCAACTTGACGATTGCGCCTGGTTGCGTGAGATTAAGATGTGCAAGGTAAAAGGTCCAGATGGCTATGCTTATGAGCCAGTTTGGATTAATCCAATAGATGCGCAAGAGCTGGGTGTGAAGTCTGGTGATGTTGTGAAGCTATTTAATGAGCGCGGCTGGACATTAGGTGGGGTGATTGTTTCTAATCGCATCATTAGACATGCTGTATTACAAGACCATGGCGCACGCATAGATCCCATAGAGCCAGGTGTATCTGATCGCGGTGGCACAAACAATCTTATTGCGCCAAAGAAAATTATTTCGCAAAACTGTGCCGGAGAGGTGACATCCGGTTATCTTGTAGGTGTAGAGAAGGTAGATGTCTTTGAGCTGGCAAAGCTTTATCCTGAAGCCTTTTCGCGTCCTTATGACCCCGAAACAGGTCCCTTGCACATTAATCATGCTTTGCGCGAAGAAAGGAACTAAGTCCCATGAAAGTCTTTGTTTTTGATGCTCAGAAGTGCAATGGCTGTTATAGCTGTCAGATTGCTTGTAAAGACGAGCATTGCAACAACAGCTGGATACCATATGCATTGCCTCAGCCCACCACCGGACAATATTGGATGCGCGTAGACGAACAAGAGCATGGAGCCATCCCTAAAGTTCGTGTGGAGTATACCTGCGTTCCCTGCATGCATTGCGACGCCGCGCCCTGTATAAAGGCTGCCGCTGCGGCAGGTGTCGCAGATGCAGTTTACAAGCGTGCTGATGGCATTGTAATTATTAATCCCGAAGCGGCACGTGGCATGCGTGAACTTGTTACAGCTTGCCCATATAGGGCGATTTATTACAACGAGGAACTAGATTTGCCCCAGAAATGCACAGGCTGCGCTCATCTTCTAGATGTTGGTGAGCTGCCGCATTGCGTAGACTTATGTGCTACCGGAGGCTTGCGCTTTGGTGAGGAGGAAGACTTTTTGGCCGAGATTGCCCAGGCCGAGACTTTAATGCCTGAGTGCGACACAAAGCCGCGAGTATACTATCTTAATCGCCCGCATCTATTTATTGCTGGTGAGGTTTGGGATCCTTACAGTAACGATATTGTTGAGGGTGCTCTGGTTACACTAACAGACGCGCAGGGCAAAAAACAAATTGTTAGTAGCGACGACTTTGGTGACTTTTGGTTTAATCAGTTGTTGGCCGGAAGCTATGAGCTAGAGATTATGGCAAAAGGATTTGTGCCAGTTAAGCGCACAATTGAACTTGCAGAAAGTCTTAATCTGGGCGACTTTCCCTTGCAAAGAAAAGATTAAAGACAGAAAGAGAGATTTGTATGTTAACAGCAAAAGAGAATTATCTTATAGCTGCCCGTGGTGGCAAGCCAGAAAGGGTGCCGGTTTTTCCACAAGATGCTAATTTTTATGTGCCATCTATTTGGGATGCTAATCCTGAAACCGGTCGTGATTGGATGGGGGTGGCATGGCTAGACGATCCAAGTGGCAAAATGCCTGACGTTGCCCATCCCATAATGAAGGAAGCTAAACAATGGCGCGAGATGGTAAAGTTTCCTGACTTAAGCAAGATAGATTGGGAGGGTGAAATCTCACGTTTTAAGGCAAACGGCTATGACCCTAACAAGATAGACATTGCCATGGTGCATTCAAGCGGCCCATTCCTTCTCCCCATAAATATGCTTGGCTGGGAAGAAGGACTTTGTGCGCTTTACGAAGATCCAGACGAGATGGATGCCTTTGTTTCTGCGATTACAGATTTTTTGGTGGATCTAGTTGGGTATATAGGCAAATATTATCAACCAAGCATAATGTTTACCGGCGATGACCTTGCTGCTGGTGCAGGTCCATTAATATCACGCGATTTATGGGTACAAATCTATAAGCCAAAATTTGAACGTATAGTTAAGGCTATTCATAGTTTTAACGCGCTAGCCGAGTTTCATAATTGTGGCAACAACCAATTTTTTATTGAGGAATTCTTGGACGCTGGTGCAGACATTTGTCAGCTGCCAATGCCTAATGAGGCTCTGCTGGCAGACAAACAACGCTTTGGTTCGCGCTTGGTGATAACCGGTGGTTGGGACAGGCAAAGCGCCGCGTCTAAACTAGGGGCATCAGAAGAAGTTGTGCGCGAGTCTGCACGTTATGCCATAGACACCTACGGTAAAGATGGTGCCTTGATTTTTTGGGATGGTGGCATAATTTGCACCGACGATGCCGCCAAGCAGAAATTGGAGTGGCTCTTAGATGAAGTTGCGGTTTATGGTGCCAAGGTTTATTCAGAGCAATAAAGGGCGATAAAGAACAATAGGCGATAAAGAGCGATAAAGATTGATACAGGGCGATTGTTTGCAATAAGAAGCAATTAGAGGCAATGGGCGCAATGGGAAACAACTAGAAACAACTAGAAACAATTAGAGGCAATTAGAAGCAATGGACGCAATATAAAGTAATGCGTGGCAGAAGAAAGGAGCTAAGTATGAAGGTCAGGCAATCTATAACAAACTATAGTAGCCGGCGTACAGCGATGGAGCGGAGCAAAGTATGCCAAAGCTAACATTTAGGGAAAACGCTACGGCGGCTGTCACCAGGCTAGAAGATGGTACAGAGATTCATAGGACATGTTCGGCAGGTTTGGGCTGTCACAATTTGGGCTGTGGACTTAAGGTTTATGTTAAAGATGGCAAGCTTAAAAAAATTGAAGGCGACCCTGAACATCCCATAACTAATGGGCGACTTTGTGTGCGATGCCTTACTGCCAAGGAGTATGTTTATCACACAGACCGCATTTTATATCCACAAAAAAGGAAGCGCGAAAACCGCGGCAAAGATATCTGGGAGCGTATAAGTTGGGATGAGGCGCTAGACACAATAGTTGCGCAGTACAAAAAGACAGTAGCGGAGCATGGCATAGATGCTGTGACGGTTTGGAGCGGCACTGGTCGCGAGTGCGGCATGTATGTGTTTCAGCTGGCAAACGATGTTTTTGGAACTGTGCAAACCGTGCATCCCAATAGTGGATGGTCGTGTATTGTTCCACGTATGGCGTCTATGCTTTGGACTATGGGTAGTTCTTATATAGAGGCCGATAACGCTATTGGCTTTTTAGACCGCTATGACGACCCGCGTTGGCAATGTCCCAAGTATATGCTTGTTTGGGGGCGTGACCCCTTGCGCTCTAATGCAGATGGACTTTTTGGGCATTCGCTAATAGATATGATGAAGCGGGGAATGAAGCTCATTGTGGCAGACCCAAGAGCCAATTGGTTGGCGACTCGCGCCGAGCATCATCTTCAGTTGCGACCAGGTACAGATGGCGCCTTGGCGCTGGGACTATTAAATGTGGTAATTGAAGAAAACCTTTACGACCATGATTTTGTTGATTGCTGGACTTATGGCTTTGATGAGCTTGCAGAGCGTGTAAAAGATTATCCTGTAGAGAAGGTCAGCGACATTACCGGTGTCGCCGCTGAAGACATTCGTGCGGCCGCACGCTGTTTGGCACAAAGTCCATCGACACTTTCTATGGGGCTGGCGGTTGACCAAAATCCAAATACCTTGCAAATAGGCCATGCCCTGCTTTCTCTTTTTGCCATTCTTGGGCATATGGATGTTCCGGGAGGTTGCTTTATGGGCTTGCCGCCAACATTTGCGGGTATGAGTGAAAATGTTGTTGCCATGGCAAATAATGATGCTGAGCCTGAAGGTTTAGCTTTATATGGGAATCTGGGCAAAAATCCAGTTGGGCATGATCGCTTTCCGGCGATGAGTCGCATCGTGAATACTACTCATCCAGACTCGACTCTAGACACTTTAGAGACAGGCTTGCCGGTACGTTTTCGCTTTGCATTTATCCAAAACCATAATGCCATTGCCTGCATGGTGCCGCAGCCAAAGCGCTGGATGGAGGCATTGCGCAAGCTGGACTTTGTTGCTATTGCCGATGTATTTATGACTCCAACAATTATGGCAGCCGCAGATATTGTTTTGCCTGCGGCAACATTTTTAGAGAAGTCCGCGTATTGCAGTAACAATAATGCTTCTCAGCCAGGCCAACTTGGAGCTATAAGGCAGGTTATAGATCGTGTGGGCGAAGCAAAGTCTGATTTAGAGATGATGTTAGAGTTGCATGAGCGCATTTATCCAAATAGTAAAAAACCGGAATGGGCAAACCCTGAAGCTTATATAGATGGGCAATTGGCAAAGATACGTGATGCCAATGTTACATTTGATGTGTTGCAAGAACACGTGATTGGGCAATACGAGATTGAATACAAAAAGTATGAGAAGGGACTTTTGCGTGGTGATGGTACACCAGGTTTTAATACACCAACTGGTCGCATAGAACTATATAGTACTGTCTTCGCTGAGTTGGGTGAAGACCCACTGCCGTATTATATTGAACCAAAGTTTAGCGCTATTTCGCGCCCTGACCTTGCCTTAGAGTATCCATTAACCATGACATCCGGTGCGCGGCGCTTTACATCTTTTCATTCTGAAAACCGTCAAATTAATACTTTGCGCGAGATTCATAAATGGCCGGTAGTGCAAATTAATCCAATTACTGCGGCAGCACATGGAATAACTAATGGCAGCTGGACATGGGTAGAAAATCAATATGGTAGGGCAAGGTTGGTTGCAGAATTAACACCTATAGTTAAAGAAGATGTAGTTAATTGCGATCATGGCTGGTGGTTGCCAGAAAGTGATGCCGAAGATTTGTATGACGTTTGGCAGGTAGGAATAAACCAGCTTGTTCCTCATGAAGAGAATGGTCCTTTGGGCTTTGGTACTCACTATAAATGTATGCCTTGTAAGTTATATCGCGCCTAAGATAAAGCCTAAGCGAAGACACTTGTGGTGCAGGCAGATGTGGCAGGCGCGCGGACATGGGGACGGTTCATCTGTCCGCTTTCTCATTGCGTATTGTGCGAAGCGGCCATTCGGGCCGTTCGGGAGCTGACAGATGAACCGTCCCCGTGTCCGCGCCCATGTCCGCGTCTGCCTTAGTTGTGTCTTTGTCTTACTTATCTGGGCAATATCTTTATTAACCACAACTGCAGCTACTTCCGCTTTTGCGACAGACAAGTCAGAGACTGACATTCTGCCTGTTATAACACTTAGTGCTCCTACACGTTTAGATGTAGGTTTACTACCAGTTGGCTTGCCACTTGAATGTTCGCCATCTACGATTCAGACAGGAATAGATTGCGGCATGGAAGATATGTGTGGGCTGGATCCTTGTCTTTGCGGCAACCCAGATGAATGGGGAGCCTGTGCCTGCAATGGTGTACGTCAAACAGACGTGGAGCTTGATATTAATGTCGTGAACTCAGAGGTTGCAAGCATACTGCGGTTAGGTGACAGTTGGTGGGTTTTGCCTAGCAGCTCTGGTGAGACAATGATTACGGTGACAGCAACTCTGCCGCATTATGCCACGTCTACAACAAGTGTGCAGCTGCATGTAGATGCACCCTTGCCGCCGCCAGTTTTTTGGTGTGTGCTAGGATTTATTATTGCGGCATTGTTATTATTTATGATTACGATTATTGTTAAAAAGAAATCAAGGACTAAAAACGGTAAGACTTCAAGCAATGATTTAAGCCTAACTTTTAGTAGGGAATCAAGTAATGATTTTAGTCAAACCGAAAAAAACAAAAATGATAATGTTGAGAAAAACGCAAATCCCGGCGAGACAAAAGTTGATATCAGTGTCGTAAACAAAGTCGAAGACAAAAGCAAGACACCGGAGGTAGAAAAATGATGAAGCAAATAAGTCATGAGCCACGAAGACACCAAGCACTTCTCTACATAATTAAATGTTTTTTTCTGATATTACTTGTTGTTTTACAAACTACTGTAATAATGGCATTTTTTGGTTGTGCGCCTGCTGGAACCATAAAAGACGCGTCGCCGCGTTATGTCGCTGCTCAAATTGCGGCGGCAGGTGATGGCAGCGAATCGGGACAAAAAGTGGAGTTGCGATTACGATTTAATGCTCCAGTTGCCATAAACGCTGCCGATGCCGCACTTGGGGACTTTAAGATTACCTTAAATAACAAGGAACTAGACAAAGATGCTATAAGGGTTGAACTTGAAGTAGATAGTTTAGATGCCACTACCTTGCTTGTTACGTTTATGCCTGCAAAGGGCGCAGGTGGCCCAAGCTCTGCTCACTATTTCGCACTTTACGATGGCGCGCTAAGCATTGCCGCTAGTAACGCAGATGGCGCATTGCCGCATGTGCTTTTAGCGGGTGATTCGTCTGCTTGTGCTATTCTTTCTAATGTTGTATCGTTGCAAGTTCCATCGGGACTGCGCATCTTAAATCAGGGTGAGATAAATGGCTCTGAGGCTAACAACACTTTAGCAAGTTGTGTCTTTCGAGTGATGGCTGTTCCAAATGTGCGTGTGATGGCGTTTATAGAATTAAGCCCGGGAGGCGAGCGCATTAAGCTACATAATCATGAGTTTTACAACTACACCGATACTAATAGAGATGAGTTTGCTAGCATGCTAGCAGAAGAGATTAAAACTTTGTTAGGAGATGAATATTTGGTGGTGCCCAGTGCCGACTCTGTGACTATCGCACACAACAAACTCGTAGACGAAGAAGTGTTATTGCCGCGTGTTATAGAGGGCACGACAGGCGACTAAAAAGCGCAGACTAAAAAGCGAGCTTGGTAAAAAAACAACAGATTTTAGGAGCGGCAAACGATGATTGACGGAGTAACAAATGGTGATTACAAATCAGAAGAATGATAGTGTAGTAGATGATGAATAATCTTCAGTTAACAAAAAATGTCTGTACTAGTAATGGCTCAAATTTTTTCTGTGGCTTTGCAAAGCAGGTAGCAACGCAGGTAGCAATGCAGGTAGCAGCGCAGGCAACAACTCAGATGACAACGTAGGTTTTAATATGCGCCGCACTCGCTCTATAACCACAATTATTCTGCTAGCTCTGTTGTTAGGCTTGGTGCTTTTAGCCTCATTAACATTAGGGCGCTATGCTGTGCCCTGGGATGAGCTATACGGTTTTGTTGTTAGCGGTGGCGCGCAGCAAATAGGCGAAACAACTGGCAATGTATTATTGCACATGAGGCTACCTCGTGTAATTGCCGCTGTGTTAGTGGGAGCTTCACTTGCTGCGGCAGGCTGCGCTTTTCAGGGCATCTTTAAAAACCCCATGGTTTCGCCGGATTTGTTGGGTGCAAGTGCTGGTGCCGGTTTTGGAGCGGCTTTGGGCATCTTGCTTTCGTTAGGTGGTGTAGGTGTAGAGATTTGCGCTTTTGTAGCCGGATTGGTTGCCGTTGGAATAAGCTATTTTCTTTCTGCGGCTATTGGTCGTTCGTTAAGCGGTGTTTTGGTGTTAGTGCTTTCCGGTATGGTGATAGGAAATCTATTTCAGGCCTTTACCTCGGCGGTAAAATTTGTTGCCGATCCTAATTCGCAGCTCCCAGAGATTACATTTTGGTTGATGGGGGGCTTGTCTGCCGTGCGCGAGTCAGACCTAATCTGGTTGGTTTTAGCGGCTGTGATAGGCGGAGCTGGTCTTTTTGCCCTGCGCTGGAAAATGAATGTTATGGCCAACGGTGACGAGGAAGCGATGGCGCTTGGTATAGAAGTCAAGAGGGTGCGCCTTGCGGTGGTAGCCTTTGCCACGCTTCTAACCTCTGCCAGTGTTGCCGTAGCTGGCATGGTGGGATGGGTGGGACTTATTGTGCCGCATCTTGCACGCTTTCTTGTTGGTGCAGATCAGCGATTGCTGTTGCCAACATCTATGCTTCTTGGTGCCACGTTTTTACTTGCGGTAGATGACGTTTGTCGTTCTATATATACTACCGAGATTCCGCTTTCTATTCTTACATCAATCATTGGTGCTCCACTTTTCATCTACCTCATTGCCCGTACAAGAAGGACGCATTAGATGAAGGACGCGGACATGGGGACGGTTCAACTGTCCGCTTCTCAGGCAGACACGGGCGCGCAGGCAGACACGGGGACGGTTCATCTGTCCGCTTCTTATTTGCATTCGCAAGAAATGCGCCAAAAACCTGAGCAAAAGCGGACAGATGAACCGTCCCCGTGTCTGCCTGCGCGCCCGTGTCTGCCTGAGAAGCGGACAGTTGAACCGTCCCCATGTCCGCGTGGCGACGCGTCAACCTGCGTTTTGCGTGTCCAAAATCTCGCCTGCGGTTACAGTAAAACGGTTGCGCCAATCCTAAAAGACATTAATCTGAGTATCACTTGCGGCGAGACACTTTGTTTGCTTGGTCCAAATGGCGCTGGAAAGACCACGCTCTTTAAAACGATGTTGGGTCTTATAAAGCCGCTTGCTGGGCAGATGAGTATTAATGGCGAAGACACTTCCAATTGGCATAGACGTCGCTTTGCTCAACATATTGCATATATCCCTCAAGAACATATGCCTGCCTTTCCATTTACGGTAAAAGAGGTCGTTTTGCAAGGGCGCACGCCACACATTGGCGCTTTAGGTAGCATAGGTCGCACAGACAATGAGGTGGCAATGGCGGCTTTAGCGTCATTAGGCATAGAGCATCTGGCTAGTCGCGACTACACCATGCTTTCTGGCGGAGAGCGACAGATGGTGTTAATTGCCCGGGCATTGGCGCAGCAGCCAGCTTTTTTGGTTATGGATGAACCTACAGCATCGTTAGACTTTGGCAATCAGGCGCGAGTTCTAAAGCGAGTGCGCAATTTGGCGGACTCTAAAATAGGCGTTATCATGACTACCCATGACCCCAACCAGGCATTGCTTTTGGGAGGCAAGGTTGCGTGTATGGGTCGCGATGGCTCTTTAGTAGTGGGAGAGTCTGCGGCAACGGTGACCTCAGATCTTCTCAACAAACTTTATGACGTAAAAGTCGCCTTTGCACAGGCGCAGACAACAGATGGACAGCAATTGCAAATTTGCGCACCCTTTATCTAGAATTTTCAACTTGTTCTTGTGCGTCATTGGTGCGTTCACGCCTCTAGAATCTTAAATTTGTTCTTGCGTTTCATTAGTGTGGTCACACCTCTAGAATATTTAACTAGGAATAGTGGCATAATAGAAACTAGCGTTTGTTTTAGGGAACATGCGCATGAGTAAGACAGGCTTAAAGATTGCCGGTCACAAAAAAGTAGGAGAGGAGAACAAAATGAACGAACCAATGCAGGAATTTAAATCAGTAACCAATATCAAGGCTTATGAACAAGGGGTGATGTCGCGCAGGGCGTTTTTAAATGGCGCCGCGATTGCCAGTTGCGGCCTAGCGATTGCAGGCTTATCCGCATGTGCTCCAAGCAACACTAGTGGAGCAAGTTCGGGATCTGCGTCTACAAACACGTCTACAAACACGTCTACAAACACAAGCGGCGCAGGTAGCGACACCGCGACAACTTCTGCGACATCTAATGCTTCTACTGCCGAAGCAGACACAAAAGCTCCTGCCGCAGCTACTCCCAATGACTCTTTTACTCAGGACTGGCTAACACCAGCACCCGGGCTTAAAGAGAGTGACGCCAGCGAGGTGATAGAGGTAGACTTTCTGATTATTGGTGCGGGTGTGGCCGGTATTAGTGCGGGTTTATCGGCAAGATTAGAAAACCCCAACCTAAAAGTTGTTACCATAGAAAAGACAGATTCCTACACCGTGCGCGGTCTAGTATTTGGTGCTATTAACGCCTCGATTCAGACCGAGGCAGGAATCAGTTACGACAAAGAGCAGATTTTTCTAGACTGGATGAAGTATTCCGGCAACCGCGCCAATCCTTTGCTAGTGCGCAAGTGGCTAGACGAGAGCGGTCCGTGTTGGGATTGGTTTAACAAAGAAACTAGCGAGATCAGGCATATCCAACCACGCCTAGAGCATTGGCCGCAACCGGAAGCCTTTAACAATAGCACAGAGTGGTATCGTCAGTATAACACTGGTATCGAGTACACAGATGAGGCAGGTCAGGACATGTGGGCGAGCAAGGAAGGCGTGATTAATGCCTTCTATGAGCGCAGTGTTCAAGCTGGCGTAGAGTATCACTACAATACAGAGGCTCTAGAACTTTCTCTGGCAGCCGATGGATCGATTCAGGGTGCATTTGCCAAGGCAGAAAACAAAACCTTATTGTACAAAGCCAGCAAAGCTACGATGCTTGCAACTGGTGATTATGGCGCCAATGTGAGTATGCTACAGGCGCTTTGTCCTGAGTTTTATTTGGCATTAAAGAATGCCCCAACGATGATTCAGACATCAACTGGCGACGGGCATAAGATGGCAATTTGGGCAGGCGGCCAAATGGAGCCGGCTCCTCATGCTCATATGTCGCATGCGTTTGCTGGCGGCTTTGTTGGTTTGGGTGCTACCGCGGCTTTGCAGCTGAATGCGCTAGGTAAACGTTGGTGCAACGAAGATGTTCCAGGACAGAGTTTCACAAATGGTCTTTTGCGCCAGCCAAACGCTATCTCTTACCAAATATGGGATGACGGACACGCAGACGAGCAGCTTTACCATCAAAGCATTGGCCATGGTAACCGCGAGATGCAATTACAAACTCCCGAGACTTTGGCAGCCTCGCATGCTAGTTGGAAGCAAGCCCTAGAACCAGACAATCCAGGTTTCATGTGGGCAGGCAATACTATAGAAGAACTTGTGGAGAAGATCGGTCTGCCCAAAGACGTTGCCGTTGCCCAGATCGCTCGTTACAACGAACTTTGTGCTAAGGGACACGATGATGACTTTTTCAAGCGCGCCGATCGGATGACCCCCATAACGGAAGGTCCATTCTATGCGTCTATGGCTTTTGTGGCTGCTGGCGTAATGACCGCCGGAATTATGGTTGATGGCAACCTACAGGTGATAAACAACGACGGCAAACCGCTAGGTAAACTTTGGGCTGCCGGTAATGTCGCTGGCGGGCGTTACGCCATAGACTATCCTACTAATTGCCCAGCTACATCGCATGGCACGGCCATAACCTTTGGTAAGTCTATAGGCGCTCAGGTGGCTAAAATTTAAAGTCATAGTGTTTAGGGCGTCGGTGTAAATTGTTTCGCAAATTCACATCATTCTTGTGATGTCTTTAAGCGTATTAGAGTCTATACTAGTAGTCGCTAGTAGTCGCTAGTAGTCGCTAGTAGACGCTAGTAGTCGTTTGCAAGGGTTCTGGCGATACCGGGGCTTGCACAAAGCTAGCACAAAACTAGCACCAGCCAGCACTGGCAAGCTACAGACCAGCTTAGGCGAACACATGCCAGCATTGGCAAGCCACAGGCTAGCTTACAGCACAAGGCCAGCACAAAGCTAGCATGCTAGCATAAAGCGAAAAGCGAGGCACAATACTAGCACAAAACTAGCACAACGAAGAGACAATTTATGACAGCGAGAAAGGATTTTTAATGGAAACAAGGAATGGGAGAATATCAAATGAGGCCGAGCTTTCCCGACGCGCGTTTCTGACGGCGGCAACTATGGCTTCAGTAGGAGTAGTGGGAGCGATAAGTGGTTGTTCTCCAAAAACAGATAGCTCTACCAGTCAGGGAGCGGCAACTGGTGCTTTTGCAACATTGCCCAGTAGTTGGGATAAAGAGGCAGACGTTGTAGTTTTAGGTGGCGGGGCCGCAGGTCTTTCTGCTGCAATTCAGGCTGCAACTGATGGCGCATCGGTCATCGTATTAGAAAAGGCTCCTTCTACCGGAGGAACCTCGGCGCTTTCGGCGGCAGTCATTCACGCGGCCGACACGCCGCAGCAAAAAGAGTTCTCAAATTCTAAGAATGACACAACCGAAAAGTTCGAGCAGTGGTTGTTAGCCTGCGGTGAGGGCATGGTTGACCCTGTACTCATTAAAGACTATGCAGCACACGCAAAAGACCATATAGCAGAACTTGTCGAGCTTGGCGCAGAGTTTAACCACCTCTATGCTCCCTCTCCGGTGCCATATGTTTCGCAAGACCTCATGGCAGAGCGCATCCATTACTTCTCTAATCCTAAGTTTAAAGATATAAATGGCGGTGCCCAACTTACCGAGACATTGCGCGAAGGAGCAGAGGCTGCTGGAGCTAAAATTGAATGCGAGATAACGGCAGAACATCTTTTTGTAGATGTCGAGAAGGGCGTCGTTGGTGTAAGCGCTAAGCAGGGCAGCTCTACCATTGCTGTTAAAGCAAAGAAGGGCGTGATCATTGCGACATCTAGCTATGACCACAATGAGGATATGTGCCGCGCCTTTAATCCTCAAGGACTTTGGGATCTTTCTTTGCCTCAGATGTTAGCAAGCGCGCAAACCAATACCGGAGACGGTATTCGCATGGGTATCGAGGTAGGTGCAGACTTAGCAGGCTTCATAGGTTCTTTAGACATGAGCATGCCTCTAATGTCTGGTGCCATGGGATCAGAAGGAATGCCGCAAAATGTTTTGTTTGTTAATGGCAACGCTCAGCGCTTTGTTGCCGAGGATTCTACTTATGGTTATATTTCTCGTGCTTACTTCCAGCAAGAAAGTCAGCTACAGCATCCCTGTTATGTGATTGTAGACTCTAGCCCCACACCTGGTATGGATGGCAGTGAGACAACGCGTTTTGCCAGCCTGCTGTTTGGCTCAACACCAGAAGAGGCGGTATCTTCCGGACAGTGGCTTAAGGGGGAAACTATAGAGGACTTGGCAGCTGCCATTGAGGTGAACCCGGATGCTTTGAAAGCAACAGTCGATCGTTGGAACACCGCGATCGCAACTGGTGCTGATGTAGATTACGGGCGTCGGGACGCTGCCTTTTTAGGCCCTCTAAGCACAGGCCCATATTATGCGGCGCGCTTGACATCGTTTTCGTTGGGAACTAATGGCGGGTTGAAAATTAACGTCGAGGCGCAGGTGATTGATGTAAATGGTGATCCGATTCCTCATCTGTATGCAGCTGGTCTGGCTTCTGGTGGCTGGATTGGCCCTTACTATCCTTCATCTGGAATTGCGCTGATGGGTTGCTTGCATTGGGGTAGAAAAGCCGGAAAGAATGCTGCTGCTGAGCAAGTCGGGTAATGTGGGATACATAGTATAATCAACTCAGTAACTGAGGTTCGACCGTCCAAGCAGCTCTTAGGGTACCCTAAGAGCTGCTTTTTGTCGTTGACAAAAAGCAATCACAGTTCTATGCTGGACACTAGTCAGTATTAAACGGACACGGGGACGGTTCATCTGTCTGTGTGGACAGATGAACCGTCCGTGTGGACAAAGGAACCGTCCCTGGGTCCGTTTGCCTGTGTCCGTTGTAGTATCTAACAGTTCGTCAAAGTTCGTGTCATCCGCATACTCACCAGAGTGGACGCCCACCGCTGTGATGATGCGGCTGTCTGTGTCCATCATCAGTTCGCTCTTGTAGCCAAAAAATCTGTCGGTTTTGGACTTGGCTCCCACACGCGCGTCTTTGTCCACTAGCGAGCGCTGTCCTTTTTG
>JAIRQA010000027.1 GCA_031256715.1 Coriobacteriales bacterium | reverse complement strand
CTTCATAGAAAGTTGCTTGCATTTTTGGGGAGAAGAAATTGGCTCGCTACCTGCGGTGGGCTATGGCTGGGTTGGCAATATGGACGTCATGCAAATACAAACAATGCGCGTTTTTGTTTATTTCTTGGTCTTTATTATTGGTTCTGCGGTTTTTGCTGACAACTTTTATTCAGATTTGCAAAGCGGAATATTAAATCCCATCATAACCCGTTGTTCTAAGAGACTATATTTCTTTTCTAGTTTTGTTGTGGTTTTTCTAAGCGCCTTTTTGATTGTATTTTTGCCACTACTGCTGTCGCAATTACTTGCTTGTCTTATATTTCCGATTGATGGCTTATTATTTTCAGGATTTAATTGGCCAAGCTATAATTCAAGCGTAGGTTTTGACATGCCTCTTTTTCCTGACCTCTTTTATAATATGCCGGTTGTTCAAAACTTGCTATTTGCATGTAATATTTCTTTTTGGGCCGGCACAATGGCACTCTTAGCTTTTACGTTTTCGCTTTTTGTGCGCAGAAGTCGTTTGCTTATATTAGGCATACCAACAATGCTTGCATTGATTTCGTGGTTTATAACGCCAAACAACTTTGTTCTTTTTTCTTCTCTGTATCCGCAGAATTCTACATTAGATAAAAGTATCACACTCTTTTTTGTAGAGCCATTAGTAGTGCTAACTTTAGTTTTTTAGCTGCGTTTGTGGCGCTTAAAATACGAAGAGACGTGGTGTTGTGATGACTGCATGGCGTTTGCGTGCGATAGTGCGCAAGGAAATGCTCATTGTTTGTGCCATTATTTTTGCAATCAGAATATATCAATATTTTACATCTGCGTCAGTTGCGATTCAGGATTTGTACCTTGCAATTACACCAATTAGTCTTGCCACTTTTTTGTTAGCGCCTCTTTTTGTTTTGCCGCTAACTAAAATCGTTGCGGCATTTACAAACTTTGTGCTGGCTATAAGAGTAAAGACTTCCTTTTCGCTAACTACGTGCTACTGCTTTTTCGTGTTTTTGGCGGCATTAGCTTATGTTCTAATTGTAAATGTCACAGCGTTTGCTCTAATGTTTGTATTGGGCGTAATTCCTTTTACATACAGTTTGCAGATACCTATAACTTTGCTTTGCCAGACATTGTTTTATGAGATTTGCGCATTATTGTTTTACCTCGTGTTTTCATTGGCAAGAAAAAGCTTTGTCGCATATATTTTGCTTTTATGCTATATAGTTTGGGATTATATGACATTTTTTATTCCAGCAAAGCTCCCTATGATAGGTTGGGGGCTAACGCAGTTTTCTGTTCAGGAATTAAATTATGCCCAAGTAACAAGTAATTTGTCTTTCCTTGTTTTTATTACAGAGGCGCTGATAATTCTAAATCTATTTGTTAATCGCAAACAAGAGTATATAGAGAGTATTGGTGTGTGACCATGCAAATACTTAAGCGATACGCATTGCGAATGGTGTTTTGCTGTGTAGTAACGATTGCTTGCACGCTCTTGTCTGTGACAGTGGCTTTTGGTTTATGGGACATCAAGGCCATTGTGTTTGTGCAGGGCGGAGCTGGTTTATCTATGGTAAATACAGTAGCTGCGATTATTGTAACATGCTTTCCGGTATTTACTTTTAGCTATTTGTTTTCTGGCGTACTTTGCGATGGATATAATGCCATGGGAATTTATGCAATTATTAGGCTACATTCTAAAACAAAATGGCTGGTAATAAAACTGGTGCAAATATGCGCCATAGTGTTGTTATATCATTGTGTAAGTTATTGTGGAGCGGCACTAATTTTGTTAAGTGGGAAAGCTTTAGATATCTGGCTAACTTCTTTGGAAGTATTTTTATGGCTGTTGCCATTGAATGTTCTTATGTCATGTGCAGTGCTTTTTTTAACTAACTTAATTGGAATTAGGTACGGTTCATCATTAGGCTTTCTTGCTATTGTCCCATTGCATCTAATTTCAATTTTTCTTTGCTCCGGTATCGCAGCTGGTGCAGTAAAGCCACTATATTTTATACTGCCTTCTGCCCAAGGTGTATTCACTTGGCACGATAACGCAGTTGTAAATGAAGTATTTTCTGGCGCAACAATTAAGGGTTTTTCGTTGGAGTATTCCTATATATATCTATTTGTTTTGGTTATGCTTATATTGTTTATTAGTTGTATGCGCTTTAAAAAAACTGACTTGCTCCAATGATTTTTGCTCTGGAATTGCCGGCAGCGACGCATAATCTAAAACATATGGCTAGCAAGAATGACATAAATAGTAATGACGCAAAAAGCTAAAACGACTAAAACGAGAGGTGTTATGATGGATCAGATAGTTATCAAGAACGCTTGCAAGTCTATAAAAGGGAGACTTGTTCTTGATGATGTTTGCCTGACATTAGATGCAGGCAATGTTTATGGTTTTTATGGCGCCAATGGTTCAGGAAAGACAATGCTCTTTCGTGCTATTGCTGGACTAATTAGGTTAGACAAGGGCGAGATTTCTGTTTTTTCTGAACGTATTGGTACTGATACCGACTTTCCAAAGAATATGGGTTTAATCATAGAGAAGGTTGGTTTTTGGGACGAGTTCACAGGCTTTGATAATCTAAAACTTCTGGCATCTATACAACGTAAAATAGGCAAAGAGGGCATTAAAGAAGCGATGAGTCGCGTTGGTCTTGATTATAAAGATAGGCGAAATTACAAAAGATATAGTTTGGGCATGAAGCAGCGACTTGGTATTGCTCAAGCCATAATGGAGCGACTAAAATTGCTGATTTTAGATGAACCAACAAATGCCTTAGACGAAGATGGACTAAAGCTGATTCATAATATTATTTGTGAAGAGAGGCAAAAAGGCGTGACGATACTTTTGGCATCGCATAACGCCGAAGAACTACAATCCCTTTGCCAAAAACAATACAAGATGTGCGATGGTAGGTTGCAAGATGGATAATCAAAATGAAGAACTAATTGCAAGCCCCACTATAAAAAACCTTGCGTGGTACTGCGTTTGGGTTGCATTATTATGCGTTTGCGTTGTTTTTGGTGTCCTTACGCGCTGTAGTTATTCAGATGCAGCCTTAGATTATAAAAATCTCTTAGACATGAGATATCAATACATGGCGGTTCAAAATTTAAATGTTCAGGAAAACACTGACTTCAACTCGCCCCTTGACCTAAATGCTGACGTTACTGATATCATTGAGCAAAGCCCAATCATAGTTAAATGCGAATTTGACGGCGACCGAAAATATCTTTATCAGGCGTTTTTGTCGCAAGTTCGTGTTACGCAGGTACTTAAAGGCGATTCTTCTCTTAATGGTAAAACAATACCTGTGTTTGAGCCTGTTAAGATAACAAAAAGCATGGATCCCAATGGTACAGAATCTAGTGTCACAAATGATAATGGCACAGGTTTTGTTGGCATAGACTATCACAAATATATGATGCCGTCTGGTATGTATAACTGCGGTTATACAATGTTAAAAGCTGGCGACAGTTACCTTCTCTTTCTTTCTGCCAAAGAATACCATCCGGCAGAGGATAGGACAGGAAAAGCAACCGAATATGTCTTTGTCGAACACCCTTATGCCAAGCTCAACTTAAGTACGACAGTTGGAGCAAAAGATTACGTTTTGCCAAAATCGCCATACATGACTTTAGCACAATCTTTAGAATATGAGATCGTGTTATCTAACTTAAGCGATGCAGATACGTACTTCTCAAAAAAAGACAAGATATTGCTGACGCTTAACTCTTAGGTAATCACCTTTCCTCTGTCTCTATGCTTAAGTAAAGGATTGAGTCTAAAAGCGATACGGTGATTACAACCTGTTTTGCTTGGGAATGCTTGCGTGCGTTACAAAGCGCCTCGCGCACAACAGCGCGAATGATGGCTAAAATCCTGTTGGGCAGATCTTCGTTCACATCTACACAGGTCGCAACTTTTAAATTACTTTGGCTTTGGTGCAAGACCTTCTCATGCTGAATTAGCGCCATTATTTCTGTTTCTTGTGTGTATGCATGAGACTTACTTGTAATAATCTCGCAAAGGTCATCCCGCATCTTGCAAATTATTGCATGCAGTTTGGCAACTTGCATATAAGTGTCCTCATCTAGCGAACTAGCCATTAAGAGCTTTTCTATAACCATGCAAGCTCCAAAAACGCTCTGCGCAATAGAGTCGTGTAGTTCTCTGGAAATGCGTTGTTGCTCTGCTGTCTGTCCGCGCGTAAATGAGGCACTGTAGGCAAGCGAATTGCGATGGGCATGATAAAAGGTGTCGGCCAAGATCTCTGCTGTTAGAATGTTTTCTAGAGCAAAGCCATCCTCATTGTTAAACGCAAGAGCAAAAGCACCATATACTTCATGTTCGTCATTAAATATTGGTACGGCAAGATAATAGTCGTTTATCAGCCAGTCTATGGGTTCGCTAAGATGTCTTACCCATGTAACCGGCTTTTTGTTTAGAAGTACCAGGTTGCTTAACGAGTGTTTTGGCACCATAATTTTCTCGCCAACAGATGTTGCTTCGTTCGTATAAAGCGGCACAAGAGCTGCCGCCACGCGAAAACTGTCGCCGTCGTCTCTTAGTGTGAGCGTTACCTGACTTGCCTGAAGCAGGGCTCCAAGATGTTGCGTAATAGAGGAGCAGACCTCTGTTGGTGTAACGATAGAGTAGATGTCTCTAATGGCGGTAACCAGCGAAAGCGAAAGGCGTTTCTCACCACTGTTTTTGCAATTAGTTTTCTTCTGTTGCATAAATCCTGCCTCCTTTGTTATTGCATTGTACGACATAGTTTGTTTGGCAACATCACCCAAAAGTGTGATATGAAAGCAAACTATGGGGTGAGCATTGTCGCGGCATTAGAGGTTTAAACTTTTATGACGCGAAATTATCAGAATTAAAATGTTTTTATCAGATTGGAGGAGAAACACATGCATGAAAACGAGTTAGATCGACTTCAAGAAAACGACGAAATGACGCAGCTGTCCGTGGATGCAAAACTGAGGGTGTCCCAAAGGAAAGCAGAAACGCAAAATGCGGTAGGTGTACAAAAGGCTGACAATCAGATGTTGTCTAGAAGAGGCTTTCTGCAGGCAGCGGGGCTTTTGGGAGTTGCAGCGGTTGGCATTGGCGCGACAGCTTGTTCTATGGGCGGCGCGAGTGGTGCTGCAAGTGCCAGTGGAGTTGGCGGACAAGGCAATGACGCGAAGAGTTGGCTTCCCGATACTTGGGATTATCAGGCTGATGTTGTTGTTGTTGGCCATGGTGGTGCTGGTATCTCGGCGGCGATTACTATTGTTAGCGAGAATTTAGGCAATGTTTTGGTTATAGAGGCAGCTCCAGAGGAGTTTGAAGGCGGCAATACGAAGGTTTCCGGCAACCTACTATTTATCCCCGAAAAAGAGGATGAAGCTATCACATACCAGACCGCGCTAAACGACATGAATACTGTAGAGGCAGAACTTCTAAAAGGATGGGCGCGCAACATCTGCGAGAACAAGACTTGGCTTGAAGATTTAGGTATCAAACTTACATCGATGCCATCCTATGCGCCGGAGTTCCCTGAGCTTCCTGGTTCAGAAGCGGTTAAGACTTACACTGCTGGCGGCAAGATGGGCTATCATTCGCTGTGGGCAGCTTTAAAAGAGGTAAGCGATGATCTGGGAGGATATCAAATTCTTTATGATACCAGGGGTCTTAAACTCATTCGTAACCCTTTAACTAACGAGGCTCTTGGAATTATTGCCGAACAGGGCAATAAGCAAATTGCGATTAAGGCGGCAAAAGGCATCATTTTATCTTGCGGAGGATTTGAGAATAACCCTGAGATGTTGCGTAACTATTTGGGCATAGGTCAGAGCAAGGTTTGCTATGGCACGCCGTATAATCGCGGGGACGGCTTTGCCATGGTTTCGCCGTTTGGTGCGCAGTTGTGGCACATGAACAATGCCGCAGGCGCAACAAACGCTTCCTTTGGTGCCGGGTTTGACGCGGAAGTTGTTACATCTTCATCATTTGGTTATAGTAAGCTGCCGCTACACAGCTATATTTTTGTTGGCGTGGACGGCAGGCGCTATATGTATGAAGAGACTAACTTATCTACTCGTCATGGGAAGATACTTGCTGGCGGGGTATATGTAGATCAGCCAACACCTGAGGGTGCCTGGTGTGTCTTTGACCAGATGATCTTTGACAATATTAACATTGCGCCAAAAGTGGAAAGTTTAATTGGTTGGGCATCTGCCTATGATTTATTAAAGGCACAGGACAACGAGGGCTTTCTAAGCTCAGGGATAATTGTTAAAGGCGACACCATTGAGGATTTGGCAAGTAAGATGGGAGTGTCTGCGAAAACTCTTAAAGAGACTGTTGAGACCTATAATGGCTATGCTGCTACCGGAGTTGACATAGACTTCAAGCGTGGTCAGGTTGTTTACGATCGTTTTGCCGGCAATGGCGACAATACACAGGTAAGTCAGGATGACGATAAGCTAGTAGAAGCTGTACCGGCGTTTCAGCTTACAACACTGGTTGGGCCGTTTTATGCCACAAGGCTAGGCGGTTGCATCTACAACACACAGGGAGGCCCTAAGCGCAATGGCGACGGTCAAATTTTAAACGCAAGCAATGAAGTCATTCCTCGTCTTTATGGTGCAGGTGAGTTTGGCGCTATATATTCATATATGTATAATGGCGGCGGTAATGTGTCTGATGCCGTGGGCTCTGGTCGTGCGGCAGCGCGGCATGCAGCTGGACTTAGCCCCTGGGATATGCAGCAGTAGCGTGAGGAAGTGTAGCGTGAGGAAGTTTGGTTTAAAGATAAACAATTGGCAGAATATGTCGTATCACATTGGGAGAAAACATGCTTGCTAAACAAGGTTTTAGAGCAAATACGCGCTTACTTGTTACCATTTTCTGCTTGATGGTGTTTGTGCTGCTTTTTGCTGCCATGGTTGCCTGCGCACCTCGTGACACAGACGATGCAAGTGTCGCAGATGTGGGTGTCGCAGATGCAAGTGTCGCAGATGCAGGAGAACAGGCATCTGCGACACAAGCAGTTTCGTGGGCGCCAGACGCTGACTGCGCCGGATGTCACATAAACCAGGCAAATACATCTACAGACTTAGACTGTGCCTATTCTAGGCATTTAACTGTGGACTGCATCACCTGTCATACCAATGCCGAGGGCGCGCTTGCCAAAGCACACGCGAACATAGCAAATGCTAAGCAGCCAACAAAACTGAAGAGAACCTCTGTTAGCCAAACTGTCTGCATGTCTTGTCATGATGCCAGTGAGCTCGTAGAGCTAACAGCGCAATCTGGTGTTCTAACCGACAAAAATGGTAAAGTGGTTAATCCGCATGATATTCCTGCGCTACCAGATCACCAACAGAATGTAGATTGTGTCTCTTGCCATAAAATGCATCAAAATACGCCACGCGAAGAGATAGCACGAGGTGTTTGCACTGGTTGCCACCATGAGGATATCTACGAGTGCGGTACCTGCCATAAGTAGCATTAATGAATGAAACATTAAGGATTGATACGCGCCTTCTTCTCTGCCGTACTCTTTAGTATCTCTACTTCAGAATGTTCGCCGCCAATATAGAGCGGATAGGCCTCTTCTGCTTGATACGTTTCATCTTGTGGATAAGACGCAAGCTCTGTGCTTGTAAACAGTGTGCCGCAGCCGCCAATTGGCTCGCCGGGGATATTGCGGTTAATGTTTAGCTCCATAAGCGCGCTTACGATATCGGTGTTGGCAAGTATGTCTCGCGCTACGACATCTATATTAAACTTGTCCCAAGTGTCTTCGGTGGTTAAAACATAATTGCCAAGTGCTTGCATAGTTAGCGCGGGCACTCCACGGCGTTCGAATGCGCCAGTGGCACAAAATGACCATATGCGGCCAATAGGCAAAGCTAATGGCTTAATTCCACGATGTGCCGATGCCAGATTGGCTAGTGGCCAAAGTATGGGATGATCTGATGTGATGGTCAGTCGGTCGGACGTGCACTGACCATCACTAATATGGTCAAGCCAAATGAAAGCCTCAATTTGCTCTGCTAGGGTAGCATGCTCTTTTAATATCATGTTAGCAGTTTGGCAGCAGTTGCCCCAAACATGAAAGCTGTCAAAGAAAAACAGTAACGATTTCTTGCGCTTTTGTAAAGGCAATTGCGAGAAGTAATGTGCTTGCGCTAACGCGCCTACCACGCCTACAGTATCACAAACAGCTCCCTCAAATGCTGTGCAAGAGTGTGCCGCGATGGCAATAGTCGCGCTGCTTTGTCCAGGTAGAAAGCCAATGACAGATTGTGTGCTAGAAACCTTACGTACGCCCTTAATCACAAGATGTGCTTGTGCGCTACCTTTGCTTAAGATTGCTTTTAGCTCTAATGCGTCTTTTGTACCAATGTTAAGTGCCGGTAGCTGAAACTGATGATTGGCACTTGCCTCTGCCTGACCAAAAATATTACTGCCACCTATTGGTCTGATGCCTGGCTCTACAAGCTTTAACGCGTTTCCGGGTGTGTCAGAGAAGTAGCCAACCATTGCTGCGGCACCCTGAGCAACAGCAATATCATAAAGCGCAAGAAGGGTATAGCGCTCACGGGCGGCACAAGGACCTTCGTGATCCCAAAGATCCCCCCAATTTACCAAAACAATCTTGCCGCGTACGTCTTTGCCAACATAGTCTTGGGCTTTACCATGCCCAACATCTACGATTTCTGCTTTTATATCGCCAAAAGCGACATTGTTTTGTGGGAAGCATGTAAAAGCGCGACCACTAGGACTTAATAGCTTAAAAGACCACTCGTGAAAGAAAACACCACGAAAATCTATAGGCTCGCTCCATGTGTTAATACCAAAGGATCGCAATTTTTGTATTAGATAGGCGCTGGCCTCATCCATAGACTTTGTGCCTGGGACGCGTGGAGCTAAGCTATCTAATTCACGTCCCCAATTATCAAGTAAATCAGAGTCTGGCATGCCTGCTTTTACAAAGGCATTAAGACCTGGCACCAAAGACTCATAATCGGAAACTTCTGTAATACCTGAAGACGCAAGCGTTGCATGAAGTTGACGCAGTTTAGTATTGGTGTTAGCATCATAATTCTGGGCATCAGGCGAATACGTTCCTTCATCGTCCTTAGAGGCAGCCGTAAGCTCGTCTAGTAGCTTAGGAAGTGCTTGGCGCTTGCTAAGCAGCATCTCTTTGTCAGAATCGCTAAGACTTGGGATTGCCTCAAATCTATCTAGTAGGGTGTTAAGTTCGTTAATCAAAGACATTTTTTCTCACTTTCTTGGCTCTTGTATTCGTGTTTTCTTACTTACGTTTTTAAGCTTGCCTGTTTTCTAACTTTCCTGTTTTCTAACTTTCGCTTTTCGTGTTTACGCGTTTCCTTGCTTGAGTTTTTGTTAAAGCTGATTATTTACTTGCTAGCGCTACTCGTTCTAACGAGACAATTTTAGAGACCATGCATCCCTCAGAGAGCAACTCGCCAGCATCATTGTATGCTATTACACTATAATAATAGCTATTCTTTTCTTGGCGCAAAAAATTGGCGACACCACGCACATGACCTGAGATTCCTGGCTTGCGGTGGCGAATATGTATGTCTACGCCCAAGCAACGCTGGGTATTAAAATCGCAGTGCCAGCTGGCAGCAGCCGAGCCAACATGCTCTAAAAGTGTGCAGGTGGCACCGCCATGCAAAACCCCAAATGGCTGTTTGTGGCGGTTCGTAATGGGCATTATTGCCTCTGCTCCATTGGCATCAATGCGCACAAGTCTGATTTCAAGCTCGTCATTTAACCCATGCGCAATTGTTGTGTGCGCCAGTCGTCTGGCTTTAAACTCCTGCAAATTGTCTTTAGCGTCTTGCTCGTCACCTGGCGCAGATTGGTTGTTCAGCTGAGCCTGTTCGTCATCTGACGCAGATTGGTTGTTCAGCTGAGCCTTTCCGTCGCGTTCGTCCTTCTCTACATAATTAACATGTTTTGCCTGCTTAGTTAGCTTGTCTCGCTCGTCTTGCTCGTCACCTGGCGCAGATTCTGTGTTCGCCATTAAGTCCTTTTTTACCATAAATGTAACTCCTCTGCCTGATTAGCTATCGTGTCGCGAAACTTTGGATGAGCAATGTTGATAAGTGCTTCCGCTCGCTCGGCTAGTGTCTTGCCACGCAACGCCGCGATGCCATACTCTGTAACAACATAGTCGCTGTCGTTGCGGCTAATAGAAACTATGGCTCCTTTTGGCAGCACAGCTTGTATGCGCGATTGGCTGTCGTTAAGTGCAGTGGAGCGCATTGCTATTATCGATTTGCCACTACGAGAGTGTCCGGCCCCAATGGCAAAGTCGGCGGCACCGCCGGTACCGGCAATTTGCACATGACCTATGCTTTCTGAGGCAATTTGACCGCTTAGGTCTACTTGCAAGGCAGAATTCACAGAAATCATGCCATTATTTTGGGCGATTACATAAGGATCGTTGGTGTAGCGTCCAGGAAGCAGCCAGACGCTGGGATTATCATCTATGAAGTCGTAAAGTTCTTGCGTACCTAAAGCAAAGTTGCCAACAATCTTGCGCGGCAGCAAGGACTTTTTCTTACCCGTGATAACTCCGGCAAGCGCAAGCTGCGCCATGCTGGTTGTAATCATTTCTGTGTGTACGCCAAGGTCTTTTTTATTTAAGAATGCTCTTGCCGCGGCGTCAGGAATCTTGCCAATGCCCAACTGTATAGTGTCGCCATCGTTTACTAGCGAGGCAACAAAACGTCCAATGGCTAAGTCTGCCGTATCTGGCTCTATTTGGGGAATTTCTAATAGCGGCCGATTGCTTTCGTAAACATAGTTTACATCGGAAATATGAATCTCTGTGTAACCATGAGTTTTGGGCAGATTGGCGTTTATCTCTAAAATGACAGTGCGGGCATTGCGGGCAGCATCTTGCTCGCCGGTTGCTCCAAGCGAGAAGTGCAAAAAGCCATGCTTGTCTGGTGGTGATGCTAATCCTACAAAGACATCCGGGTTTGCAGTCTTGTAGTCTTTTGTGGCGGCGTTATGCAGGTGACCGGGTATGAACTCGGTCACCTTAGCATCGTGTGTCATGCGCGTCCAGCGATCAGAGAAGCGCGTGCGTGGGATTACCTTACCCTTGTAATCTGACTTAGCAATGAAGTCGTAAGGACGAAAGACTCCAGCATGAATTAATCGCACATCGCTTGCGCGTTTAGAAATGGTATGCAGTTGTTCTAAGAACTCCACTGGCTCAAGTGCGTTTATAGCCGAGTAAATTGTGTCGCCAGTGTTAATTAAATTCAGTGCTTGCTGCAAGCTTATCAGTTTGTCGCGATACTGCTGCTGGTACCGGTTTGTTAAAGCGGGGGCGTGCGTTTGTGTGTGTGGCTGTGTACGCGTCTGTGTGTGTGCTACTTGCTGCACCGTCGCGTGCCTGTGCGTTTTTGCGTGCGTCTGTGTTGGCGCAGGCTGGTGTGGCACCGCTTGCTCATGTGTGTGTGTTGGCTGGTGTGGCACCGCTTGCTCATGTGTGTGTGTTGACTGATGTGGCACCGCTTGCTCATGTGTTGCCACTGGCAGTCGCGTCGCTATGTGCTCTTGTTCGCTCATGGTGTCACCCACACTATCTTCCCTGATAATCTGGAGCGCGTTTCTGCAAAAAAGCTGCTGCGGCCTCTTTAAAGTCCTCGCTAGCCATAGATGCCAGATAACGTGGCTCGTCGTCGCTGATAAGTTTAGCAACAGCATTTGGAGGGTAGATATTAGCTAGTGACTGCTTCATCAGGCTAACGGTTATAGGTGGGTTGGCAAGTATTTGTTCGGCAGTGCGCTTGCCAGCATTAAGCAATTCTTCTTCAGGCACAATGAAGCTCACAAGACCGGCTCTTAGCGCCCATTTAGCATCTATTAGCTCTCCTGTAAGCGCCAAGTAGCGTGTAAGTTTGGGTGGTAGCGAAAACGCCGCTTCTGGTGCACCACCCACAACTCCACGTTTTATCTCTGGTATGCCAAAGCGTGCCTTGTCTGATGCTATTACAATATCAGAATAGCTTACTAGGCAAAAGCCACTGCCGCAGGCCGCGCCATTTACTAAAGAGATGACTGGCTTAGGCGAGCGCAAAACAGACGACAAAGAAAGCTCGGTAATTTCTGAGGCGGGTATGCCATCTGCTCTTTCTTTGCGCCCAGAGGCAAACTCGTTGATGTCATTTCCGGCAGAGAAGATCTTTCCTGTTGCCTTGATGATTATTACACGAACTTCATCATCGTTATCTAATATCTGAAAAGCATCGTAGAGCTGATGGTACATCTCGTAGTGAAAAGCGTTAGCAGGCGGACGGTCTAATGTCAGCCAGGCGATAGCTTTGTCTTTGACGATATTTATATAAGACAAATTTTTATCAGACAAACTCATGTCTTCCTTTCTGTTGGCTTAGTAATGCAGGTAAAATAAAACGTTACTGTTCACGCCCCCCCCTGTGTCATCCTTAGATTGCCGTGTCGGCAATGCTTAAATGTTCTGGCACTTCGGTCTGGCGAACTAGATCCTTTAAGCTCTCGCTTCGCTCGCCTCTAGATGACATGAGGTGGGGCGTGAACAGTAACAATAAAACAAGGTAAAACGAACAAAGTAAGTGGTACAGGTTGGCGATGCTGGTCTGAACTGCAACAGTAAAACTATTGTCTAGTCTGCAAGTTTAAAGTCGGCGGGGGAGAAGCTAAAGAGCCAAAGAGCAGACAATTGGTATTCGTACTTGGCGTTAAGCACGGTAAGGTTGTTGTTGTACTGCAATATCTTATAGGGTGCTTCTTCGGCAGCAATGGCAAAGGCTTCCTGAATTAGCTCTGTGCGCTCGTCGTTGTCTGTAGAGGCCTGTTGCTTAAGAATTAAATCGTCAACTGTTGGGTTGCTATATGAGGCAAAGTTTGTGCCACCGGCGCCAATATTTTTGCTCCAATACATTGGTTGAAGAATGCCTACAGGGTCGGGAAAGTCTGGAACCCAGCGATTGATAGAAAAATCGTAGTCGCGAATGCCATCTGAATCAAATTTGCTTCCGTAAACATAGGCATAGTATTCCTCATTAGTCACAGTAAGCAGCTCAACTTCTATATTAATTGCTTTTAGGTTTGCTTGAATGGCTTGAGCAATGTCGTTAGTGCCAGGCCGAACGATTAAGCTTGTCTTAAAGCCATCCGGGTATGCAGACTTTGCCAAAGCATCTTCGGCCTTCTTAACATCATAATCATAAACTGGCAAGCTAGTGTTATATGTCTGCCACTGCGATGGTTTGCCAATGACATAACCCTCAGAGCTAAATGGCAAAGCGCCAGCATCCTGGGCGTAATCTCCCACAGTGTTTTCACGTATACCTTGCGCGTCAATGGCATGCGACACCGCAATGCGTACGTTTTTGTCATTAAATGGCGCGCGTTGGGTATTAAAAGAAATGAATAGATGTTGCAGCGCGGGAGTGTTGCTTAGCTTTAGCCTGCCGGAAGCCAAATATTGATCTATGAGGTCGGCGGTAGGCCCTATGACAAAGTCTAGCTGTCCAGATTGAGCAGCCAGCGCACGGGCGTTGTCGTCGGGAATAATTTGAACTGTGACTTCATCTATGACAATCTCGCGTTCGCTATTCCAGTAGTTTTCGTTGCGGGTAAAGACTAGCTCGCTGCCCTGAGTCCAACTTGAAAGCTTGTATGGGCCACTTCCTAAGGTCTGTCCATCTGGTTGACCATAGTTCTTTCCTTGCGCCTCAGTAAACTTTTTACTTATGACTTGTCCGGCCGAAGTTGCGGGAACATATTGCCAGGTGGCATCGGGGGTGTTTAAGTGTACGGTAATTTGCCATTCGCCTGTTTTTAGAATAGTATCTACGCTATCAAGCATCCATGAAGTATTAGTCGCAACCTCAGGATTACGAATGCGCTCTAAGCTATAGATGACATCTTCTACGGTGAGCTTAGAGCCATCAGAAAATGTGACATCGTCGCGGATTTCATAAACGTAAGTTGTAGAATCTATAGCCTGCCAACTTTTGGCAATGCCAGGCTCTAGCTTTAAGTCTGGCGTGTAATGCAATATACTCTCGTAGATATTATTAGTTGTGGTAAAGGTGGCAGTCTCGTAGTTATAGGCAGGATCTAATGAACGTGGCTCTGTCGCTTGACCAATAACCAAGCTGTATTTTTGTTGAGAAGAACTATCGCCACCGCTGTAAGCGTTGTCTGCTGAGCCATCTGTTCCTGTGTTATTGTTGCTTGCACCTGAATTTATGCCGTCAGATGCGCCTGGTGCCGAGCAACTAACAAGACCTGTTCCTAGCGCAAGCAAGCTTGCTCCACCAAGCGCCAGCTTAAGTATATCTCTGCGCGATAGATTACTTGCCGCTTTAGATGTTGCTTTAGATGTTGCTTTAGATGCTGCTTTAGATGTTGTACCATGATTGTTCGTTGTTTGATTGTCTACAGCTAGATAGCCTTTTGCAAGATTGTTTGCAATTTGCCCATTTTCTGTGGGACTATTTGTTGTTAACTTGTGCATTTCTCTCTCTCCATTCCGCCGCTGCGTTGCGGGTTCGTCGCGGCATTTGTATTTACACTTGCATTTACATTTACACTTGCATTTGCATTGTTTTGTTGCAGTTATTGTGGTGTTGCAGTTATTGTGGTGTTGCAGTTTAATAGCGATAGCTGCTACTTATAGCTATTTATAGCTACTTAAAGATACTTATGGCTATTTGTAAAAACTGCTATTAGCTATTAAGTATGTCAAAAAACCTCGTGACAAGCACACAAATGTCCAGGTTCAATTTCTGAAAGCTGAGGTATTGCGCACATACATCGTTCAGTTTTCATGGGGCAGATTGGGGCGAACGCGCAGCCATCGCTTGTTGTTTGCGTGGCAACACTTTCGCCCATGGGCATTCGCATGGTGCCTATGTCTTTTAAGCCGCAATCTAACACCTTGCTGGGATGTTCTTTTGGACGCGAGCATAATAGTAAGCTAGTATAAGGGTGTAACATATTTTTAAACAAGATTTCGGTTGCTGCTTGCTCTACAATGCGACCGCGATAGATAACAGCAACGGTGTCACAAATAGTTTCTACCACGGCAAGGTCGTGCGAAACAAAAAGTATGGTCATTTGTCTTTTGCTATGCAGTTCTACCAGCAATTTAAGAATTTGAGCCTGCACAGAGACATCAAGTGCAGAGACTGGTTCGTCGGCAAAAAGAAAAAGCGGGTCGCATAGCAAGGCTCTGGCAATAGCTAACCTTTGTAACTGTCCACCAGAAAGCTCTGCCGGCAGCGACTGCAGGATGCTTGTAGGCAAAGCCGTTTGCTCTAAGCGTGCGGCGATATTGTCATCTATATCGTTTTTGTGTATGCCAAGCAGGCGCGCATAGTCTCTTAGCGCTACGCGTAATCTTTTCTTTGGGTTAAACGAGCCATAAGGATTCTGAAACACCATTTGAGCATCGCGCCTAAAGTTAGATAACTGACTGCCTTTATGGTCTGTGATGTCTTTGCCATTAAAGATAATTCGTCCGGCTGTTGCATCTGTAAAGCGAAGCGACAATCGTCCAATTGTGGTTTTGCCTGAGCCGCTTTCGCCCACAAGGCCAAAGATAGAATTGCGCTGCAAGCTAAGGTTAACATCGTTAACTACAAAGTTTTCACCGCCTGATCGCGCAAAACTTTTACTTAGACCTGTTAGAGTTAGTATGTTATCTGTCATAAGATTTGTCATTATATTGCCTCCGCGGTTTGACCATGCCAAAGACCGTTTTGGTTAGAGCAGGCAGCGAAGTGCTTGTTTTCTATAGCGCAAAGTTTAGGGCGATTGTTGCGGCAGTCATCAAGACAATATTGGCAGCGATCGGCAAAAGAGCATTCTGGTGCTTCTGCAAATGGAGCTGGCGGAAGTCCCGGAATGTAGAACAGATTATCGCGGCGACTGGCGCTGGTAAGTCTGCTTTGCAGCAAAGCTCGCGTATAGGGATGAGCCGGCATGTTAAATAGTGCGTGAATGGGTGCGTGTTCTACGATGCGTCCAGCGTAAATCACATAAACGTAGTCGCAGATTTCGGCGATGACACCAAAATCGTGAGTGACAATAACAATGGTCATGTTGTTTTTGTCGCGTAACTCTAGCAAAAGCTTAAGTATTTGTGCTTGAATGGTGACATCAAGTGCTGTTGTTGGTTCATCGGCAAAAAGGATGTCTGGTTTGCAGATGACCGCGCTGGCAATCATGGCTCTTTGTAAAAGTCCACCAGAGTACTCAAATGGATATTGGTCGTAGCGCTTTTGGGCAGGGCGAACATCCAAGGAGTCAAATAGTTCGCATACTTGCTTTCGTGCCGCACTGCGTTTTAGTCCTTGCTTTTGGCGTAGGTGTTCACCAACCTGTACGCCCACTTTATAAATTGGATTAAACGTGGCGCTTGGGTCTTGAAAGATCATCGACATTTTGCTGCCACGTAAAGCCTTCATCTTGCGCTTGGGTAGCGACAATAGTTCTTCTCCACAAAAATTAATACTGCCACTGTAACGGCAATGACGTTCGTCATGCAGGCGCATAACAGAGCGCAAAAAGGCGCTTTTGCCACAGCCGCTTTCGCCAACGATGCCAATTATCTGACCTTTGTATGCTTTAAAAGACAGATCGCGAATGGCATGTACTAAGCCTCGTGACGTGCTAATTTGTGTTGCCAGATTGTTCACGGTTAAGATGGGTTGCATCATGACTCCAACCATGACTGCACGCAGTCGTTTATGATGTTTAGCGAAATTACGGTTGCCACAATTGATACTCCTGGCGCTAGAACAATCAATGGCTGCTTTTGTAGGGCTACCATGCCTTCTTGCATCATGCATCCCCAGTCGGCTGCGGGCGGTTGCACGCCTAGTCCCAAATAGCTTAAAGACGATATTGCAACAATGGCATAGCCAAAATCTAGCGCGAGCTCGGCAAGGATTGTAGAAGTGCAGTTTGGTAGAATCTCTAAAAATAGTATCCTTAATGGCGAATAGCCTAACGAGCGCGCGGCCTCTACATAGGTTTTTTCTTTTTCGACCATTACCAAGGAGCGAGTAACACGAGAAATCATTGGTATGTAGCTAATGCCTATTGCCAAAGCTGCCATCCAAGCACTGCGACCAAAGGCGGCAACAAAGATGAAAGCCATAAGTAGCGAGGGAAACGAAAGCATGATGTCATAGGCACGCATGACAATAAAGTCTAGCTTGCCACCTTGGTATCCTGAGAGCAGTCCAAGTGGAATGCCAACAACAACAGAAACGCCAACGCAAAAAAGCGCGGTAAGGATGCAAGTTTGTCCACCAAGAAGCAAGCGCGAAAAGACATCGCGACCAAGGTTGTCTGTGCCCAAAAAATGTGTGCTGCTGGCAGTGAGGTACTTCTCGCGCAAGTTAGTAAGGTCTGGGTCGTAAGGTGCAATAAGAGGACCTAATAACGACATCGCCACAACCAGTATTAATATGCAAGCGGCAATAATAAATGATACCGAGAACAAGGCGTAAAGCCGGTTGTTGCGTTTAAGCAAGCGTTTAATTAGGTGCTTCAAGTGACCGGCTAAGCTCTTGGGCAAGTGACTGGGTAAAAGCAAGCTTTTGGCATCAGATGATGTTTTAGTTGATGCGCGAGCTGATTCTCTAGCTAGTTCCCCAGCTGATGCGCGAGCTGATTCTCTAGCTGGTTTCCCAGCTGATGCGCGAGCTGATTCTCTAGCTGATGTTTTAGCTGATAACATTGCGCACCCTTGGGTCTACAACTCCATAAAGGATATCTGCCACAATGCTAGAGACAAAGAAAATCGCCAGCAGTATAAAACTAACTGCCTGAACCACCGGATAGTTGTAAGACTTAATGCCATTTATTAGCAGACTGCTAAGTCCCGGTAGTGAAAACACGGTCTCGATAAGTACAGTGCCAGCAACAGCAACACCAACAAAAATTGCCGCGACAGTTAAAACGGGAATCATGGCATTGCGAAAACCATGTGTTACAATGCTAAACTGACGAAGCCCTCTGGCTTGTGCCGCCACTGAATGCTGAGCGTTAAGCTGTTCTATCATTTGTGTGCGTGTTATGCGGGCAATCATGGCAATGCTATAGCAGCCAAGCGCCAAAGAAGGCAGCGCTAAGCGGCTGATGTATTCTGCAGGTGTCTGAAATGTGCCAATAAAGCTAGCTTGCGGAAATAGCCACACTAATAGCAAAAGCATGATGATGGCAACAAGAAAGCCAGGCGTGGCGGTTAATAGCAAGGTGATAACAGAGATGACGCGATCTGCCCAACTGTTGCGAAAAACCGCCGCCGTAATTCCTAAGCAGATGCCACCGCAAATGCCAATGCTTAAGCCGCCTACAACTAAACCTAGCGTTACAGGTAGACGAGCGACAATCATAGCGTTAACGCTTTGTCGCCCTACATAGTCTAGCCCAAAATCGCCTTGCAGCAAATTCATCAGCCAGTAGCCGTATTGCGTAAGCAAGGGTTTATCTAAACCAAACTGCTGAATAAGTGCTTCGCGGACCTCAGGGCTGATTGTAGATTCTCCTTGCATGACATTAACAGGGTCTATGCCTGAAAGTCTTAGCATCGCAAAGACCACAAAAGTCGCTATTAACATCAGTGGTACAGAGATGGCAATACGTTTAATTATGTAGAGAAAAACGCGCATCGTTAGACTGTCACATCTGCCTTACTTGAGTTGTTGGTATTTAGGGCATTGTAAAGTGTTTGAGTATCGTTAGATTCATTGGTGCTGCCAAGCGCATTGGGATCGTCTGGCACTTCGCCATTGCTAAACGCATTTGCATCACCTGGCGTTTTGGTGTTGCTAGATTCTTCGCCCTTGCCAAGCGCATTGGTATCATCTGGCGCATGAGAATTGCCAAGCGCGAGAGCAAATGCCTGTTGTAAGTCGTAAATAAGATCGTTAACGTCTTCTAATCCGGCAGATAGGCGAATCGTTTCAGGCGTAAGACCAGTTTCAGCACGCGCCTCATTAGAAAGTTCGATATGCGTTGTCTGAGCCGGATTAATGATAAGCGAGCGCGCGTCTCCGATATTAGCTTGATAGCTAAATAGCTTAACATTGTCTAAAAAGCGACGCTTTTGCTCCTCGGTGCCACCAAAGCCAAAGCTAACAATGCTGCCCGCACCACGCGTTAGATACCTTTGTGCTAACTTCTTGTAACGGTTTTCAGTTAGTGTGGGATATGCAACCCAGGTTGCATGTGGGCTTTCATGTAGCCATGTCGCAAGAGTGCTGGCGTTTTCTACCTGTTTTGTGACACGTTGTTCTAGAGTCTCTATACCCAGCAAAATCAGATAAGCGTCAAAAGGACTTAGTGCAGCGCCTAGATAGTTAAGATGAATGGCGCGTAAGCGACCGGTGAAAGGAGCATCGGGAAATAAATCCAGACAGTTTCTGGGCATATCGTTTTCGTCACGCAAAAACCAATGTGTTTGCGTAAACTGCGGAAAATTGCCATTGTTGTAGTTAAAGTTGCCGCTTTCTAATACCAAACCGGCAATAACATTGCCATGTCCACTTAATGCCTTTGTTGCCGAGTAAACAACGACATCCGCGCCATGTTTAAAAGGGTTAAGTAAATATGGGGTAGCAACTGTGTTATCTACAATAAGCGGTATGCCATGCTTGTGCGCCACATTTGCTAATGCCTCTAGGTCACTAACGGTAACAAGGGGGTTAGTGATGCTCTCAACAAAAATTGCTTTGGTGTTGTTGGTAATAGCATGCTCGTATGCTAGTATGTCATCGGCATCACTAACAACATCCATATGTATTCCTAATTCCGGATAGATGTTAGTGAAGGCATCTACTGTACCCCCATAAAGGCGATAGTTTGTAAGGATGTGTCCGCCTTGGCCGGCAACATTAAGCAGGGCACAGCTTACAGCAGCCATACCACTTGCAAGCGCAATACTGGCTTTTGCTCCCTTGTGCAGTGCCGTTACACGTCGCTCTAAGACATCTACAGTTGGGTTAGATAGGCGTGTGTAAAGTGGGTCTTCGTCCTCGAAGGCAAACATGGCATCGGCACGCGCTGCTGTCTCTAAACTATAAGCTGTTGTCTGATAGATGGGAACACTTACCGCGTGGTTATGTTCTGTGGGGTTATAACCAGCTCGTACTTGGCGTGTGCTAAAGCCCCAATTATTTTCTGCTGCGTCAGGCGACGTTAAGCTAAACGGTGCTGCGTCATTCGGCGTTAAGCTAAACGGTGTTGCGTCATTCGGCGTCAAGCTAAACGATGTTGCGTCATGCGGCGTTAAGCTGGACGGTGTTGCGTTAGGCGAAGACGTGTAAGGCATTTCTCTCTCTCCATTCCCTCATGTATTTTGTCAGATACCAAATTTTTCTTCGGCAAGGCCAATGTGTTTCTCTAACTTAAACAAAGCTCTGTCTATAATTTCATTGGGCATGTTAAGTGCGGGAATCAGCGGAATTCGATTGCCATAATAGCCTCCATGGTCCAAGAAAAGTCCATCACTTAGTGCGGATGCGCGAATCTCACTAACCAAATCTGGGGCGGGGGTCTTAAGCACAGGATCTAAGACAAACTCTAGCCCAATGTAGATGCCCGTGTGGTCTATGTAGCCAAGACTTGGATGCTTGGCTGCAATTTTTTGCAATCCTGACACAAAACGGTCGCCGCGCCTGTTAACATCGTCTAGGAAACCAGGTGCTGTAAGTGTGTCTAAAACAACATGGGCAGCAGCACAAGCAATGGCATTACCGGCCTGAGTGTTTATGTGAGCTGTTGGGTTCCATGCCTCAAATATTTGCGCGCTGGCAATGACGGCAGAAAGAGGCAGGCCGCCGCCTAAAGTCTTAGATACGGCTATAATGTCAGGTCTGACCTCTGAATGCTCAAAGCCCCAAATTTTACCGGTGCGCCCAAGACCTGTTTGTACTTCATCTAGGATAAGTAAGATATTGTGTTCATCGCAGATGCGGCGCAGATTTTTAAGATATGAGCGCGGTGGAATATAATAGCCAGATGAACTCTGAAAAGGCTCAACCAAAATTGCGGCTACCAAATTTCCATTGCCATCGGCATAGGGAGAAAAGGTGCCCTTTAAACTATGTTCCAGTTCGTCTATAGATTCTAATCCAAAGCCACCAAAATTCTTTAGTCCGGCGCGATATTCGTGCGGAAAACCAAAGAAGCCAACATAAGCATCAGAGCTGCCCGGGAAATAGTTTGCGTTCATGCCTTTGCGGCTAGTAAGCGCAATGGTACCACTGGTAGCGCCATGGTAGTCACCTTTAGCAACAAGAACATATGGCTTGCCGGTGTAATGTCTGGCAGCCTTAACCGCGCTTTCTATAGCATCTGATCCTGTAGTGCCAAAAAGTACTCGTGCCTTGCCATCTATACCAGAAAGCTTCGCCAGACGTTCTGCCAAATGAATACGCTTAGGGTGCGGGAAGTCAAAGAAATGAGTTAGCGTTTGTGCCTGTTTGCAGATAGCTTCGGTAATAGGTTGATAGTTGTTACCAAAGCCACTCACAGAAAAGCCCGAAATGAGGTCGATATACTCCTTGTCATCGGTATCGTAAAGTAGCGATCCCTCTGCTCTTTGAATGATAGGAGGTGTCGAGAAAAGCCCCCAACCCACATTGCCCAGCGATTCAACCTGAGCGCTACGCTGTGCCCAGTCTTTGGTAGTCTCACCAAAGGGTGACGAGTTTATTCTTGCAAGCAAATCTGCTTCTGTAATATAGTCATCTGTTGTGTGCGACCTTGCAAAGTGCAGCTGAGATATTTGCTGCTCTTTTGGGAGGGGTTCCGTTATTTGTTCTATTGTCTGATTTGACATTTGCTTCCTGTCTTTACTTTGTCGTTGTGTTTTTGACGTTACAACTGTTTTTTTGTCGTTGTTACTGTTTTTGTCGTTACAACTGTTTTTGTTTTCTGTTTCTTTATTTCGTACAAGTTGGCAAAGTGAAAAAATATGGTTCTTAGGTAGTTTGTGTGGGCAAGTAAACTGTATAAATGCAGCTTAGTTAGATGAATGCCCACTAAATTTACCTTGTAACAAGTAAACTTATAAAACTTATAAGTTTAGTAGTATATGAGAAGTATATAGGGGATTATTGCTGTTGTCAAGCATGAATTTTAAATTGCTGGAAATTTTATATGCCGCTCGTTACTGTACTGAGCCCCACCCCATGTCATCTATAGGCGAGCGAAGCGAGAGCTTAAAGGTTCTAGTTCGCCAGACCGAAGTGTCAGAGCCTTAAGCATTGCCGCCACGGCAATCTCATGATGACGCAAGGGGATGCAAGAAGAACATAGTTCGGGGGTTATGCAAATTGGTGGACGGGACGCTTTGGACAGCGTCCCCTACGGGGGGGGGCTTAGTGCAGTAACGACCGCTCATGTGCCTGTGCGTTACCAGTCACACGGCAGCCGCAACACGACATTGCTATGTCGCAGACCAAGTTTTAATTATTTAAAGATTGCTTTGCCGGCTTTCAGGAAACTGCAGTAGACCTTCTTCGATAAGCTGGTCTATAAACTCTTCAATTTCTATGCGTTGGTGGGCTGCGGCGTCAAGGTCTGCCATGAAAAAACGCTTCGTAATACTTAATAATTCTTCCCGTGATTTTAAACCCAATTTTTTGGTTATAGCAACTATATCGGCGATATCCTTTTTGCGTCTGGCGGCAAGTTTAAGTGAAAGAACAAATTGTGGAGAAGCTACTGCTGCTACCAGATTTGTTCCTAAGAAAACCGTTTTTGGTTCATCATCTTTTCTAAAATAGCCAAGTATAGCCTTAAAACTGTCATTAAGCCAATGACCAGTGAGTCCCTCTTCTTTTGCGACTTCATTAATCAGTGGTTGTAGTTCTGCAATTATTTCTGGGCTGCTAAAGTTTGCATCAATATCGGTTGTGACTCTTGCGTTATTCATGCTTAAAGCAATTGCGGCACCACCAACGATATAGATATTTGTCTTTATACCATGTTTAAGCATTTTCTTGTCTAAACACGTAAGTAGATATCTGATTCTGTCTTTGTTTAGCTCGTCAGTTTTATTAGTCATTTACATCACCATCATTTCATCGTTGCTAAAGATAACATTTTTTTGTTGAAACTCTTCAGAGACAGATTTTATTATGTTGCGATAATATCTATTGCCAATATTTCGCACGGCAGCACGTGGGACGAAGGTCTTTTTTAAAACGGTTCTTTCGGTCCAATCTGGTGCGTCTTGCCAAAGCCAGTTATGCACATAGAATTTCACCATTCCCTCTAGCAGCGCCTGAAAGCGAATATCGGTAATTTTTGCAGGTTGAAGTAGAATTTTTCTTTGCTCTACATCATCTAGGTAGGCCCAGTCGATAACTGTTTTTGGCATGTAGCGCAGCAGAAAGTTTAACCTAGACTCATCTAGACCCAAAGCTAACTCATGATTAACGAAGTCACCTATTTCTTTGGGCGTGCGGTACCCTTTTAGTTCTGCAGGTCTTACTAAAACATTATTCTCTATTTGAAAACCCAGAGCATGAACGTAATAAGTCATGTCGTCATAGGATGGATGCACTTGACCTTTTAGTATGCGCGTAATGGTAGAAGGTGCAACACCTATTGCATGTGCAATGCCTGACGCGTTAAGGTTTGTTGCACTAACAAGTTGTCGCATGATATCTTGCGAAATGCCTTTTGTGCCATTAATTCTTATGTAGTGATATGAATAACTCATAAGAAGCATTATAGTAAAAATTTTGCACATATGCAAAATTGTGAATTGCGAATTGCTGGAAATTTTATAGACCGCTCATGTGCCTATCCACAAGTCAAAACCCCTAGCGTAAGTGACCGAAAGAAGGATACAGCAGCGCTGTTTCTAAGATCAACAAGAAAGCTTATTAAGGGAGGATGTTGAGAAGACAACTGCAGGCAGGATGGCAAAGTTAAAGCAAGTTTACTTCTCGACATTATTTAAAGAAGTACAAGTGGCGTGATGTTATGAGGCGATATTGGTGTTTTCGAAGCGCTTGCGCAAGTATTCGTCGGAGTATTGGCTGTCTAGTAAGTTTTCGATTTCGCTTTGCGCAGGTACGCCTTGTGCGCGTTCATAAGCGCGACCAACTGCCATAATTGTGGTAATGATATTTAACGCCATGAAAATGCTAAGTAGTACCGTGACAAGGACATGTTTGTTTTCGGGGATGCGGTCGATAAATTTAAGTATTGTTGGCAAAAACCAGCAGATCCATGCTGTGCCTAAAAGTCCCCATATTACAGAAAAATAAAGGTTTGTGCGGCCGTCGATATTAAGGAAAGTGCCAGAATAATCCCATGCCATTACGCCAAAAAATGTTTGCATAAGCCAACTTGCCGTAAACTCTAGTGCGGCGCCGCAAAAGGCACAGACAAGAAAAACGCTTATAATAGCGCGGCTTTTCTTTTCAACTTGTTTGCCGCGGCTAACTAAAGTGAAAAGGACGGCGCCACAACCATAAATGGGCGAGAAAGGTCCCCAAACAAGACCAGCGCGCGATTCGTAGCCGCCAAAGAAAATGGAGTGATAGATGGTCTCGAAGATTAGACCGAGTACCGAGGCAATGACAAATATCCAAAAAAGATAGAAGTAGTTTAGGGGAGAGCCACCATTATTATCCTTGGCAAAAAACTGAATTACCTTTGGTTTATCGTTTTTCTTGCGAGCAATATGGCGCGCGGATGGTTTGTTAGCTGCTCTTGTTTGAATACGTTTGTTGCTTGTGCTGCGATTTTTCATAGTAAATAGTATAGGCTACTCTTGCCAATTGTGCCAGTAACTTTCTTAGGTAGATGTCGCAAAATGGTTTCTGTTCACTGTTTTAAGCTGTTCTAAGCTGTTCTAAGCTGTTCTAAGCCCCACCTCATGTAATCTAGAGGCGAGCGAAGCGAGAGCTTAAGGATCTAGCTCGCCAGCCCGAAGTGTCAGAGCCTTAAGCATTGACTTGCGGCAATCTCAGGATGACGCAGGGGTAGGGCGTGAACAGAAACGCAAAATAAATGTTTGTAGATGTTCATTATTTGCGACTTGTAAATTAGTGCTTATTGATTAGTGCTTGTTAGTTAGCGCCTGTTAATTAGTGCTGGTTTCTATTTTTAGCAGAATAACAGCTGTCTGCTGATTGGGTTGCTTGGATGATTTGTAGATAAATTAATAAACGCCCTGGCGGCTACTCGGCTCACGCCAGGGCGTTTATTGCAATGGATGGTGGGCCCAACTGGGTTCGAACCAGTGACCTCACGGTTATCAGCCGTGCGCTCTAGCCAACTGAGCTATGGGCCCAAACAATGTCGCGCCCAACAAAGCGCTCAAATACAATATACCAGTTTAGTGCTTCCGTCAATTAATTGTAACCTTTTTTGCGGTAAATGGCAAGATACAGCCCGTGGTGCGCAGTGGTGCGCAGTGTCGCGTTAGTATAAATTGCGAATACAAATTGCAATATCCTACTGACAACTTGCTATGTTAGTTCTAAAATGTACAGATAGCATAATTTTTTGGCTAAGAAAAGGTAAAGAATAGGTGTTGCAAAATGCGAAACTACACAATTGAGGAGTTGCGAGACTATGTGCAATGGGATGTGGATACATGGAGCCACGCACTAAGATATTGGGATAACATACTAGCAAATAAATATGCTAGCATAAGTTCAGACTGTTGTGCCCAAATGGCAAAAACTAACATAAGAGTGATCGGGGAGCCTAACGAAGTAACTAAAGCAGAGCTTAACGTAAAAGCAAACATGGAATCCAACTCGCAATCTAGCGAAAAAGCAAACGTGGAATCCAACTCGCAATCTAGCGAAAAAGCATTCGCAAATTCTCATATAAATCTTAACAAGACAGCTATCGAGATTGGTGCTCGCGATGGCGGTCTTTCGCTTTGGCTGGCGCAAAAAGGTATCTATGTTACTTGTTCTGATTTGCATGGACCTACTAAGCAAGCGCGTATTTTGCACGAGCGTTATGGTGTTGCTAACAATGTCGAGTATCGCGCCATAGATGTTAGCAATATAGATGCACCTGACGCGTCATATGATATTGTCTTGTTTAAGTCAGTTGTGGGAAATTTGGGTCAATTGGGTCTGATTGACAAGGCAATGAAGGAAATATTTCGCGTGTTAAAACCTGATGGCCTACTGCTCTTTGCAGAAAACATGCAAGGATCACGCCTACATGGTATTTTGCGTAGGCGCTTTGTACCATGGGGCAAATCTTGGTACTATGTAAATTTGCAAGAGCTTAACAATTTGCTAACCAGCTTTTCTCAAAGTGAAATTAGAACATATGGCTTTCTTTCGTGTATGCGCAAGGACTTTGCCGCTTTTGTTGCTTTAGACAAATTGATTTGCAAAAAGCCTATGTCGCCTGCGCACTATATGGCATTTGGACACGCTCGCAAATAACGCTCGCAAGTAGCGCTCGTAAATAACGCTCGCAAGTAAACGTTTAGACAGGCGGGGGATAAAGTTGCGACGACTAAAGTTGCGACTGCTAAATAAAGTTGCTACTGATAAAACTACGGCGACTTAAGTATATAATCAAATGACATCAGCATTAATGTTTGCGTATCGCAATTAGCAAAGTAAACATCACTCCTGCTGCCATAAGCACCATGAGCGCAAGGTAAACCCATGATGCGCCTGCTATACCCCAATTTGTTACTGCCCAAGTAGTTGTAAAATAAGAAACTATTGTAATAGCACAATAGCTAAATAGTAATAGTACTTGCTTGCGTATTATTGTTAGTCCAACTGTAAAAAGCGTTACGACTGCATAAAAACCACCGCCGGCAACAAGTACGCAAAGCTCAATAAGATAGTCAGAGACATCTGCGTTGTAGAGCCAATTTAGCACAGGTATGCCAAAAAGCCATGCCGCCGCCGTGCAAGCTATGGCAATTAGCGCCACCCAGAGCAATTGCTTTAGGAATTCCTGCTTAAAACGCTCATTTTTACCATCCTGCCAGATTTGCGACAGCGGTGCAATCATTGGGGCATACACAAAGCTGGCAAAGAGGCTGACCACAAAAAGTGGCATGGCTATAAAACTATAAATTGCCTGAGTGGCATCACCTGCTAATGCATCAATTGCGTAGCGTGGGGCGTTGATGACATAAAAAAGTAAAAAGCTGGTGAGAAACAATACCAAATTCTCTTTGAGTAAGTGTAGCGTTTGTTTGCCTAGAACACCTTTGCGTCCAGAGGGAAGACCATGTTTAAGGCGGGCGAATAGCAACACGCCAATCATCAACATTGTTGCAAGAAGCAGCGAGAACGCCAATGCTATAGTTAAGTCTTTAAATAGTACCAGACAGACAGAGATTGCAAGTATAGTTCCGGCGCCACGTATAGTCATTAGGCGTCCAGCTACATCTAGTCTGCCAAAACGCTGGTAGTCTCCATAATAAACATCTTCTACTGAGTCTAGCGCTTTGTGTAGACCCATCAAAATGATGGCAAGCGATTTAGTCATGTCATAGTCTAGCTGTGCAGAGGCAACTATCGTGTAAACTACAACACCAATAATCATGATGAAAGTTGTAAGTGCTCGCGAAAGTGCGTATTCGCCAAAGCGATACTGTTCTGCTACATCTGAGCTTTGGTAGTTACGCATACCAAACTTGCCAACCAAAAGAAATTGGTTGGCGATTGTAAAGGCAATAACAAAAATGCCGGCAGTAGCTAAATCGCAAACGCGTGTTATAACAATAAGGAGGATAACCGACTGAAAGGCAGCCAATAGTCCCGATATAGTGTTCCAGATATATGCCGAGCGATTACTTGGTGTATGACTGTCGTTTAACTGCGCATTATTCTGTAGATTGCCTACCGGCGCCACATCTTTAAGTGGCGCGTTTTTTTGTACCTTGATATCTACGGGACTGACCTCTTTCGCAAAAATTGTCTTATTTTGATACTTAGTGCTACTTAGTGCAGCTTAGTGCTGTTTAGTGCTGTTTAGTGCGTTTAGCGTGCGTTTAGTGGTTAGTGTTGCATTGTGTTGCTGCATGTTATTTAAGTGATGCTTTGCACTTTGCATTTTTCTCATATCTATTTTAACTGTTTTCAGAAAAAGACTTTATGAACATGACAGCCAATATATTTATCTGAATTCTACTTACTGGCTTGCTGCGATATTAAATTCGTGATATTTAATTCGTGATATTTAGTCTGTGGTATTTAGTAGTGACTATAATCTTGCGATAAATCTTGCGAAACCTTAAGGTTACTGGTCACGCCCCACCCTATGTCATCTAGAGGCGAGCGAAGCGAGAGCTTAAGGCTCTAGTTCGCCAGACCGAAGTGTCAGAGCCTTAAGCATTGCCGCCACGACAATCTCAGGATGACGCAGGAGGATGCAAGTAGAAAAGGGTTCGGGGATTATGCAAACGGGACGATGCAATCGGGACGCTGTGGACAGCGTCCCCTACGAGGGAAACACAAAGTGAAAATAATTCGATGATTATGCAAACGGGACGATGCAATCGGGACGCTGTGGACAGCGTCCCCTACGAGGGGAATACAAAGAGAAAATATTTCGGGGATTATGCAAACATGACGCTGTTGTCGGGACGCTGAGGACAGCGTCCCCTACGGGTGGGGTGGGGGGGCGTGAACAATAAAATCTTAAGAAAATCTTAATTATGCACAAAAAATCTCGGCTTGCTAACTTTTAAAAATGAGCGTATAATTGTAGATATTACGAGTAGATTTTATGCAAGAAATGGGGTTTTTTAGGTTTTAAGATTTTCGTAATGTCTTAAGGTTTTAGTAAGGTTTTTAGTAAGTTTTTTTTGGTTGGGTTTTTCGAGTGGTAGCGTAAGGCAGGTTAAAAATGTAAGGCAGGGTAAAATACCCACAACTACAACAAGGGGGTCAGGTTATGACAAACTTAAAAGGTGTGCAAAAAACTAGCAAGACAACAACCAAAGCAAGGGCAACAAAAAAGTCTATTAAGACAAGTAAGTTTAGAGCAGCAGCGGTAGCGATGACATTATTTGTTTCAATAGCGTTAGTCATGGCAAGTCTTCCTGCTCAGATGGTTTGGGCGACACAGGAAGATGAGTTCGCGCAAACCACAAATGCAAAAGCTAATGATGAACCGTTGGAACCAGATGAAACAGAGAACGCACTGAAGCCTTTGGAAACACAGGAATCAAAAGAGCAGTTGGCGCAGGCAAGCTCGTTTACTGTTAGCGATACCTTTGTAATTGATGAAAACGCAGGCGACCAAACAGTTAGCCAAACAGGCCACCAAGAAAAAACTCAAACCAACCAATCAGAAAACCAACCAGAAAATCAAACAGAAACCCAAACACACAACC
>JAIRQA010000011.1 GCA_031256715.1 Coriobacteriales bacterium | reverse complement strand
AAAATCCATTTTCAAATAAATATTTTATAGTTTCCCATTTTTTTATTTCATTTTTCTTTGGCGGTTTAAATTTATAATTTATATTTACCATTTCATTTTTACATATCGGACAAATTCTTTGAATTATATTATCAAAATCCATTCCATGACTAAAGGCTATTCTGCAATTTAAACAAACCGATTTATTTCCCATAATTTTATTTTATTTCAGGATTTTTATTTTGTCAATTCATTTTCCAGTAATTTTTTATTTCAGTATTTTACAACCAATTTTAGGGCGCATTGCACATAACTCTCTAATATACGCCATTTGCAGCATCAGCAGCTCTTCGTGCAAACTGCAAAGTGCCAGATAAACTGCTATATTTGCTTGACTGCATACTCAAAATACACTCCATTCAGCACTACCTTTCTATTGGAAATGCGCACTTCTCAACATCATTTTCTATTTTTAATGCGCAACTTTTGCTCTGGACTAGATAGCCCATTAAAAAATATTTTTAAAATATCTTGAACCGAATTATTCGATAATTCAATATCAGTTTACGCTTGTTCATATACTCTTAATTTATCAATCATTATAGACATCCATTAGTTTCCTCAAATAAAGCATGCGAGCCGTTATGATGTACGTCATTATTTTATCAACACGCATTATTATGTCAACTGCCATTATCCCTGCCATTTTCCTGCTATACCTTTAAAACAATTGCGTTGTACATTACTCATTATGTAGTCCAAGCTCTATATCGCTTTGTATTTTATATTTATTTCCAATCGCAAACAGATAGTGCTTATAAAAATACTCAAATGGATTTTTTATCCATGCCTCTGTGTTGTTAATCCTTTCGCCAAGCCATGTGAAAAAGAATACGAAAAACGACCACGGAAATAAGGCGATGAAAACAAGTAGCGCTTGACGTTCTAGATGATTCTTAAGCTCTTTTTGTTGGATGGTAATAATGCCTAACACTTCGCTATTAGACTGAAACTTGCCCCGTATTTCATTAAAATATTGCTTTGTGTTCACGCTCCCCCTGCGTCATCTATAGATTGCCGTGGCGGCAATGCTTAAGGCTCTGACACTTCGGTCTGGCTAACTAGAGCCTTAAACTCTCGCTTCGCTCGCCTCTAGATGACATGGGGTGGGGCGTGAACAGAAACTAGTGCATAAGAAAAATTATTCTACGCACGAAATCATATAGATTGGCAGATAAGTCACTTCTGCGCAAAATTGAACATTGCTTTCACAAAACACCATTGCATCGCAAAATGAATAATCTGCCACGTCTAGTAATTTAGTTAGTGTTTTGTGTCTAATAAAATCTGTGCCCGACTTGACTTCGATAAGCATTGTCTTGCCAAAAGAAGCATCAAGCACGAAGTCGACTTCTCCAAATTTTCGCTTGCTGTAATAGTAAGGCTTAACGCCATGTGCAACTAATTCCTGCGCAACGATATTTTCATAGGTCGAGCCAAAGTTTACTCTACCTGGCTTGTCCAACATATGTAAAAAATCGCCCCTCCCAAACGTGCTGGTAAGTAAGCCAACATCGTTAAAATACAGCTTGAATCTATTTGGTGATTTATTCAGCATTAGTGGATATTTTGGCTCATTAACCTGAAAGCATGGCAATGCCACACCAGCATCAACAAGCCAAAGAAATCGGTTCTCGTACCGACGAAAGCGAGCGTGTTCGCCTAATATATTCATCTCGAACCGCTTGTTCTCTTTGTTTAATTGACTTGGCATCTGATCATAGATGTCCTTGACTGCCAGAGTATCAGTTCCGGCATATTGCGAAATATCGCTGCGGTTAAGATTATGAATGTCCTTTTGCAGATTACGCACAATTTGCATGTTGTGGCTACTAACGTATTCAGAAACAGACGCCGGCATGCCTCCAACTAGCAAATAGTTGTAAAATAGATTCATGAAGTGCTCGTGCATGTAATCTGGCAACTGCTGCTTGTTATAAAATGCCTCCCTGACATGACTAAATGTGTCTACGCTAACTCCATTTGCCCAGCAAAATTCTTCAAAATCTAGGGGAAACATCTCTAGTGTGCCCAAATAACCCACAGGGACAGAACGAATATCTTTTAGCTCTACGCCTAGCAGCGAACCAGATAAAATAAAGTCATAGTCTTGCTGTTCAACAAGAAACTTGATGGCTGTTACAATCTCTTTGCACTTCTGTACCTCGTCTAGAAAAAGCAATGTCTTGCCAGGAACCATCTGTTTGTTTGCAAGAATCGAAAGTCGCGTCATAAGATCTTTTGTATTTGTGGCATCTTCTATGACTTTTGCAGCCATGCGGTTTGAAATAAAGTTAAGCTCTACAAAGTGCTCGTAGTTATGTCGGGCAAACTCACGTATCAGAAAAGTCTTCCCTACTTGACGAGCGCCAGTAACCAGCAGTGCGCGCCTATTTGACTCACTCTTCCATTGCTCCAGTTCATGATATTTTTTACGCTTAAGCAATTATTGTCCTTATCAGGTAAGTTATCGTTTCATGTCACGAAAATTATACTATTTAGACTATGTTTTGTCACGTGATGCGTATTTATTTTGCTTCAATTTTTCACATAATGGTCTCTAGAAACTTAAGTTACCCAGGTAGCACTTAAAGAGCACGGCATACTTAAAATGACGTTTGACGACTGAGGGGATGCCGAGGCACTTCTCAACATCCCCTTATAACGTCATCTTATAATAATATTATATCTTGCTAATATACTCGCCCGCACTTTCTCCGGCCACATAACCGCCTACATCACCAAAGCCATTGGATAACCCACATGTGTTATTAGAATAGACTGCCCCAAAACGATTGCCCACAGTATTGCCGGAAGCGTATAGGCCAGGAATTGGCATATTTTGCTGGTCTAGGACTTCTGAAGTTTCTGGTTTGCAAATAACGCCTCCTAAGGAAACGAGTGTGTTGTAGGGAATCTCCATACCATAAAACGGTGCCTGCACCGGATTTACGGCAGTCATAAAACGATGCGGCACACCATATTGATCATCGTGTCCCTCTAGCTGCATCGCATCATATTTCTTTATCTGAGCGGTTAGCCCATCGGCATCTATGCCCAGTTTTTGCGCCAGCTCTGCCAATGTATCGGCCTTAGTTGCCGCATCCTCGAACTTCTTAATTTTTTCTTCGTTAAAGAAAATTGTACCCATCCAGGTTTGTATCTTTAAGTCGTTGATTGTTTGAGCATAATTGGCATCAAATATTTGCCATGCCTTTTTCTGAGGTTGGTTAAGAATAGCATAGGGAATCAAGAATGAACTAGTTGCCTCGTTCACAAATCTTTCGCCATTTTTATTGACGCAGATAAATGGGATAGGGTTAGGCACATTGGGGTCGTCGGGAGATTTTGCAGAAGACATCATAATGCAGCAAGGGGACATTTGCGTCTGCGCTCCTGCCCAAACACACATCTTTATGCCAGACCCATCGCCAGGCACAGTATTGGCAATATTGGTGCCTATAACATGTGGAGCAAGTTCGGCTAACATTTCTTCGTTACCCTCGAAGCCACCGCTAGAAACAACAACTGCTTTAGCGTTTACTTGTAAGTATGTGCCATCTTCTTTCTTTGCATACACCCCTGCCACTTTGCCGTCCTTCATGATGACTTGCTCGCCGCCTGTCTTATAGCGAACTTCTCCACCATTATTGTTAATCCAATTTGTAAAGCCATCTATGACAGGTGTGTTCACATCACCCTCAGACACCTGCAATGCTTCTCCGGGATACACAGACTCAGAAAAATATTCGTCAGCTAATTGGTTGTATGGTGCTGCACCGTTATTTACACAATGCACGTACTTAGAGTCGAAGGCCTCCAACATAGACTGGAAGACTTCCTCGCTTCGCTGTGCCCAGAGACGGTAGTAGCGTTCATCTGCGCGCATACCAGAAACTTGCATTTCTTCCTTAATCATCTCGTTAACAAGTTCTTTGCTAAAATCTATGCCAATTTCTCGCGCGTATTTAGAACCAAGAATACCATGTACGCCACCACCAACACGTGAACTCTCATTCTTCTCTAATACAATTATCTTCTTTGCGCCATGCAAAAGCGCTGATCGTCCTGCTCCTAAGCCTGAGCTACCACCACCTACAATAACAACATCAACATCTACAGTCTCACTAATCTTGCTTGCCTCGGGTGCGGCTGGTGCCATACGCCAGCCAGCGCTATCTAAAGCACCGGACGCAGCACCAGAAGCGCCGCCGCTGTTCGTGCCAACATTTGCTGTGCCATTCGCGCCTGAGTTCGTACCTGAATTCGCGCCTGAATTCGCGCCACCAATTGTTGTTGGCGCACAGCCAACGATGGCACTGGCGGCAACCAGTGCGCCTGTCGCGCCTATGCCAGATAAAAATGAGCGCCTAGAAATACTTCCAGCAAACCCATCGGTGTCAGATATAACTCTGGCTTCATGATGAGCGCCCGAATTGTTGCAGCTCATGTCGTACTCCTTGTTGCAATCCGTGCCGCCCTTGCTAGCCACTTCGTTGCTTTTCATGATTCCTGAATGATCTTTCATTGCTTAATCCTCCTAAAGTAGGTGCTCGCCCCCTTTGGGCAAGCTTATTTAATAATTTTGAGAAGAACTAACGGTTGACACATCCCACAAAGTTGACCATCTTCATGGTGCAAGTGGCTATACTCGCTATTTTTTTGTAATCAGTTTTTGGTGATTTTAATGTTTTTTGTTTCTGTTCACAAATTGCTGAATGTTGCGTCTGGTTTAAGCCAGTACCTGAAGCATTACTGTGCATAAATTGCGATTGAGCTACAACTAATGAGCAGTTTACGATGCGGTTTGCGAGACGGTTTACAAAGCGGTTTACGGAGCGGTTTGTGAAGCAATTTACAAAGCGGTTTGCGAGGTGGTTTACGAAAAGTAATCCAACAATTCCTGACGATTGTGAACACCAAACTTGCGATAAATGTGTCTGATGTGCGAATGAACTGTGTTTTCTGAAATAATAAGCACCTGTGCGATGCGCGGAGTACTTCTCCCCAAAACAAGATAACGCAATACTTCTATTTCGCGCTGTGTTAAACCAAATGCTATTGCACAGCTAAGTATATTACTGTGAGTAGTATCTGGCTGCTCGGCATCACCCTCGGCGCCTGCTTGTCCTTTATAGATAAGGTCATCCGGATAATCGTAAGCGGGGGTACCCTCAGCCCAATTTTCTGCGTCCTTGCGTTCCGTTTTTGTTTGGCAATACCCAATTAACGTCCAAAGTGCCGAATTCTCGCCAAGTAATAGCATTGCGCCAACAACCAAAAGGTATCCTATGGTAGCGCTGATGGCTTCTTTATAAGGAAAAGTTTCTGGGTTACTGAGGCAAGCCCATGCCAACAAAAAACCTACGACTACTGCGACATGAACAATAAAACGCCCTGCGCCAAAAATCTTTACAGAAGAAGAATGACCACTAAAAGCAATCTGGGCAAGCAAGGTCCAGGTTACAATATCAAACGTGGTGTAGCCAATAGCAATCACAAAACCAGTTATCAAGCTATTGTTTACTGCTGTGCTTAAAAAAGGAACCATAATAAAGCCGGCAATGCCAATCAGGATACCAATGCGATAGCAATTGTACAAATGGCGAGGAAAGAACCAAAGTGCTAAAAAGATAATCAAGGCGGTTATCCCACGAGAAATTAATAGAGCATCAGATGTTAGTGGATAAAGCTCTGTCTGGTAAAAGGCAGAATTAAACTGCATGAAACCAAAGGAAAGGCCAAAGACAAAAAATGCTGCGCAAAGAGATAAAGAGAGTCCAAAAAAGAGACGGCTGTTTGAAGTGAAAAAAGCATCACTGCTAATAGCGAGGTTTTGATTGAGGTTCTGCACTTGATTTTGGTCGGGATTATGTACTTGGTTTTGGCTGGGGTTTTGGTTGGGTTTTTGACAGAGGCTCTGCAATTGGCTTTTCGCTTGATATTGTGCGCTATAGTATGCCAAAGCAGATTCGTCGCTCGCACCTTGATGCTTTTTCTGAACAATTTGCTTTTTAAGTGACTGCTCGTTATTGCCTTGAGCATCATTATCGGACGCACTATTCTCGGGACTGATAATGTGACAGACAATTACTAGAATAAGCAAGACTGTAAGTGTAAGTGCCGTTGTAAAAATAGCCGCAAACAATGGCGATAAACCAATAATAAAAATGTCGAGAAGAACACCAAGCGCTATTGCGGCCGAAATAAGCAAGCTAGCGTTTTGCGCCCCCTGCTTAGAATAAATGCGTGCCCATTCAAGTAAAAAGAATGAGCAGGTTATTCCGGTAATAGCAGCGCCCACATGGATAAAAAGTGGACTAAAGATGTTTGCTCCCGCCATTGTAAGCACATTGCCGAGTACTGCCAAAATTACAGCAAGTACACCATATGGTTGCAGTTTGATATAATTTGCTAACTTGCTGTTATATACTGTTGCTAGCAGTAAAGCTAAAGAACCACTTATCATAGCGACAGCAAAATAAGAACTAAAGAAGCTTTGAGCATTTGCAAATGGCAAGAGCAGGGTGGGTCTAAATATCGCTTGGTCAAACCAAGCCCAATAGCACGCCGACGCAACTACAGTTAGCAAGTTTACATAACCAAAGTTAGAAAACCTAGTGCGGTTTAACAGTGGGTTTAACAGTGGCTTGTGCTTATTTTCACGCGCCAAGATGCTCCTTAAGATAGCTCTCTGCATCGCCAAGTTCGTATTCTACCTCATTTGTGTAGTAATCTAAGATAGTCTTTGCTACCATAAAAACTTGCTCAGGTGTTCCTTCTTTGTCTTTGCCGACAATTCTGTCCCAAGATTCTGTCCAGTCGTCGTACACAGCAGGGTCGGCAGAGTCAAACCTGCTTGAGCCATCATCTAGAAGCCAGTCGCTTGGGTACATGTC
>JAIRQA010000145.1 GCA_031256715.1 Coriobacteriales bacterium | reverse complement strand
GTGCTCCTCTGGTAGGGGGGATGTGGCCGACGCCACTGCATTTGTGAACCTTGGCAGAGGTACTTATATTATAGAATGGACAATTATAGATAATGATGGTCACTCTGGTGTAGCCTGGCGCGATTTTGTTGTCTAGGGTCACTCTGGTGTAGCTTGGCGTGATTTTGTTGTCTAGGGTCACTCTGGTATAGCTTGGCGCGATTTTGTTGTCTAGGGTCACTCTGGGTGTAGCCTGGCGTGATTTTGTTGTCTATGACTGTAGCTGTTTATGATAAAGCGCGATTGTTGCGTTTGGCAGCAGCGCCGGCGCGAGCTTATTGCTTAGGATCGCCTACAGAAAGGATTGTTTTATGAATGACACTAATGCTGTTTTTGCCAAAATTGCAAAACGCTATGACGCCTTTAACGCAATTTCTAGTTTTGGGATTAATAGACATTGGACAAATGTGTTTATAGCAGATGTTGCGCGCGAGGCGCCAAAAGACGTCCTTGACGTAGCTGGTGGAACTGGCGAGATTTGCCTTGCACTCTTGCGATTATTGCCTTGGGCAAATATTACACTTAGCGATATTTCTACCGAGATGCTGGATGTGGCAAGGCAGCGTTTGGGAGTACTTGCGACTGGTTTTGATGATGTTAGGGCAGACCTCGCTTTGGCTGAAAGGCAACGAGTGTCAATTAGATATGCCGACGCGCAAGAGCTACCATTTAACGATGCCAGCTATGATGCCATCACATGCGCCTACGGTATTCGCAATGTTGTTAATCGCGACAAGGCATTAGCCGAGTTCTATCGCGTTTTAAGGCCTGGCGGCAGTGTGCATATTTTAGAGTTTACAACACCACCTGGCAAGTGCTGGCGTGCTTTGTATCATTTATATTTACAGTTTGCTATCCCTAATATTGGCAAGCTACTTACTGGCAACAAGAATGAATTTGAGTATCTGCGCCAGTCTATACTTGAGTTTCCCAAACAGCATTTATTTTGCGAGAAATTGCACACTGCCGGCTTTTCGGATATCCGTTACCGAAATTTAACCGGTGGACTTGTTGCAGTATATAACGCATATAAGGTAGAGTAATAGATGCTATATTTTTTTGTAGCGGGAGAGAAGCTACGTTTCAGACGTCAATTGCATAGTTTTGCTAGAATGCAGCACTTAATAAATGGTGTTGTGTGTGGCGAAGTCTTGCTTGAGGTTGTGTGTGGCGATGATTCGATTAAGGTGCATATGTTGCGATGCCGTGCTTAAGGCTTTAAGGGTAAGCTATAAAAAGACTGAGATGCTGCGCATGGTACAAGACAAAAGTGTAATGTTGAGAAGTGCAGGCCACCGAAGCGAGACATGTCACGAGACGTGCCACGAGACATACCAAAGTGAGACGTAGTAAAACGAGAGGAAAGGAAGTTTAAAGCAATGCTAAAGAAGTATTTACAAAAGACAGGCGCACTAGTTTTAGCTAGCATGCTAGCATTACTGGTACTTGGCATGAGTGCTTGTAACAACTCAAGCCAAGACGCTAGCACTAACTCTAACGCTAACGATGTCGCTGCGGCTAATGAGGAGACGGCAGTGCCAATGGATTCGCCATTGCCAGAAATTAGCATTCCGGATCCCAGCAAAGTAACACGAGAAATTATTATTGGCACTATGGTGACCGAGGACATTTTGCCTATGTGGGTTGCAGAGAGCGAGAGCATGTTTGCCGATCATGGCATCAAGGCACGAGTAGAGACATTCCAAAGCGCTCAGGAGCTTTCTTTGGCAGTTGCTTCAGGTAGCGTAGACTTTGCTATGACTGACCCTATGGTGTCTGCATCTTTGGCTCAGTCTGGTACCAAAATCACTTTGCATTGGGTAACTTTAGGCGCAACAGCTGAGCAAGGACGTTTTGGTATTATGGCCAATCCAGAGTCTGGCGTAAAGACGCTTGCAGATCTTGCGGGAAAGCCAATTGGCGTAGGTTCTAATACAATTCTTGAATATGTAATGGACAAGTTGTTGGAAGAGGCAGGCGTACCGCAAGACAAGATAGTTGTAGAAGAACTTAAGAAAATTCCAGTGCGCTACGAGATGATGACTTCTAACCAGGTTCCTGCTGCCGCATTGCCTGGATCGTTGTTGGCATTAGGCGAAGCTACGGGAATGGTGTTGGTGGCAGACGACACCAAGGGTGCAAACCTTTCTCAGAGTGTAATGATCGCGCGCGATGATTTTACGAATACCGAGGAAGGTGCAACCGCTTTAGCAATCGTGCGCGCCATTTGGGATGAAGCCGTAGCTGCAATTAATAAAAATCCTGCTCAGTATCGTTCGTTGCTTATAGAAAAAGCGCTTTCGGCTATGCCGCCTGCCGTACAGGAAAGCTATCCAGTTAGCACATATCCAGAGGCAGCGAAGCCAACAAATGCCATGATAGATCCGGTTTTAGATTGGATGTTAGAAAAGGGCTATCTTAATGAGCCTTTAAGCTATAATCAAATGACAGGTAAATTTGGGGTGGCTATCGTCTATTAGATAACCTAACGGGTAACTTAAAGGCAAAATATGTCGTTTTGGCGGTTCGGCGGCCGGAAGCCAAACAGGTGCCAAACAGGTGCCAACAGATGCTAACAGATGCTAACAGATGCTAACATAGTTTAGCAGTGCGGTCAGCCGGCGCCATCGCAGCTTAACAACCTCTGAGGTCTGCCGGCGCCAACGATGCCAAACAACCTCTGGGGTCAGCCGGCGCCATCGCAACATAACAACCTCTGAGGTCTGCCGGCACCAACGTTACCGAGCTGCCGCTGAGAGCGTTAACGCCATCGTTACCAAACTGCCGCTGAGAGCCTTAGTACCATCGTTACCAGTGACATTTTTGATTCTACAGTAAAATGTGTGTATGCTTAAATTTGAGGAACTAGAATTTACATATTCAGGTCATGAGGAGCCAGTTCGTGCTCTTCATGACCTGAACCTTGAGGTTTCTAAGGGCGAGTCGTTGGTGCTTATTGGCCCTTCAGGTTCGGGAAAGTCTACACTGTTGTTGCTTGCCGCTGGGCTGCTTAAACCAAGTTTTGGTAAAATTTGCGTACGTCCGTCTGTATATGATGAAACGACCAAATCGGCGAACGCTTGGGAAGAATTAACAGCTCCAAGGCTCGAGACGGCTCTAATTTTGCAGGACTTTGGTCTTTTGCCATGGAAGACTGTATTAGAAAATGCCGCACTGGGGCTAGAAATTCGCCATGCAAAAAGATCAGCACGTTTGACCACTGCACGTGAGGCGCTTGCTCGCGTTGGCATTGCCGATTTCGCCAATGCTTTTCCAAGCGAGCTTTCTGGTGGCATGCGTCAGCGTTTGGCTCTTGCAAGAGCTCTGGCTTTAGATGTAGATATCATGCTCATGGACGAGCCCTTAAGCGCTGTAGATACTATGTTGCGCGAAAACCTGCAAGATCTGCTCTTGCAGTTGTGGCAAGATCGCGGGTATGCGCAAATCTTGGTAACCCACTCTATAGAAGAAGCGGTTTTTTTGGGCCAGAGGATTGCGATTATGTCTGCGCGTCCAGGTACCATTGTTTCTTATGTGAATAATCCTTTAGTGGGCGACATCAATTACCGTCACAATGAAGCATATTTTTTAAAATGTCGAGAAGTGCGCGAGGCGTTGTCGCTGGTGTCGTCGCCAGCATCGCCGTCTGCGCCGAAATCTGCGGCGTCTATGTTAAACGCGTCAGAGACAGTTGCAACAAATACTATTGACGCGGCAGATGCAACGAATTTTGTTACAGCAACAAACAACGCATTTGTCTTAGATTTGCCAATGGATTCAGAGCCAAAGACTAAATGTCACCCTGAGGTTAAGCATGGTTAAACAAACACCAGTTATTGGCATTATGCGTAGCGTTCGTAAGCGACATCCACTGCGTGGTGCGCTTTTGCGGCTAGCAGGTTATATTATTTCTTTGCTGGCAATATTGGCTGGCTGGCAATTACTTTCTATTATTGTTCACTCGCCAGCATTGCCTGCCCCCATTGATAGTATTCAGATGTTAATTAGGCATGCTCCGCAGATTGTGCCACATTTGGGAACTAGCTTGTATCGTGTTGTTGTCTCTATGGCGCTTGGCACTATTGCTGCTGTGCCACTTGGTCTTGCTATAGGGCGTTCGCCACGGCTAGATACTATGTTTGCTCCTTTTTTATACATCCTATACCCAATTCCTAAAATCGTTCTTCTTCCTGTGCTTTTAGTGTTGCTTGGCTTGGCAGACGCTCCGAAGATTGTGCTTATCACTATAACTATCTTCTTTCAGGTGTTGGTGACTGTTCGTGACAGTGCTAAGGCGGTTCCGGATGCGTCTATACTTTCTGTACGCTCGCTTGGTGCTTCGCGTTGGCAGGTTTATAGACATGTTGTTGTGCCTGCTTGTATGCCAGAACTTTTTACGGCTTTAAGAATTTCGTCGGGTACTGCAGTTGCCATCCTCTTCTTTGCCGAAGCAATTGCCGGCTCTACTGGTTTGGGCTACTTCATAATGGATTCGTGGGGCATGATTGCCTATTCGCGTATGTTTGCAGGCATTATCGCAATGGCTTTGATGGGTGTATTATTATACGAGGCTATTGATGCAATAGAGCGGCATGTTACCAGATGGCGCGCTTAGCTAATTAAGGCGTTGTGACGTGATGTGTGTGACGTGATGTGTGTCGCACGCTTGATATTTATTAACACACTAATTTATTGTATTACATGTATTACAATACGACCGAAATAATATAATTAATTCTAAAAAAGATGATTTAAGGCTGATGATTTAAGACGGAGATGACAATGAAAAGCATGCTAACGGTGCGCATAAACAAAGATGTTAAAGATAAAGCAACTGCTATACTTAAAAAAAATGGTATGACCATCTCTTCGCTTATGCAAACAATCATTAGCGAAATTGTAGCCACAGGTGACATACCAATTACAAGATTTCAAACACAGGTGTCTAAAGAAGAAATTTTCGCACGCATTAATGCGCTTAATGATTTAGAGCTGCCAGTACCTATAAATCTTAGCGATGATGAGATCCGCGACGCAAGGCTAGGGGAAAAACATGGTTTTGCTGCTTGACTGCAATGTGGTATTAGATAAAATTTTCAATCTAAAGGTAGCAAAAATCCAATGAAAGTTTTGATGAGCTAGCAAGATAGCATACTAGCATGCTAGTGTATGTTGAGCTTGCTCCCAATATAACAAATAGATTTTTACCAAGTCTGCGTCTACGGCAACAGTCTGCCAGTTACCTGGTTCATTGGCAAGTACAAAACGTAGCGAGCCACCGAAGTTCTTTTTATCGCTAAGCATGGCGTTAAAAAGATCGTCGGCTCCGATATTTCTTACAGAGTTAGCCGCGTTGTTATCTTTAAAGTTAGCGGCAAAGTCTGCACCAACGCAATCTTTTGTGCCAGAAACTGTGCCAGAAACAGCACCAGAAACAGTGTCAGTAACAGCACCAGTAACAGCACCAGTAACAGCACCAGAAACAGCACCAACCTGCTTGTCACTTAAGCTGTTGCCTAGCTGGTTTAAACCAAGTCTTTCTAATCCCAGAGCCAAAAGTAGATCATCTTGCTCATTGGCAAACTTCTCGCTTGAGCCTATTGCCTCAATGGCAAGTCGTGCGGCAAAGCGGATTCCCTCGGCAACAGCCTGTCCGTGACTAATGGCGCTAAAGCCTGTGACTTTCTCTAAAGCGTGACCAAAAGTGTGACCGTAATTAAGGCATTCGCGAATACCACTTTCGCGCTCGTCGCGCACCACAACACGACCCTTAAAAGCAAGCGAACGAGCAACGACCTCGCGTACTACCTGCGGCTCGTGGGCGACCAAAGAAGCACAGTTTGCCTGTAGCCAATGAAAAAAGTCTAAAGAGTCTATGATGGCGGATTTCGCAATCTCTGCAAAGCCACATTGCCATTGATTGTGCGGTAAAGTTTTTAGTAAATCTATATCACAGAGCACATGAATTGGTTGATGAAAGGATCCCACAAGGTTTTTGCCTGCGGGTAAGTCTATACCTGTCTTGCCACCAACAGAAGAATCCACCATTGCTAAAAGCGATGTTGGCACATGCACCACGTTTATGCCTCGCATCCATGTAGAGGCTACAAAACCGGCAAGGTCGCCAACCACGCCGCCGCCTAAGGCCAAAATCGTCGATCGCCTGTTCGCCCCTTTTGCGGCAAGGGCATTCCAGATCTCGGTTGCCACTTTAATATCTTTGGATTGTTCGCCTGCGGCAATAGTGATAAGTGCGGTCTTGTAGCCACCTGCTTCTAATGCAAGACGAAGATTACTAGCATAAAATGGTGCTACGTTGCTATCACTTATTATTACTAGCAAGCTATCTTTGCTTACACTTTGTAAGCTACCTAGGGTTTCGCAAAGACCATTTAGCACACCAGAGCCTATGCGAATATCGTAGTTTTTTCCGTCTGATAAGATTAATTCCAGTTTTGTAGACTTAATGGCCACCTGTTTATAGCTCCCCTCTATCCTGTAAAGTTGTGATAATTGTTTGCGCCACCAATGCCGCTTTAACATCGCTGGTGTTTATTGTTATATCGGCAATTTGTTCATATAATGCTCGTCGCTTATCTAAAAGATCCCTTGTTTGATCTTCATTTGTTAAAAGTGGTCGCGACCTTTTGTTTTTAATTCTGGCAGCTACATCGTTAGCTGTGACCTGTAGATAAACTATAGTCCCGGATTCTTTTAGCAACTGTCGGTTTAGATCAGATAAAACGATGCCACCACCCGTAGAAATAACTGAGCGGTCGCGATTAGCTAGAGTGCGCAGGAAGGCAGTTTCTTGGTCGCGGAAGTACTTCTCGCCATATTTAATAAACATTTTAGATATTCTCATTGCATGCTGGTTTTCTATATAGCGATCTATGTCTATGCAGCAAAGATGCTGCCAGCGAGCGATTTTGCGCGAGACAGTGGTCTTACCAGCTCCCATAAAACCTATAAGAATTATGTGCTTAGTGCTTTGTTCTGCGGCTTTGTTGTGTTCAGTTTTCATTTTATAAGTCGGTCTATGTAGTTATTAAAGGCAACAAGGGCATCGGCCAGTGTGTCTGCACCAAACTTATCTATATAGGCGTTTGCTAAAACCATGGCGCATTCTGCCTCGGCGACAATGGCGCATGCCGGCACAGCAACAATGTCGCTGCGCTCCTTAGATGCCTCGCGTGATTGGTGCGTGAGCAAATCTACTGTACGCAGTGGCGATGTGAGCGTAGGGATGGGCTTCATAACAGCAGAGATAACAATAGACTCGCCGTTAGACATGCCGCCTTCAATACCACCAGCATTATTTGTTGCTCGAATGGGCTGAATGCGTCCATCGCCTGCCTCGCCTATAACTATGGCGTCGTGCACTTCAGACCCAAACAGCGAGCCAGAGGCAAAGCCAAGACCAAACTCGACACCTTTTATGGCAGGTATGCTAACAATCGCCGCAGCCATTTGGGAATCTAACCGTTTTGACGCCTGAGCAAAATGGCCAATGCCAGGAACAACGCCTGTGGCCACGACATTAAAGCAGCCACCCAGACTCTCGCCTTTTGTGCGAGCATCATCTATTGCTAGTATAATAGCATCTGTTGTTTTGGCGTCCGGACAACGAACGGCAGAGTTTTCTATTTTTTCTGTTGAGAAAACCGCCTGCTTGCGAGCGATGAGTTCTGGGGGCAAAGCGACTTTTCCGATGCGTGTTACATAAGAGCTTATCTCGACACCAAAATTTGCTAAGTAGGCGCGAGCAACAGCACCGGCAGCTACGCGTGCGGCAGTTTCGCGTGCACTGGCACGTTCTAAGATGTCGCGGCAGTCGTTGCGTCCAAGTTTTTGGGCGCCAGCAAGATCTGCGTGACCTGGCCTGGGTGCAGTTTCTATTTTTAGGTTGGCAGGGGCAACGCCTTCGGTTGCCATGCGCTCTTGCCAGTTTTGCCAATCTTTGTTTGCAATTTCTAAGGCGATAGGTGTTCCTAGAGTGCGTCCAAAGCGAAGTCCACTAAGTATTTGCGCTTTATCTGTTTCTATAGACATGCGCCCACCGCGTCCATAGCCGCTTTGTCTGCGCGCTAAATCGCTATTTATGCGTTCTGAAGCAAGTGCAAAGCCAGCAGGAACATCTGTTACTATGGTAACCAGCTTAGCGCCATGCGACTCGCCGGCCGTTGTGTATTGCATAATCGTTCTCCTCCGTAGACTTAATTCATATTTCAAACGCGAATATTGCAGGTGCGTTCATTACAAATGCGTACAGCGCAAGCGCGAATATTGCAGGTGCGAATATTGCAAGCGCGAAATTTGCTTTATTCGCATAAGTTTGTAAATCCAGTATAGCTGTTTCGCTTTACCAAGACTTTTTCATAGGTGAGCAGATCTTGGCTCAGCTGTTTCGCTAGTTTTATTCTTGCAAGCTTGTTTGCTGTGTCATCTGCTACTTAGTGCCCGCAACGCGGCATCTTTAAGTATAGCGCGTGGCACCGTTTCTGTGATACCACAGACGGCAAACCAAGTTTGAATGCTTAGCGCGGCTTGTTCTATGAGCATACCTAAGCCATCTATGGCAGTGGCGCCAAGTTTGCGAGCTTCGCGCAACAACGTGCTATCGCCATGTCCATAAACAACATCTAAGACTACCTGCCCGGGTGAAATAAGATTAGTTGGGATAACCGCGGCTGCATTTGCTGTCATCCCTGTAGGCGTAGCATCGATGATTATGTTGGCTTGTCTGATTGCTTCTGCAACTTGGTTCTTATCATCATAGCTTAATGGCAGACAGTTTTCACGCAAAGACAAGGGCATTTTGTCTAAAAAAGCCTTTGCGCTTTTATCTGTGCGGCTAAGCACACAGATGTTGTTGGCACCAAGGTGGCAAAGTTCAACGAAAGCAGTGGCGGCGACAGCACCAGTCCCGCAGATTATCACATTGCTGCCTTTTATACTGGCGTTGCCGTCGTTAAGTAAAGAATGTGCTAAACCAAGGCCATCGGTGTTAGAGCCTATTAATTGTTTGGGTTTCTCAACAGCATTTAATTGTGTATCAGCAACTGTTAAGACATTGGCTGCCTGAACGATTTCACAGGTTGCATCGCCATACATTGCAGCAGCATTAAAGGCGTCGTGCTTGAATGGCATGGTTATATTTAGACCAATGAAATCGCTATTTTTACAAGTTGTTCCGGCAATTAATTGCTTAAATTGATGAGTTGTTTGACAAGGGAAAAGCTCGTAGTGCCAGTTTAAATTAAACTCGCGATAGACAGCATTATGCATGGCAGGCGAAAGCGAATGTTTAATGGGATAGCCTGCAAGTCCCAAGCGTTTTTTAGTTCGCTTTTCAAACTGCATTTGCGTCCTTATCTTTGTTTAAATTATCCATTGCTATTCTGTCTGCACGCTTTAAATCGTTTTCGGGTGTTTTACCGCGTAGCAACGTGCGCTCTAAGCGACGCAGTAACAAGGTATGCCAAAGATCTTGCTTAACCAGCGGTAGTACTAGAACAGTGCGCATACCTAAGAAGTTACCACCTAAGACATCGGTAATCATTTGATCGCCAACAACAAGTGTTTGCTTGCGCTTGGCACCAATCTTGCGCTTGGCTTTAATGAAAGCAAATGGCAAAGGCTTCATGGCTTTGTAAACAATAGGTAAGCCAAGCTCAGCGGCATAGCTATGTACTATTTTGTGCCAATTGTTAGAGAGCAAGCAAATGCGTATGTCTTCTTTGCGCAATTCCTCTAGCCATTGTTTTGCTAATGCGTCTATATGGTTTGTGCCGCGTGCGACAATGGTGTTATCTACATCTAACAAAATGTAGCGAACACCACCAGCTTTAAGGTCTGATGGGGACAACTGGCAAACACACTTAAGAAAGCGATTAGGAGAAAACATGCTTGGCAATCTTAACCGCGGTAGTTAAGTTCTCCATAGATGGCCACTTTGGCATCGTGTTCACTTTGCGTTACACTGAAGTCGCTTTGACCAGTTTGTGGGTTAAGCACAAAGAAGAAATAATCTGTATCTTCTGGATGCGCTGCCGCCTTTATAGAAGCTAAACCAGGAGAGCATACCGGACCTGGCGGTAGACCAGCGTAAATGTAGGTGTTATAAGGGCTATCTATGGCAATGTCGTCATACGTGAGCGGATTTGCCGCGTAGTCGCGGTCATTGCCTAACACGTAGACAACGCTAGAGCACATTTGTAGCAAGTAGCCAATGGAAAGCCTATTGTAAATGACCGACGATACCTTGCCACGCTCGTCGTAGCCTGTTGCGGCATCGGCCATGGCTTCTTTTTCTATTAGCGAAGCTATTATAATAACATCACGCTCGCTTAAGCCTTGGCTTTGTGCGTAGCTATAATCTATGGTGGCAGTCTCTTTAGCGTACTGGTCAAGCATCATTGTGATGACGTCTTCGGCAGTGGCGTCGTCGGCTATTTTGTATGTTTTGGGAAAAAGGAAGCCTTCCATAGAGTTATTGTAGGCATTGGCTAAAAATGGGTAGCTGGCAACATATTTATTGGCTGCATTGGCTTCGGCCAAAAATGATGTTTCGCTAATGCGTCCATTGGTCACGTGAGCGACACGTGCCGCTACTAAATCGATCGTAAAGTTTTCTGGTACCACGAAGTCTACGCCACTTACTATGATAGCAGGCCCAGACATCAGAAGTTTAACTAGGTCGTCAAGCTTGCCTTCTGCATCCATGCCTGTTGTTAGGTCGTAGGTTCCCGGCTGCAGTTTTTGCTCTGCATCTTTGGCACTAACGGCATCTTTAAAGGCTTTCTCGTCAGAAATTACACCTGAATCCTTAAGCTTTGTAGATATTTGGCTGGTGCTTGCACCCTGAGCAATGACTACGTTTACTGGTGTTCCAGGCTTAATTGCGTCTGCAGTAAAGCTATTATAAACTTGCATACCACCAAAGACAGCTGCCGCAGCAGCAATAAGAATCAGCACAACAACAAGTGCGGTAAAGCGCTTGGAGTGTCTTGGGCGAATAGCCGAGGTGTCATAAGTGGGAAATTGACGCGCAGCTCTTTTATGTGCCGAGCGCGAGTGCCGTATAGAGTAATGATTTACAGGCACTTCGCCGCTGCGAATATGCCTTGGTGGCACAGTGGGCATGGGAGAGGCGTTAACACGTCCGTGCTGAAGCTTGCGCCTGTTAGAGGCGCTGGTGAGGTCGGGAATGTCTGGCGTATGACTGCGCCGTGTAGACCTGCTATATCTGCCTGTGTTGGTATCCAAGTCTGTCTCCATATAGTTATTAAAAATGAGGTTTCTTATTGTACCATGTCACCATGTCATATTTTACTTATCATTTTGCATATTTTTTTGCTCGTGATTGATTTCATGAGCATTTTTTTGTGATGTATGTTGTTCTAATACCTAAACCCTATCATGTCGTTCTAATCCCTGACACCTGTAATGTTGCTCTAGTCCCTGACACTCATAATGTTGTTCTAATCTTAAACCCTGTAATGTTGTTCTAATCCCTGACACCTGTAATGCTGTTCTAATCTTAAACCCTGTAATGCTGCTCTAGTCCCTGACACTCATAATGTTGTTCTAATCTTAAACCCTGTAATGTTGTTCTAATCTTAAACCCAAAAGCGCAAAACGCTAAGAGCAAATTCCTAATTCCTAATTCCTAATTCCTAATTAGTTATGTAGCTCTGCCCAAGTTTCAATTGCAAGACCGTTAACCCTAGAGAACTCACGCGTATTACGCGTGACCAAAGTTGCCTTTAATGACAAGGCGGTTGCGGCAATAAGAAGCTCATTTGCACCTATAATCATGCCTCTTTGCTCAAGATCCGATCTTATTTTTGCGTAGCATTCTGCGGCGGCATCATCAAATGAAATAATCCTAAAAGGCGCTAGAAATTTTTTTGTAATTTGCAAGAAGCGTTCAGGGTTGTTGCCCTTATGCGCGCCAAGGAGCAGTTCTGCCTTTACAATCGCTGGAATAAGGATTTCATCTGGCACTAGAGACTGCATTTTGTGGATAACCGTGGGAAACCTCCCGCGCATGAAGTCGATGCATGTGTCAGCATCAAGCATAACTGTCATAGCTGCTGCCTTGGTGCGTCATCTGCAAATGAGGGTTGCTCTGGGCGCGTAAAAGAATCATCGTCTAAGGCTCCAAATAGCGAGAAGTAGTCATGTGGCCATGACGATGCGCATTTCTCTGCTAAAACCGATGAAACATACCTTGATACAGACAACTTATTTTCTTTTGCTTTTCTTCGCACAAAACCCAAAACGTTGTTTTCAAGGTAAAGCGAAACTTGTGGCATTTATCTCTCCTGGTTTGCGGCTATTATGTTATAACATAGTATAACATATATACTTGCGTAAATTGTCTGTAGTACATGATGTCGGTTGCAAGTTTTATGGGCATCATCAATTGCAATGTACGAGGGCGATTGCAAGTTTTATGGGTATCATCAATTAATGTTTGCTATGGCTTTCATCTTAATCTTATCTTGCATCTGCCGCAATTGCACATTTGGTTACTAATTTTTGCGATGGTGTAAAAACAACTAGTCTGCCCAATTTTGATATCTGAGAAGTTACATCGCAACATCGTCTTGCATCCGTCTTGCAAAGCCCGCACGTGTCCGCCCGCGTCCGCCCGCCCACTCGCACACGTGCCAGTGCCCGCCCGCCCACTCGTGCACACACGTCCGCCCGCGCCCGCCCGTCCACTCGCACACGTCCGCCAGTGCCCGCTCGCGCCCGCCCACTCGTGCGCCCGCGCTCGCTTCTGTCAGCCGCAAACCAAGACATAAAGAACACAATAGCTTAGCCTGTGGTACCATAAACAACATGCAAACTAAATCAGACAAAGAATGTGTCGCACAAAGTACCTATGACCATTTATATCAGACGCAAGATAAGCAAAGCGAGCGAGCCGTGCATCATATAAGTCTGCCTGCCACAACAGATGAATTGTTGGCGTTAAGGGCGGGCGATGAAGTGCTTTTAAGCGGTAAAATTTTTACCATGCGCGATGCTGGACATGCGCGCGCCTTGCAATATTTGCAAGAAAACGGTGAATTACCTTATGGTTTGGCAGGTCAAGCTGTTTTTTATGCCGGACCTACCGAGGAGCGAACAGACATTAAAAATGCGCCATTTGCTGCCATTGGGCCTACGACTGCCTCTCGCATGGATTTTGCAGCACCGCAGTTAATGCAAGCGGGAATAAATGTCATGTTAGGCAAGGGTCAACGCTCGCAAGATGTTAAGCTAGCATGCGAACATACTAGCAGTGTTTATCTGGTTGCCACAGGCGGTGCGGCAGCTTTATTGGCGACACATGTAATAGATAGCACAACTGTGGCCTGGGATGACCTTGGGACCGAAGCGCTTAGATGCCTAACGATTTGTAATCTGCCCTGCTTTTGCGGATTTGATACCTATGGCGGTGACATCTATGGCGGTGACATCTATGACTGAGCCAATTAAGACGAACGAGACCTCCAAACAAACGACTGGCACAGCCGTACCTGCGCACCAAGAATCAAAAGGGATCTTTGTTACTTTTGAAGGCGGAGAAGGAGTAGGCAAGTCTACACAAATTCAGTTGCTAAAGGCGCGGCTTAAGGCTTTTGGCTACGATGTTATAACGCTTAGGGAACCTGGTGGTACGCAAATTGGTGAGCAAATACGCACAATTTTGCTAGAGCCAACTAACACAGCCATGAGCGCGGTAACTGAACTTTTGCTTTATGAGGCGGCGCGCGCACAGCTTGTGCAGCAGGTTATAGCTCCGCATCTGCAAAGTGGCAAAGTGGTGCTTTGCGACCGCTTTAGCGACTCTACTCTTGCTTATCAGGCGGCGGCGCGTGGCTTAGACATAAATATGGTGAGAAGTGCCAACGCTTTAGGAACCGGTGGACTAACGCCAAGTCGTACCATTGTTTTGTCGCACGATGTTAAATTAGGTTTAGCTAAAGCTGCCCAGAAAGGTCCGGATCGCCTTGAGGCCGAGGATGTAAGCTTTCACCAAAAAGTTCATGCTGCCTTTGAGCAATTGGCAACAGATGAGCCAAAGCGGGTGCGATTGGTAAGGATACACGAAAGCAAAGCTGATACCGCCGAGGCGATCTTTGCGCAATTAGGCGATCTTTTTCCTGCCGCCAATAGACAATCATTTACGATAGATGAAGCACTTCTCAACATAATAAAGGATGTAAAATGAGCGAAAAAACATCAAACCCAATGTTAAGTGCTATTTTGCCGCCATTTGATGAACTTGTTGCCCAGCCGCTTGTTGCTCGCTTTTTGTCTTCGGTCATTCATGAGCAGAAGTCTAATCATGCTTATCTGCTTGTTGGTCCTTTGGGTTCAGGGAAAAATGAGGCAGCAATGCTATTGGCGCGCGCGCTTATTTGCGCTAACAAGGGTTGTTCTGCTTGTGATGAGTGCGTTCGTGTTAAGCATGGTACGCATCCAGACTTGCATATTATAGATCCACTTGGTGCCAACGGCTATTTAGCCGAGCAAATGCAGGAGCTTTTGCATGACGTATCTTTAGCGCCGATGCGCGCTAAGCATAAGGTTTATCTTATTACTCGTGCCGACCTTTTACGGGGTGTTCCTGCCAACGCCTTGCTTAAAACTTTAGAGGAACCACCAGCTAGTGTAACCTTTATTCTTTTGGCGCGCACTCGCGACGCTGTGCTTACAACTATCCTTACAAGGTGTCAGGTGGTTGCTTTAAGGCGTGTTCCGGAAGAAGATGCTATTAAGATAGTATGCGAGCATAGTGGCGAGAAGGCAACCAAGGCACGCATGGCGTTATCTGTAACCGGAGGCTCGGTATATCGCGCTTTAGACTTTCTGCATTCTAAAAGTCGTCTAGATATGCGTATTAAGGTAATAAATATTCTTGAAGAGCTGTCTAAATATGATGATTTAGAGGTACTTGACGCGGTACGTGACCTGATGACATCATTAAAGCAGCCGTTGGATGCTGTTAAGTTAGAGCAGGAACAGCAGCTAAAAGTTAGTAAGGACTATCTTGCAAAAGGAGCCATCACGCGCTTAGAGCAGCAGCACAAACGCGAGTTTACCAACCGCGAGCGCGAAACTATTGGCGAAGTCTTAGATGTTATGCGCTCATGGTTGCGAGACGCTTTGATGGTGGCCGCAAACTATTCTTTGTGCGCAGAAGAAGCGTCAAGTGTCGGTAGTGCTTTTGCAACCGGCGATTCAGCATCTGCTGCCACAGATACAACCGCCAACTACGCGACTGCCGCTTTAGACACGGCCGCATCCGATAGTGCGACTGCCGTTTTAGATACAACCGCATCCGATAGTGCAGCAACCGTAGGTGTCAAAGATGTTTTGGATATTATTGTTAATTGTGATTTTCATTATCAGATTGGTCAGACTGCTGCGCGTGTTGGCATTAGACCACTAGTGGCGGCTCTTAATGCCATAGATGCCGCTCAGGAGCAGATGCAGTATAATGTAGCTTCGCAATTAGCATTAGAAAGCTTGTTTTTTAAAGTTCGCGGCGCGTTGCAAGCACGACAGTAAACAAGCACGGCAGTAAACGGACTCGTTAATGAACAAGCGCGACAGTAAGATGATAGTATACGAAGGTAATGGCAAGCCTAAATTGCCCATGACAGACAGTAAGCAAGCGCGACAGTAAAGATGATAGTATGCACCTATGATAATATACACTTATGACAATATACACTTAACCTACAAGGGAGAACATGCCTACAGTAACCGTAGTGAAGCTACGAAACAATCCTAAACCCCTTTGGTTTAATCCACAGGGAAAAACTTATAACACAGGCGATTATGTGCTTGTAGAGACAGAGCGTGGGCGCGAGGCCGGTCAGGTTGTTAATGGTAGCATCCAGGTCACCGACGATCAGATTTCTAAGCTTAAAAGCAAGCTGAAGCCTGTTGTTCGCGACCTTAGCGACATAGACTTCGACCACATGAAAGCTCTAGAAGAAAAAGGTAAAGAAGCCATGCCGGTCTTTAGGGAGCTGGCAGAAAAGCATGAATTAGACATTAAGCCTGTAGAGGTAGAATATCTTTTTTCCGGCGACAAAGCGGTGTTTTATTTTGCCAGCGAAGAGCGCGTAGACTTTCGCGAGTTAGTACGCGATTTAGCGTCGCATTTTCATGTGCGTGTAGATATGCGCCAAATTGGTGGGCGCGATGAGGCTCGTATGCTTGGTGGATTAGCTCATTGTGGAGAAGAACTTTGCTGCAAGCGCTTGGGTGGTGAATTTCAGCCGGTCTCGATACGAATGGCAAAGGAACAAGATTTACCGCTTAATCCGGCAAAGATAAGTGGAGCTTGTGGGCGCTTGATGTGTTGTTTGCGCTATGAGTTTGAGGCCTACAAAGATTTTAAGCAGCGTGCTCCTAAGCGTGGTACCTTGGTAAACACACCCTTAGGTGATGCTAAGGTCACAGATTTTGATACGCCACGCGAACTTATAAACATGCAGTTTGATGATGGCAAGCGATTGCAAATACCGCTTTGCGAGATGGATTGTAAAAAGGATGCCAAAGGCTGCGATCACTGTAAGGTCAGCCGTGAAGTCATAGATCGTTGTGCGTCGCCAAGTGTCTTATTGGCTTTGGGGGCGCTAGATCGCGAGAGTGATCTTTTTGATGATTCGGTTTTGGTGGCATCTAGTGATCTTTATGCTAGTGGCTATGACGACGATAACGATTTAGATGACATTAGTCTTTATGAAGACAACTTTGGCGGTGACACGTCTAGATCGTTAGGGCGCAAACTGCGCAGGCGTCATTCGTTGGGACAGCCGAGCGCACATGATGCTGCTTCGGGTTCTGAAATTAAAAGTAATTATGTGGAGAAAAGCAGCGATGACGGTGCTAGTGGCGTTAATGATGGCCAAAGTGGTGGGGGCCTTATTGGACGTGGCGGCATTCGCGACGCAGAGGGTAATGGCGACCGTGGCGGTTTTCGTGGCGGGCACAGTGCTGCGCGAGATGATGGCGACCGTGGCGGTTTTCGTGGCGGGCGCAAAGAAAGACGCAGGAGCGCAGCTGGCAAAAATAACAAAAATCAGGTTTTGCAGCAAGGCGCTAAGGGCTTAGGGCGTGGTGGTGCTAAAAACATAGCTTATAATGACGCACAGCAGGGTAGAAGTCGCAGGACCACACACGATGGTGTTTATGAAAGTGGTGAGCGAGGCGAGCAGAGAGGCTCCCAAAGAGCTAATAAGAAAGACGCATTTAAAGGCACCCAAAAAAGAGCTCAAGATAGCACCCTACAAAGCCCACGACCACGCCCTGGACATCGTTCTAGTGGTTTGCGTAATCCCAGTCAGCAGCCAACTGAGCCTAGAGGCGTGTTTAGGACTCGCCCCAAATCTAATGCCGGATTGTCATCTGGTAATGGTTTAGAAAATGACGCACCCGGCGTACAACGCGATCGCACTAGACGTAGACGCCGGCAAAGAGATTAGCAATAGGAAAGCATAAGACGATGCTGCTTTTTGGCAACCAAGCTCTTCTTACCGATCTTTATCAGCTAACTATGGCTGAGGGGTACTGGCGCGAGGGCATTGGGGATGCTCGCACTTGCTTTTATATGCACTTTCGCGAGTTACCTTTTAATGGTGGTTATGCCATTGCCTGCGGTATGTCGCATCTTGCAGAATATGTACGCGATTTTGCTTTTACCGGTTCTGACATAGATTATCTTGCCAGCATAAAAGTGCAAAAGGGAGAAAAGCTATTCTCGACAGAATTTTTACATACTTTAAAGGACATGCGATTAAAAGTAGATATTCATGCGCTTAGCGAGGGAACTTTGGTTTTTGCGCAGGAACCTTTGGTGCGTGTTTCTGGACCGGTTACGCATTGCCAATTGTTAGAGACCGCGCTTTTAAACATTGTGAATTTTGAAACCTTAATAGCTACCAAGGCAGCGCGTATTTGCGAGGCGGCAAAAGGCCCGGTTGCAGAGTTTGGCTTAAGGCGCGCGCAAGGTCCGGCAGGTGGTCTTTTTGCTTCGCGTGCGGCATATGTCGGCGGATGCGCAAGCACCTCTAATGTTTTGGCCGGTAAGCACTTTGATATCCCTGTAAGTGGGACTCATGCGCATTCATGGGTGATGGCTTTTAAAAGCGAGCTAGAGGCGTTTCGGGCTTACGCACGTAGTTTTCCGCAAAATTGCACTTTGCTAGTAGATACCTATGATGTTATAAGCGGTATAAATAATGCTATTACAGTAGCGCATGAGATGTCTGCGCGAGGAGAGTCTTTGGCGGCGATTCGCATAGATTCCGGCGATCTTGCTTGGTTATCTAAGCGAGCGCGACAGATGTTAGATGATGCCGGATTGCCTGACGTGAAAATTGTCGCCTCTAACGATTTAGATGAATTCGCGATAAACTCCCTGATTCATGAGCAGGAATCGGCGATAGACTGCTGGGGTGTTGGTACTCGTTTGGCAACTGGTGATCGTCAGCCATCTCTTGGCGGTGTTTACAAGATGTGTGCCCAGTGGGAGTCTGCTTTGGGTAGTTGGATTCCAAAACTTAAGGTTTCTGAACAGGTAAAGAAAGCAACGTTGCCTGGATATCTAAATTTTAGGCGTTATCATGATGCGCATGGGATGATAGCTGGCGATATGGTTTATGATGAGTGCCATCTTCCTACAGAGCATCGTATAGTTGATCCTTTTGATGATTTAAGGCAAAAAGATCTTAATGGCATGGCGTTTGAGGAAATGCTGAAGCCATTAGTTATTAATGGCAAGCCTGTAAACAATTTGGCTTCGGCAAAAGATGCGCGTTTAAATACCATTGCCAACCTTGCACGTCTAGACGCAACAAACAAGCGTTTGATGAATCCTCATGTGTATCCTGTAGGTTTGTCATTTGAACTTCGCGACTGCCGCGATGACCTGATAAGAACTTACAAAGGCTTGTAGGCGCTTAATGGGTTTATGGTGGCATAAGGCGCTGGTGCAGTTACTGGTGCGGGTATGCGTGTGCCCTTTGACGTCCTGTAGTGATGTTTCTGTTCACGCACTACCCCATGTCATCTAGAGGCGAGCGAAACGAGAGCTTAAAGGTTCTAGTTCGCCAGACCGAAGTGTCAGAGCCTTAAGCATTGCCGCCACGGCAATCTTAGGATGACGCAGGGGGGATGCAAGTAGAAAAGGGTTCGGAGATTATGCAAACGTGACGCTGTGGACGGGACGCTGTGGACAGCGTCCCCTACTGAAAATTGGCGTAGGGGACGCTGCAATCGGGACGCTGTGGACAGCGTCCCCTACTGAAAATTGGCGTAGGGGACGCTGTCCACAGCGTCCCGCCAAACTGAACTGAACCACTTACCTAAACGTAAGCCAAACCGTCTTAAAGGTTATGATTACTCACAAGATGGGGTATATTTCAGGCTCTTCGGTAGTTTGTGTGAAAGGAAAGGCTGCATAGCAGCAGCTAGATAGTCAAAAAGGATATCTGTGAAAGAAACGGCCCCTCACGGGGCCGTTTCAGCGTGGTTCAGGGTAGTATTGATTCGTCAAAAAAAACAAACAACCCGAAAGGAATCACGCTATGTATAGGATACTACTATTTGCCCTTGCACTCACATCGACAGTCATCACAGGCATCAGGATAGACGGTGATGCCATCGTCGTGTCAGTCTGTTATACGTCACTTTAATCCAATTACAAAAAGCATATTAAAACCTATGATTTTTACCTTACAGACAGCACATTATTCCCATAAACGGCACATCGCCATTTTATTTGGTCAGATTTTGC
>JAIRQA010000069.1 GCA_031256715.1 Coriobacteriales bacterium | reverse complement strand
AAAAGATTAATGTCATAAAGCGCTGTAATCGTTGTGTCTTGTGTGATGTGGTCAAACGCTTTATCCCAACCTGTAAATGTGTGTCCTACACGACTAGGAGATGAAGGTGCAGTAGCCGTGCCATCAAAGGCAACTATTTCAGTTTTAAGCACTGTGCCATCAAAGTCTACAAATGTGACGGTGAAAAGATTAATGTCATAAAGCGCTGTAATCGTTGTGTCTTGTGTGATGTGGTCAAGCACTCTATCCCAACCTGTAAATGTGTGTCCTGCACGAGTGGGAGAAGAAGGTGCAGTAGCGGTACCATCAAAGGCAACAATTTCAGTTTTAAGCACTGTGCCATCAAAGTCTACAAATGTGACGGTGAAAAGATTAATGTCATAAAGTGCTGTAATCGTTGTGTCTTGTGTGATGTGGTCAAACGCTTTATCCCAACCGGTAAATGTGTGTCCTGCACGAGTGGGAGAAGTGGGTGCAGTAGCCGTACCATCAAAGGCAACTATTTCAGTTTTAAGCACAGTGCCATCAAAGTCTACAAATGTGACGGTGAAAAGGGGAAGCGTTGGTCTTATCCCCGTACCTACTTTATAAGGTGTAGAGTGGTTAGAGGCTTGATCTACAACAAAAGCGTAAAGGTCATAACCTCTAAGAGCTGTGTGCGAGATTGCAGCAAATGCCGCTGAATAGCTCGTGTTCCAACCAGCACCACCATTTATGGCTGGGGGGTTAGTCGATCCAACTGTCGGAATTTCTACAAACTGCCAATAGACCAATGGATTGTTAGAGCCGGCGATTTTCTGCACGCCACTTAATGAATCATTTGCCACAACATTTGGGGTAAGCGACCAATCATTTACGCCGGCAGTTTGTTGAGGGTTTGCAGATAAAATAACCGGAGAGCCACTGTCGTATTTTACGCTTACAATAGGCGTAGATTCTGGAGAGAGCTCCTTAGACCAATCGTCAGATTGGCGCAAAATAGAAGAGAAAGCTTCGCCGGCGACTGAAGTATTTGCCACAGACCAATTGCCTTTGGTAAGCGTCTTTAAAGAGCCAGGCGCGTTATTACTAACAGACACATAGTCTGAAATTACTCCATTTTGACGCATGGCCAAATCGTAAGTGCCACCTTCAAAAGAACGCGCAGTAATATCCACATTTCTTAGTTGCTGTGGGTTGATAGATTGCGGGTTGGTTGTTAACCACTTGCCATCATAAGGCGTACTTGTGCCAGCAAAATTTACAACTAGAGATGGGGGAACATTTGTTCGCACAGTGATGCGCCTAGAAAATCTTGTGGAATCCGCAGACCAGTCGGTGACAGTGTAGCTTAAATTAGCCGAGCCAACACCCGTCCACAAGCTATTATTGTTCAAGGGTATAGAACCTGTTACATTCCATGTTGAGAAGGGCGACGTTGCTCCCGCTTGATTTATTAACACAACATTAGAGTTGCCACTTCTGGCTTCGATGCCCTCGTAGGGATTATAGGCATCAACATTGGCAGTTTTTATGATATCTGCCGATGTGCCTAAAGAAACGGAGGCACTGATAGGCACACTTCCTTGCTGTTTGTCTGGGGAGGGAGTAAAACCATTAATCTTGGGCGCAGCATGCCAAGTCTCTGTAGATGAAACCTGATAAACGTAAGTGTCAACGCGTTTGTATGTTTTTTTAGAGGGGTCTATTGTGCAAGTGGAGCTTCCCGAAGCTACCTGAACATTATTTGTGCCAGGAGGATAGGTTTGCAGACAATTGCCAATATCAATCACAGGGATGTTTGATGTATTCATATTATATGTTACAAAATCGCCATTATTTGCGTTGCCTAGCGTCATGACGTTAATAATGTTGTTTTGTATTGTTACAGTGCCAGTTGGCGTGAATATTGGGAGGGGTACACCGCTTGCCATGGTGCCACCTTGAGTATAGCCATTTGTGTAGCTTATCTGTGTGGCACCAGCTGGCACGTAGCTTGCCATATTGATTGTAGAACCTGTGCCGCTGCCAATCACTGCCCCAGTACTATTTTTAACTACGAAGCTTTTTTCTGTACCTGTTGGCAAGCCCCCGCTAACGCTGTGTTTAATTTCTAAGATGCCGTAATTTTTTTGTCCGGGAGCTGAACCTGGCTGAGGTGTGGAAAACACTGTAAGCAAGACACTTGTATTAATGTTTAGTGTCTCTGGCAACTGAACTTCCCACTCTACGGTGTAAGTCATTGGCTGTCCGCCACCAGTGCTTACCTGATACTGCTCGCTGAAGCCCTTTATGGGAATCAGCGCTATTGCCAGCAAGGCAACTAGAAGTAGCATTACGCATCGCTTGGCAATATTGCTTGTAGATTTTAAACTTCTGTCATTTTTATAACCCATTTTTGATACCGTCCTAACCTGTTTAAACGCAATCTGTTGTGCACCCCATGTAGCTATTGTAAGCATAAAAGATGCTATTAAGGCTGCTTAGATAATGCAAGGCGCAATATGCAATTGAGTTGCTTTGAATAATGTGTTCATTCCAATAACGCCGCAAGCGCAAACCCCTAAACCCCGCTTATAGTGTCTACAATTAACAAAGACATCTACATATAAGCTATTAGGCTAGCATACTAGTTGGCATTACACACATCAATACGCGACATGTATAGGAAATAGCCCCTTTGCAAATGCAACCCCTTGCATAGGCACAATTACCCACATTATCCACTAAAAAGCGTTCATTGTGTTGGCAAAATATTGCATTTGGTTAATATGTTTTCGTAAACGGTAGCCACTAAACTGTAATCGGCAGAAAAAAGCAAAAAGTGCAAAAGAGCTATGGTTTTTCTCGACATTATATTTAATAGTTTTGTGCTTTATAGATTGTTAGTTTTCGCATTTATCTGCAAAGCTTTTCATTGCGTCGAGCGTTTGCGTAAATAGTTCGTCTAGCGTCCAGCCTAGCATTTCTGCGCCTTTGGATATTACTTCACGGCTGCATCCGGCAGCGAACTTTTTGTCCTTGAACTTCTTTTTTACACTGGCTGGCTCCATGTCGCTCACAGATTTACTTGGGCGCATTAGCGCAGCGGCACCAATTAGTCCGGTTAGTTCGTCGGTTGCAAAGAGTAGTTTCTCCATGATGTGTGTTGGTTCGTATTTATTAAATTGTAGTCCAGATGGTTGTAAGATGCCGTATCCGTGGCTCATGGCCGCGCGAATAATTGAATCGCTTACGTCATTGTCACGCAAAAGCTCTTCGCCTTTAACGCAATGCTCTTCTGGATAAAGCTCGAAGTCTATGTCGTGTAATAGACCCACTACTGCCCAAAAGTCTTCGTTTTCTGGGTCGTTAAGGCGGGCGAAATATCTCATAGTCTCGCTTACCACTTTGGCGTGGTAAAGATGAAATGGCTCTTTGTTGTACTTTGCAAGAATGGCTTGTGCTTGCTCAAGAGTTGGAATCATGGGGCCTCCTTTATATAGCTGGGCTTTGTTAGGTCTCTTATGAAAGCTGCCTGATGATCGTAGATGAAACTTCAGGCAGTGTAAGTGTTTGTAGTTTTGTCATTGTCTAATGAACTCGTCATCGCGAGCTGCAAGCAGCAGGCGTTTCATATGTTATTAGACATTATAGCGCAGGTTTGGCAAATAACTTTTTTGGTTAGAAACTTTCCCTAAACTCTTAACTTGCAATTCTTTGGTAGAATTCAATAGCCAAGAAATTGGCTGTAAGTTCGTGCAAGTGCGCAAGCATCATTAAGCGTAAAAGTGCAAGTAAAAAGCGCAGAGCAGATGCTTAAAATGTGAAAGTTGCCGGGAGGCAACGATGATTATGTTGCGAGGAGACAAAGTGGGTTTTTTAGACAGTTTTAATGACGAGGACGGGAAAATCAATTTAAACTCGGGTAAGTATAGAGTTTTGCAAGTAGTGCTTAGAGAGAAATTCATAGGCAAGGGCTCAAAGAATTTTTCTGAGATAGAGCAGGTTTGCAACGAGCAATTTGCAAGTGGATACAGACTGCATACTTTTGCACAGTCAACTGCTCAGTCTACTGGTTTTGGCGGCGGCGATAGGACCGTTTGCAATTTGGTTTTTGAGAGAATCGAGTAAGCGCTTGCTTTGTTAAAACGATTGCGTGGTTTTACTTAAAAAAGCAAAAAGCTCCTTAATGTTGAGAAGTGCACTCTCTTGTTCACATTCACCACTTTACTAACTTCATCTTAGTATATAGTCTATAGAGGATCATTTAAGCCAAAAGGAAACTGCACGTAAACCCAATAGGGCAGAAGGCGAGTTAAGATCGCCGTCGCTATGTTTTCGGACACGTAGGGGCTCTGCTTTGGTCGCCCATAGGGCGGGCGGATGATATCCGCCCCTACGAACGACGCACGCAGCGGCAACCTTGCGAAGCCGTTTTGTTCGGGTAAACTTTTAAGCCATTTTGTAGGGGCGAACTGTGTTCGCCCGTGTGGGTACAATCTTGTGAAGTCGTTTTGTAGGGGCGAACTGTGTTCGCCCGCTTTAAGCGCAACCAAGTTAAATGTGCGGGCGACCACAGGTGCGCCCCTACACGAACGTTCCAATGTTGTCGGTAGGATGCCGTTGCCGTGTTTCGCACATGGGCGGGCGACCGAAGGTCGCCCCTACGAACGACGCACGCAGCGACAACCTTGTGAAGCCGTTTTGTTCGGGTAAACTTTTAAGTCGTTTTGTAGGGGCGAACTGTGTTCGCCCGTGTGGGTACAATCTTGTGAAGTCGTTTTGTAGGGGCGAACTGTGTTCGCCCGCCCGAATGAGATTAGAGACGTGAAGAGAGCAACAGCTACATATTCATGTTCATGCCCATAGAACCGCCGCTTGCATTGCCCGCATCGCTACCGCCAACATTCATGACGTCTGCACCAGCGCTAATGCTGCTCGCATCTAGCAACGATGGGTCTAGCATTCCAAATATCATGGCAACGTGTGCCACAACAAGGAATAGCGCGACAAAAATTGCGTGAGCTTTTAGTCTTTTCTCAACAGGATAATCTTTACCTATCAAGCGCAGCTCAATAAGGGTTATGGCGACATATGGCACCACTCCCAGCAGGTAAAACCCAACAGCAATGATGTCAAATGCGCCACGCCATTGTGCGTCTGTGCTTAAGGGGATGACTGCTGTAACCAGTAGGTAAACAAAGACAATTGCAAAATATGGTCCGGCCAGAATACCAGCAATGCGATTCAGTTGAACAAGTGAGCCTTCGGTTGACTTTCGCAGCAGGATGAAGAACTCAGAAATTGCTAGGGTCTCGGCAAGGACAACGGGGATAACCATGAAGAGTATAAGATTCCATGGCTGATTGGTCATTAGTAACTCCATATAGTGGGTCATGTTGGACTCCTTTTGTGTAAAGTGTAAATATACAAAGAAATTACAGGGGAATTGCGCAGATCGGCACAAATCTAAATATTAATCTGCAGTAAAGTATTGTACTTAAATGAAAGCGCGTAAATATCTAGATATGCAAGCAGGCTAGCATACTAGCTTAATAACTAGCTAGTATGCTATTAGTTATAATGAGCTGTCTATTGGCGTATCAGATTCTTAGTGGCAAAAAGTTGGCGGACATATTCTTTTCTGGTGCCACCATGATGAAATTAAGTGATAGACGCGTGGTGTTAAGGGATGCATGTATGGCATCATGTGACGACGGCATCAGCCT
>JAIRQA010000004.1 GCA_031256715.1 Coriobacteriales bacterium | reverse complement strand
AAGAACAATAATATCGCCATCAAACAAATTTTCGGTTTTCTTGGCGAGAAGAACTAGGCTTTTTCCGTCCCGTTGTATATGGGTGCCATTACTGGAATTGAGGTCGGTAATTTTAAAGGAGATATCGTTCGTGCTTACAGTGTCATTTTTGCTGGTGTTTACAGTGTCACTTGCAGTGTCATTTACGGTGTCCCTTTTGCTGGTGTTTACAGTGTCATTTACAGTGTCACTTGAGTTGCTTGAAGCCTTATTTGCGAAGTCAATTGCAATGTCGCCTACTACGTCATTTGTTGCGTCAACTGTTGCGTCAAAGTGAATCTGAATAAGTATATGCTGTCTAGAAATTCCACTGTTGCCACTAATAGTAATATCACAAGTTGTCGAGCGTCCAACAACTATGTCAAGTTTGTATGGAGGATTATTTGTTGTTATGTCTGAATTGTCGCTTGAGGGCTTGCCTACCTGCATGTCTGAATTGCTGCCTGAGGGCTTGTCTGAAAATGGAGCAGAAAGTTTGTTCGAAAGTATGTAGACGCTATTATCTAGCCTGCGTATGAGAACTGGCTTTAAAGAGATATGTTTGGGTTTAGCTAACTGAGCATTTTGTGTGTCTTGAATATTTTCGCCTATCTGAGCTGACTGCGCAGCTTGATTGGCATCAGCATTTTGTGTGTTTAGCACAGCATGCTTGCTTTCGCCTTTGTGCTTTTTTGCATAATTGGTTGCGCCTACAGCTTTGCTATATGCTTGACTGGCTACGTCAAGAGCGGCAAATGTTTCATCTTTAGATTGCACGCCGGTTTGTTGCCTAACAAAATCATATGTCTTTGGAGCTTGAGTGTTATAGCTGCTTGTCGCAGAGTTGTACGTTGCATGGCTTCCTGTCATGCTATCTGTAGAGTTGCCGCAAGCAGAACTGTTATTGTTGCTTGCGTTAAGTTCAGCATCTAATGCGCCAATGTTTTGTAAGAATAGATTGAATTCGTTTAGCATTAAAACAGATTGCCTGCGAATGAAATCTAGCAAGGAATCACGAACCCAGGTGTCTTCCGTGCCAACAAAGCTTGATTCTTTGGCTATGTAGCTAAGCAAATTTAGACTTGTTTGATTCTTTTTAATCGCTGACTTTGTGGGTAGATATGCAAACAAAAGTGCTTGTGTTGCTGGTAGAACATGTACGTACTTGGGAATGAAAAGGATTTTCATAGAGTCTATATCATTAGCCTGAAAAGATTTTAACATTGTATAAAAAGATACTAGCAAGCGACTAAATTGGCTTGCAGACTGTTTGGTTTGCAAGAAAAGTGAAAGGCTTGCTGTATTGCTGACATCGTAAACAAATGTGCAGTTTGTGCCCTGAACCTCAGAAGTAAAGGGAAGCAGGAACTCACATCTCGTAGCTGCAATTTTGGTCGCCAGTGCATAATCCAACTCTTCAGAAGATGATGTTTGCACTAGTAACCATTCCTTGTTGGCGCCTTTATCTTTTTTGTGTTTGTACTTCATAATTTAACTTTTCCGATTTAGCGTTTTAACGCGAACTCCCGCAAACACGCTCACGGATTGATTAGACTAACAATAGCTCAAATCCGTTAATGATATTGTGGTCAGCAAAAGTGGTGTTGTGGTCTAATATCATCCCGGTATCACGTAGCGCAAGCGCGCTTTCGCCTGTTGTTTGAAACATACTATGCTCGCGCTGACTTAAAATGTTCGCAATAAAAATGGTTGCATCATGTATGGTTGTGCTAGTGGGCACCCAAAAATCATAGGTTTTTCCTGTTGCCGGCAGCATCACATTAACCAAAACCTTTTCATCCATACAATCTACTCCTTTCTTCTGGCGCCCGTAGCTAGCACATAAATTTTAAATCGTGTATATTTGCGACGCACAGCTTGCGCGCAAACATATAATGGCTTAATAAAACTATTAATCATCGTGCTTGGTGGCACGGAGGCACAGTGTCTTGGTGGCACGGCGACTTGGTGTACAGTGACACGGCGTTATTAAGCTGTGTTTGGCTTTTTTTGTTAGAAATAGTATACCTGACAGTGAAATTAAACTTTTGCGGTATAATTTTATGAGCTGTTTATGACAGGAGTTTTTTGTACAATGTATTTAAATGTATTTAAAAGATTTGTAACGCCAATGATTAGTTGGGAGAAATGGTGGACGACAAAAACAATGTAAAGAAGCTTAGTCCTGCAAGTGAGGATTATCTAGAAGCGATCTACCAGCTTGCTGGCGACGATGGTTCTGTGCGTTCTGTAGATATCGCAAACAAACTTGCGGTCTCTAAGGCAAGTGTAAACCGCGCTATCTTTAATCTTAAAGAGGCTGGCATGGTAACTCAGCCTCACTACGGCGATATCACCCTAACAGAAGAGGGTACTCAATACGCCAAAAGTGTGCTTGACCGACATCATGTCTTATATCACTTCTTAATTGACGTCTTGCGCGTAGAGCCAACTGTTGCCGCCGCTGAAGCCTGCGAAATGGAGCATGCCATTAGCGATGACACCTTAGAGCGATGGGTAAATTACCTTAAGTCTATGTTGCCGCAAGACTAGCGTGCTGTCTTAGTACTAAGCAAGCGTATATTATGCGGACACCCAGTACGTTAAAGCGTTGTCGTAGTTTAAAGTTAGCGTTTTCGTACGGGTGCGCCGCAAGTCTGCTCTCTGTGTGTAAATTTTAATTATGGGGAGAAGAGGCGAGCGACCTGGTTGGAGGATCCAGGCCGCTCAACAAGGAGGGGATGAGGTGCTGTCAGGCACCTATACATGGAACTTTATCCATGTAAGCGGTCGGAGGGAATGTTCCTTGCGCTAGATATTATAATACGCGAGAATGATTAAGAAATGAATACAGCAGAGTAGTGGGAGTGTGACAGAAAAGAAACCGCACGTTAACGAAGACGCCAGCTAGTGAAAAAATATAACTGCGTGTTATACTGAACAAGATTTCAGAATCTCATTCAAGCGTCATTCTGAACTCGATTCAGAATCTCAAGCAAGCGTCATTCTGAACTCGATTCAGAATCTCAGGCGAGTGTTATACTGAACAAGATTTCAGAATCTCATTCAAGCGTCATTCTGAACTCGATTCAGAATCTCATGTTGTAGACACCTAAGAGATTGCGGGTCGAGCCCGCAATGACAAAAAAGCCCGCAATGACGCGCGTGCCTAAGAGATTGCGGGTCGAGCCCGCAATGACACACATGCCTAAGAGATTGCGGGTCGAGCCCGCAATGACAAAAAAGCCCGCAATGACGCGCGTGCCTAGGAGATTGCGGGTCGAGCCCGCAATGACGAAAAGTCCGTAATGACGCGCGTGCCTAAGAGATTGCGGGTCGAGTCCGTAATGACGAAAAGCCCGCATGGCACGAAACCAGGAGTTTTCGCATAACTTGACGCGAAAACTAGATTGATAGAGAGATTGAAGTAAGAACATGAGCGAACAGCAAGATATGATGCCTAACGCGCTTAAACCAACTGCAGAAACTAAAGCAGATGTAATTGGTGAAGCCGACACAGCAGACATCCCCGACATAATAGAAGTACCTGACACAGCAGACTTTCACGGAACAACAGACATGCCCAACACAGCAGACATTGCCAGTAAGCCAGACACTGACAACATGTTAGACGAGAAGATAATCTCGTTAACCATTAGCTACAAGGGTTCTGCTTTTCATGGTTTTGCAAGGCAGCCTAAACAGACCACAGTGCAAGGAGAGCTAGAAAAGGCATTAAAAATAATTTTTCGCCATGACATAGAAACTGTTGGAGCCGGCCGTACAGACACTGGAGTTCACGCCTTAGGTCAAGTGGTGTCTTTTGCGCTCACCACAACCCAGTATCAACAGCGCTTTGCGCAATGCCATGAGTTCAGCGGATTTCAGGCCAAACGTTTCACTCATTCAGGCTTGTTAAAACTTGCAAGCTCGCTTAACGCAATTACCCCAGATGAAATCGTTGTGTGCGAGGCACATCTTAGACCGCCAGGATTTTCGGCGCGGTTTTCTGCCAAAGAACGCGAATACCGCTATCGCATTTGCACATCAAGTACGGCTCCACTCTTTTTGTCAGATTTCGCTTGGTGGCTGCGATCAGATAAGCCATTAGACATCATTGCTATGCGCGAGGCCTGTACTTATCTTCTTGGCGAGAAGGACTTCCGCTCTTTTTGCGTTGCTAAATCTGCCAAGGAAATATCTACGATGCGCAATATTAACCAAGCATTCGTCTTTTGCACACAGCATCTTGGCGAGCGCTGTACGGTTGTGCAAATTAAGGGCAATGCCTTTTTACACTCTATGGTGCGAGTCATAGTAGGCTCGCTTGTAGAAGTTGGTTTGCGCCAAAAAAATCCGGATTGGATAAATCAGATACTTTTAGCCAAAGACCGAAGAGCAGCAGGTTGTACAGCTCCTGCTCATGGTCTTACACTCTGGAAGGTAAAATACTAGTGCCAGCTTTTACCCAAATGAAGCAGAATTCTTCAAAGCAACAGCCTAAAACACAAGCAACTAATTGGCGCATCCCAAACGATGGAACTCGGCTTAACTTAATTTCGCAGTTGCCTTCAAACAACAATAATTCGAATGGCAATTGCCCAAACAGCAATAATATAAACAGCAAGAAAATATGGCTGAGTGTGCTATCTTTTTTTGCCACTGCCGTAACGCTTGCTTGGTTGCCATTACTAGCATTAATGGTTACTCTAAGTGCACCGGTTACAAATTTCTTAGCTGAACTATTCGTGGACACTACAAACTCAGAGCTTTCTCATGATTACTTGGTGTATATCGCTAACGAAACCAGAGCCTACACACTAGGCGATGACAATGCTAACTTACCAATTTTCTCTGGAGTGGGATTGCCTGATTCTAGTCGTGAGTACACTAATGATGTAATTGCGCATCTCTTGGATGTTAGAGTGGTCTTTCAGGCCTGCATTAATGCATTTATAATTGCTAGTATAATATTATTAGTTTGTACGATTACACTCGCTTTAAAGCATAAATATGTTTATATCGCTAGGTCGTTGTCACAAGGTGCCACTGCAGTTGTGGCATTAACTGTACTTATCGTAATTTTGGGTGTACTTAATTTTAATGCTTTATTTAATGCAATGCACCAGGTATTTTTTGCCGATGGAAGTTGGCTCTTTAGCTACGATTCACTATTGATTTGTGCCTTACCAGAGCCATTTTGGATTGGTTGCGCTATTGTGCTTGCCTCTACATTGTTGCTTTTTTGCACGCTCGCCTTTGTATGTGCCCGCATCATAAAATATTTTGTTCAGCACAAGCAGCTTGTTGTTAAACATCGTTGATTGAACACTTCTAAGCCAGAGCCAATACGTCACTTTAAGCTAGAGGTAATGCAATAGTAAACGTAGTTCCGTCTATAGCATTGCTTGTTGCCCAGATATCGCCACCGGCTTTAATTGCGATGGCTTTAGCAATGCTTAATCCCAAACCATAGCCAACAATTGTATTGCTGTGTGAGTCGTCACAGCGGTAGAAGCGCTCAAAGATTCGTTCTAGGGCGTCACTAGCAATAGGTTCGCCACTGTTATTTACGGTAAGTAGTGCCAAGCACCCTTTGCCCTTGTTATTTTCGCTTGTCGTTAGGCAAACATGCACAATTCCGTTTTGCGGACTATATTTGCTGGCATTGTCTAGAAGTATTGTAGTTAGGCGCTCCAGATCTATTGCTGACGCATGTACACCTAAGTCAGGCATGATATCGCTTGTAACAGTAATTTGACGCTCGAAGAAGACCGCCTCAAATTGCAATAGCATCTTTTTAGCAATCTCGCTAAGATTACTGCATTCAATAGTCTCTAAAGCATCTTCTTGCCCATTGCGCATAAAGCTTTTGCAACCGCCACTGCTACCGCCACCTTCACCGCTACTACTATTGCTACCATTGCGACTATTGTAACCATGGCGACGTTGGCCGCGGTTTGCGTCTACCACGATATTATTTTCTTCGTCGGTCTGCGCTAAAAGCAGAAGATCTTTTATCAACATATCCATACGCTCAGCCTCAACCTCTGTTGAGTTTATCCATTGCTGTTGCTCGCTTACCTTGGCATCAAGGTTAGATGCTAGTATGCTATTGTTTGCCAGTATTACTGTTAGTGGCGTCTTTAGCTCATGCGAGGCGTCGGCAATGAAGCGGCGCTGTTTTTGCCAGGCGTCAGCAACAGGTTGCAGTGCGACACGCGATAGATACATGCTTATTGCAAAGATGACCAGCATAGCAAGTATCCATGTTGCAATTGCCATAAAAATTGATGTTGCCGTAGATGTTAAAAGCGAGCTGGCGTCGGCAAAGGCCATGCGGGTGATGCCTAAGCCGCCAAAGTCTGTGTTACGCGCAAAAAATACGCCGGTATCTACAAGTAGCCCCTCGCTTGCATTGCCGCTGTTTATCTGCGCAAGAGCGTTTTCTAAAACAACATCGTCCATTAATGCCATGTTGCCAGGCGTATCATACGAGCCTTGGCTATCGTTAAGCATAACAATAAAGATTGGTTGTGTATTGGTATTTGTGGGCGGTCTTTGTCCATCATCCATCTGATTGCGTGACATGCTGCCAATGTGTGGACGCAAGTCAGTTGTGGCATCCATACCAACCGCGGTGCGAAGCGAGCTAAAAATCTCGGCACTTTTTAATTGATAACCGCCAATAACATTTGCTGCTAGCATGCTAGCTAACACGATGCCAACCAGTGACATGGTTATAAGCACGAAGCGCCGACGCAAGCGCGACAAGGTTTTATCTTTAAGTGAGTTTGCGGCTTTAAGAGAGTTTGCAACATGTGCTTTAATAGACGAAATGATAGAGACGACGGTTTTTGCGTGACTCTTGAGCTTGCTGTTGTCGCTGTTGCCGCTTTTGTCTTTGTTGAAGTTCATATCGCTGTTGCTGCTATCGTCGCTTATGTAGCGCATGACGCTGTTGTCATCGTCGTCGTTTATGAAATTCATTTTGCAGTTACTATTGCTGTCACTCATTTTTAACCTCTATGCGGTAGCCAAGCATTCTTAGTGTAGTAATGTTTAGGTTAGAGCCAAGATAGCTTAACTTCTTGCGTACAAATGAAACATATGCCTCGACACTATTCTCGTCGGCATCACTGTCCATTCCCCAAATACGCTCTAAAAGTCGCGATTTAGAAATTGTCTGCCCAGGGTTTGCCATCAGTATCTGACAAACATCAAACTCGCGCTGCGAAAGATGAACCTTGGCAACTATCTTTGCTTCTGCGTTTGCTTCTGTGTCTGCGATTGCGTTGGTTGTCGCGTTTGCGTTTTTTGTTAATGTAGAGAAACCCTTCGTGCTTGCCTCCTCACCTGTGCCTGCGTCGGTTGCCGTGGTTTTTACTTCAGCAGTGTCCGCGTTTGTGTTTGCCACTGAGCCTGCAATTGCGTCAGCGCTTATCTCTGAGCCTGCAATAGCTTCAGCGCTAATATTGTCACTATTCTTTTTGTTGTCCACTTCAGAATTTGCCAGTATGCAAAGATCGCCGCTTTCTAAATCTAGAGTCGTATTGCCTAAAGTAAGCGCTCCGGAAACAACTGTGCCTTGACGCCGAGTTAATGCGCGCAACCGAGCCAGCAGCTCCGCTGGCTGAAATGGCTTCGTTAGATAATCGTCTGCACCGGCATCTAATCCGGTTATCTTGTCGCGTAGAGTGTCACGAGCAGTAAGCATGATGGTAGGAACATCGTTTCCTGAGCGTCGAAGTTCAGAAATCACGGCAAAGCCATCCATTTTTGGAAGCATGACATCTAGTACAATAGCATCGTAGGTACCTGCTTGTGCGTACTCTAGGCCAGTTACTCCGTCATAAACCGCATCTACTCGATAGCCTTTTTGCGTAAGAATAGCGACTAAAGCAGCTGATAGGTTAATCTGATCTTCAACAAGAAGTATGTTTTGTTCCATGTGCTTGCCTCTCATTAAACAAAATGTGCATATAACGTATTATATAGCCTATGGCTGAAACGCATCTGAAAGAGTGTAGGGGATAATATAGAAGGAAACTTGTGCTGCTTGAATAGGCGGGCGACCACAGCAAAGCCCCTACGAACTTAGCTTGCAGTTTTTTTGGGCGACCTGTGGTCGCCCGCAAGTAGAGCGTAGGGGCGACCTGTGGTCGCCCGCAAGTAGAGCGTAGGGGCGACCTGTGGTCGCCCGCAAGTAGAGCGTAGGGGCGACCTTTGGTCGCCCGCTTGTTTACAAGGAAACACAACCATGTAAGCCCGCTTGTTTACGAGGAAACACAACCATGTAAGCAGCGACAGATTGCCGCTCATCAGACAACCACCAAGCGCTCATCAGACAACCACCAAGCGCCCACCAGACAGCTATCAGCTGCCCACCAGACAACCAGCAGGCGACAACCTGTCAAGCGAGTAGTCCTTCTCAACATGATATAATAAATTTTCTAGCACAAAAGGTTTAACGTTAAAAAAACGAGGGTTAAGTGAAAGCAATTCAAGAAAAAGCACATGAAAACATCGCGGTATTAATAGACGCAGAAAATATCTCTTATAGGTATCTAGAGAAAATTTTCGAAAGTGTTGCCGCATACGGACAAATTGCCGTGCGGCGCATTTATTCTGATTGGACAGATCGCAGCCGCAAAGAGTGGAAGCAGTTTATTCATAAATTCTCTTTAGTTACAATTCAGCAGTTCTCTAATCAGGGAACTAAAAATGTCAGTGATTTTGCACTGGTTATTGACGCCATGGACCTTTTGCACGAAGGAATTTTCGACTGCTTTTGCATCGTTTCTAGCGATAGCGACTTCACCCGTCTGGTGCAGCGGATACGCGAGAAAGGCAAGACTGTAATTGGCATTGGCGAGCGCAAATCTGTTGACGCATTTGTAAGCGCTTGCAACGACTTTATTTATCTTGATGACAACCTCTTTAACGATCAGGAGTTAGAGCAAGAATTAGAGCAGGAGCTAGAGCGCGAACATGCTTGGGCCCAGCAGAAGCTTGAGGCAAATGGTGCAGCCGCAAAAGATGACGCCCGTCCGGCGCTTGCAGAACTGGACAAGCTCATTAATAAGGCGATAAAAAACCTTAAAGACCAGGAGGGGCGGGTACAAATGAACGCGGTTGTGCCCTATCTTAAGCAGATACGTCCCGACTTTGACTTACTTAGTTATGCGATAGATGGTAAGCCCATTGGCAAACTTAGCAGCTATTTTAAGGCAAATAACTCTTACGTGCTTAATAAAGATAATACTGTAGTGTGGAGAAAATAACATGCCGAAACATATTTCTGTACTAAAGTTAAAGCTGATGCCAAATGATTCGGCATCGCACACAGCCGCTTTAAGCGCAAGCAAGGCAGATGCCTTAGGACCTTATTTGCAGGGTGCGATGATGCATCTTCTGCAAAGTGACTTCGCTTCTTACTTGCATGCCTTAAGCTTTAATC
>JAIRQA010000043.1 GCA_031256715.1 Coriobacteriales bacterium | reverse complement strand
AAGCTTTCTTCAGATTCCACCTCGCGATGGACACCCTTGCTCTTGGCTATGCACTTGGCGCTACCACCTGTGCTAGGGACTTTCACCCATTAGAAACGTGTGCATACTCGGCACACTGAGAAGGCTCCCTACAACGATGTGTACGGAACTTACACCCTACGTGGCCTGCAAATTAAGATAACCAAAGCGGATGCGCCGCCAAAGGGAGTATGGCTAGAACCTAGCGACTTTACACCATGGCTGCCCGAACCGTCAACTAACACTGGAGGAGGTAATGCCGTTTATGCCGCATAACGCTATTGTTGTGAATCTAGACCGTTGCATTGGCTGCTATGCCTGCGAGGTCGCCTGCAAGATGGAAAATGACGTTGCCTTAGGCGAACGCTGGAACAAAGTGGTACAAGTTGAGCCATTTGGGACTTTTCCGCACGTGAGTACCTACTGGTTGCCTACTATGTGTCAGCAATGTGCTAATGCGCCCTGTGTGTCGGTTTGTCCGACCGGTGCTTCTTATCGCGACGAGAAGAATAATATCGTACTGATAAACAAGGAGCGCTGCATTGGCTGCAAGTATTGCATGATGGCTTGCCCCTATGGAGTGCGCAGTTGGAGCGAAAGCTCACATGTGGTAGAAAAGTGTACCTTGTGCAACCATCTTACAGCAGCTGGCGAATTACCTGTTTGTGTGAAAAACTGCTGTGGTCAGGCACGTGCATATGGTGATTTGGATGATCCGCAATCTGCCGCTTCTAAAATGTTGGCACAAGCTTCTGCAGAGTCCTGCCATCACCTGCCAGATGTTGGCAATCAACCAAAAAGTGCCTATATTCTCTCTGCAAAATATGGAGCCTGGCAAGGAGGCAACTTAACGCCACGTACATCTAAGTATGTAGGGTGCGAAGGGAGTGATAACTAATGCAAATAGAATGGGCATTGGTGTTGTTTACCGCAGTGAGCGGTATTGGAGCGTGGCTTTTTGTTGCCGACGTCTTGGGCAGGCTTCTAAAAACAAGGAATGAGGCTTCTTGCATTGAGCCTATCGTGGCTCTTGTTTTAACGATAGTTGGTGGACTGCTTTCGGTTTTACACCTAGCGCACCCAGAACGAATAATTGAGGCACTCAACCGTCCGACATCCGGAATTTTTATTGAAGCTTGCTTAATTGGACTTCTAGCACTGATTATCGTAGTCTACCTAGTGCTTATGGTGCGCAAGGCATCTGACGCAGCACAAAAGGCAATTGGTGTTATAGGCATTGTTGTTGCCGTGGTGCTGTCTTTCATGTGCGGCGAGTCCTACGTGATGGCTGCTCGTCCTGCCTGGAATAACATTGCCTTGCCGCTGTCTTATGCGGGCACTGCCGCTGCTGCTGGCGCAGCAACCAATTTGTTAATTAAGGCTATTAGAAAAGTGCAGGGAGACGAGCTTCGCTTTAATGGGTATTGTGCCATTGTTGGTGCAGGACTTGGGCTGATCACAGCTTTGGTCTTTTGCTTGTTTGGCGCAGACAGCTTGTCGCAGACCCAAAGCTTGACCACGGGATGGATTGTTACCCTGTTTGCTGGCTTGGTTGTTAGCTGCGCATGCAGCGCTATCGCAATAAAAAAAGCCAACTTGAGCGCAATTCTAGCTGCATTAACCTGCGTTGGTGCACTGGCAGGCGCGATCAGCGTGCGCTGCGTGATGTGGCTAATTGGCGCAGGCACTTTGGACTTCTTTAACATGCTGTAAACACATTTCCACAGACACATTAACTATTGGGTGCCAAGTTTAATGGCACCCAATAACCCAATAGACTTAAGGGGAAGAATAAGGTGTACAATGCAAGAAATTAACGTAATAAAAGAAATTATGAAAGATCGTGAGAAAAACTACCGTTTCTTTTCGCATGCGCTGCTCTATGAGTTGTCAGAAAATGCAATACTAATGCTTAAGTCTGATTCTAGGCTGCAAGAAGCCAGCGAAAATGAAAATATCAAACGAGGAAACCAGTTATTAAAGCGCTACTTTGCCTTTCACGCAACAGACTGCCGCACCGAGCTAGCGTGTGACTACGCTCGCATATTTTTGGCAGCTGGTGTTTATACAGAAACTCGTGAAATTGCCGTTCCATACGAATCGGTATTCACCAGCACAGAGAGGCTAATGATGCAGGATGCTCGCGACCAGGTTCGCGATATCTTTCTGCGCGAAGGGTTTAGGCTTAACCCATCATTGCACGAACCAGAAGATCATATTGGCTTTTTACTTGAGTTCCTTGCTGAATCAAGCAAAAAGACACTGCATGCCCTTGAATCCAATGATTATCATCATGCACGAGCGCTGATTGAACGCCAAGCAGGATTCATAGAGGGGCATTTGCTAAACTGGCTTCCTGATCTTTGCGAAGCAGTTGAACGCTATGCACAAACCACATTTTACCTAGGTATGCTCTATTTGTTGCGAGGTTATCTAGAAGAAGATCTTGTGCTGCAAAACGACATAGCCGACGCGCTTGCCATGAGGCATTCTCTGACTCATAAGACTAATAAGACAAATAAGATGCAGGGTAGTACAAACTCATCTTCAGACCAGAATCGGGACAACTTTTTGTCCGCACCACCCCAGTCGCAAAACTGCACTGCAGTTGGGGTTTAGCTGAACTTGAGTGAGAGAATACTCGCATGATGAGCAGAAGAACATTTGTTCGTTGTTGTGTTGCCGCTACAACACTGACTATTGGCAGCGCAGCAGCAAAGCCAACAATAGAAAGTATAACTGCAAACAAAGCGTGCCTGCGGCCTCCTGGTTCGCTGCCAGAAAAAGATTTTCTAGCTCGCTGTTTGCGTTGCTACCGCTGCATCAGCGCTTGTCCGACCAATGTATTAGAACCTGCTCCGCTAGAATCAGGTATTTTAGCCGTTAGAACTCCACAACTAAATTTTAGTAACGCGTCTTGTACATTCTGCGATCTTTGCAGACAGGTTTGCCCAACAGAATGCATGAACTTTGCTAATCCAATTAATCAAACAACAGAAAGAGACATAGGTTGGATAGGCATTGCCATAATTCACGCCAATCGCTGCTTAGCATACGTCAACAGCAGTTGCGGAGTTTGCGCAGATGCCTGTGAGTGGGATGCCATCGGTTTAGACGAGTTAAGGCGCCCAATTGTAGATAGCAAAAAATGCAACGGCTGCGGTGAATGCGTAAAGGTTTGCCCTGCCAATGTGCTGCGCTCCTATGATGGACAGCAACTGCGCGGCGTAGAGGTTGTCTTGGAAAACAAGCAGGATGGTGCCCAATGAGACGACATCTGAACAAACTCAGACGGTTGAGTATGGCTTGTATCTTTGTTGTGGTATTCCTTAGTCTAGCGCTAGACACCGGCTTTGGAACACCTTCGGCAGTGGGAATTGGCGAGTTTTTCCTACTATGTCCTCTGGGCGGCTTGGAGGCACTATTAGCCGCTAAAGTACTATTGCCTACGACGCTGTTATCGCTTGCAATTGTAATTGTGCTGATAATCTTTCTTGGACGCGCTTGGTGCTCTTGGGGATGTCCGGTTCCGCCATTGCAGCGCTTTTTCTTGCGTTCAGGCAGCAAAAATGCTCCTTTGTGCGATAAGGCAGACAGCAACTTAGATTGCAACTTAGACTGCAACTCGAACCTTAACTCAGACTGCAAATCGGGCCTTAACCCAGACCACAACTTAAACCGCAACTTAAGCTGCAGCTTAGGCGGTCAGAAAAAAATTATCATAAGTCGCAAAGCTAATTGCAACGCTAAGTGCAACGCTAATTGCAACGCTAAGAACAACGAAAAGCCACACAGACAATCAGTTGAGCAAACCGTGACCAAAAAGACAACACCTTTGCTTCGGCTGCTTTTGCTTGCACGTACAGACAGTCGCATTTTGGTATTAGCAGTTGTACTATTCGTAACCATCGCGCTGGGCTTTCCGGTGTTTTGCTTAATTTGTCCAATTGGATTAATCTTTGGCACTGTGATATCTGTATGGCGCTTGTTTGTGTTCAAGCAGATGACTTTGTCACTTTTGGTGTTTCCGCTCTGTCTGTGTCTGGAGTTAGTATTGTATAAAAAATGGTGTATGCGTCTGTGTCCTGTGGCCGCGCTGCTCACCATGCTAGGGTGCATATCACGATTCCTTTGGCCAAAAATAGAGTCTTCAAAATGTCTGACCTTAAAGAACAAAGAGCATGCTGACAGTTGCTTGAAGTGCGTGACCGCTTGCCCAGAGGGTATTAACTTGCACATGCAAGATCTTTCTTCGCTGTTACGCAAGTGCACGCGCTGTGGCGAGTGCCTACGCGCCTGCCCAACACAGGCAGTTCGTTTTGGCAGATGTAACAAAACGTGACAAAACGCCACCTACAGTGAATGATACAATATCAAACAACAGAATGATTGATAAGAATATGCCTTGATGCAGTAACACATGCTGTTCTAAAGTGCTGTTTTATAACCACCTCTGCCAATGAATTCGGAAGGAAAATGAAAGAATCTGCAGATTTTGCCACAGAAGCGCGAGGCGGCAAGTTACCTCTAGGAATTCCTTTCATAGCTGGAACATCTTGTCTTGTTGCCTGGTTTCTGATTATCTACAGTGGCGAAGTCTGGGGCAGAAATTTTAGTAATAGTGCCGAGTCTGTGGTTGTCTTGTCTGTTGTCTCGCTTGCAGCATGTGCAATAACAATGACAGCTCTAATGATAGGCAACAGCCTCTTGCAGGGCAGATCTGCTCGCAAGTCCAATAAATTTATTACTCGTTGTAGGCGTAGCTTTCTGTTCGCATTTCTTTTCGCAAGGCACACCAATCGCGTTGTCGCTGTTGTTGCCGGCACAATGCTTTTTGCTGGGACACTTGGTGTTTTATTCTTGCCATTTGTAACCACCGCCATGTTTATTTTTGCTGGAATTTTTTGTGGTATCGCAGGTGCGTTCTTTTTGGCAATAGCTGGCATATATCTTGCCACACAATCGCCAAGAGGCACACTTGCATTTTGTGGAGCAGCTTTTCTGGTTGGCATCCTTATTTATACATTCCTGCTCTATGCCCCAACAGCGCTCATTTCTCCACTGTGCGCGAGCTTGCCCATTTTGGCTGCTATCTTTTACGCCTTTGTTCCTGCTGCCGCAAACCACAACTGCCAACAAGAAGATTTGCTTGCGCATATTAGAGCAGTACCGGTTCCAACCAAAGATCTGTCTCACTGGCGAAGCACTCTGGTTTTCTCGACATTTATTCTTTTGTCCTGTATCGTACGCGGATATCAGCCCTTTTACATGGACAACGATTTTTTTGCCTACATAAGAAGTATTTCCATCATTTTTATGTTTCTGGCTTGCGCCTGTTGCGTAGTAGCTGGCCTGTTGTTGCCAGAAAAGTTTGCCATGTCACGATTAACACGATGGATTCTTATTGCTGGCATTCTCTTTTTTGTTGCGATACCTATATTTGGCTTAGAGAATTATCTCATTTTACCTGTGACCGATGCTTACCGCAGCCTTTGCACAATTTTCTTTGCAGTCTTTTGCACGGCCTTGCAAAGGCGAGGCAACGTGGCAACGCTGCGTCAGATGCGTCAGACTGCTGGCAGCTTGACAACATTCACAATGTCAGCTTGTGTCGGCTGGGTTTTAGGTGCGTTGTTTTATTATATCGATGCCAGCGGTGAGCTACTGCGGATAGCTGCATCTGTGCAATGCATAATTTTGGTACTGGTCTTTATATTGCTATTCCGTGAAAGTGATTTGTATTTTCTTTTGGATAATAATGCAACTCTTACTACCCCAAAGTCGTCATCTGCCCCAGAACAACCAAACGCAAAGTTAGGCACAGAAGAGTCTTTAGGCAGATGGCAAAAGAAGTGTCACGAAATAGCTGCAAGCCACTCTCTCACTTTTCGCGAAGAAGAAGTATTCATCCTGCTTGCAAAAGGCTACAAAGCTCAAAATATCGCCAGCGAGCTGTTTATCTCGTACAATACCACCCGCGCCCATATTCGAAACATCTACTCTAAGTGCAACGTTCACAGTCAGCAGGAATTTCATCACCTTATTAACACCAAAACGGATACAAAATAAAATCCGGCCATCTTTCATAAATAATATGTCGAGAAGTACTCCCGCTCTTATTAATTTTGGTATCCGCACATTTTAAAAGCGGGCGGCAGATTACCGGCAGATTGCCAGCAGATTTTAAAAGGCTACCAATTTCGCCCTCGCGCGCGAGGCAAGATCTGCATGGCGCGCCGCGTACAACCTGGCGAGCAGATTAGATAAACGAGTGCAAACACTCCAAGATAGCTGTGGTTAGTTCCTTGTTGTCTAGCTTCTCGATAAGTTTAGCCCGTCTGGCTGTAAGGTCAAATGCCCTAAGCTGCTCTGTGATAACAAAACCTCTGGTTTGTAGTGCATCGGGGAGAGGCAAATGCAGGGGAAAGCCGTTGTACGCAGATGTTATTGGGCAAACAAGCGTCATAGATGTGCCAATATTAAAGTGACTATTGCTAACAACGAGCGCCGGACGCCGTCCTCTTGGTTCGTGCCCTGACGCAGGACTAAGGTCAAACTCGACAATGTCCCATTGATCAAAGATTGCCACTACCAAATCTCCTTTCCTGCAGAAGAGCCCCAATCATATTCATCTGGACTTGGGCCATCGTAGCCACGCAGTAAATCTTCGATGCGGTAGCTCTTTATGGGACGCACTCGCAATTCGTCGCCAATCATGCTTAACTCGACCTTGCTACCGCGTCTGAGCCCAAGGGCATCTGCGAACGGCTTTGACAATTGAACTCCAAGTCCGCTACCCCATTTGTGTACTGTTGTTGTTGTGCCCATGCTCTAGCCGTCCTTTCATTTCGTGTTACAGTGTGAAGACGCCTGCCCTCTGGGTGAAGCTGCTGTTTCTTTGTCGCACTCATAATTCATTACGGGCTGTGGTATGACATTCGCCTGCGCCGCTTTTCTGACGCCTTTCTAATTATCAGATATAAGAGTATAGTCATTTTATATCAGATGTCAAACACACGACACACGACACACGATCTCCTGTATCTGCCTCAGCAGGCGCTGGGAGGCAAAGGTAGCAGGCACATGGACGGTTCCTGTGCCTGCTGCGTCTGCCTAATTGTTGTTTGACTGTGTTAATGAGGCCAATGACATAACTGAGTGTTACCACGGCGAGTGCGACGACCAGTACTAGCACATCGAAGACGAACAAAGCTAAGGTAGGCGCGGCGCGGCTAGCCAGACCAAAAGCCATTTTGAGGACTACAGCAAATGGGATTCAACAATATTTTAAGACATATAACCAGGTACAGCAAAACCGTCACTTTCAAGGTCTGGGCTACAAAGGACTGCAGCGGTTGTTGCCGATGCCATCTCTTCTCTTAATGCCAAAGAAACATCAATACAAG
>JAIRQA010000022.1 GCA_031256715.1 Coriobacteriales bacterium | reverse complement strand
ACATCACCAAGCCCACCGCGCCGATAATGTTCTTTTAAACCCTGAACATACTCCTTGTCTTGGGCAAAAACATCCAGATAGGTAAAGACAGTGTTGCCTTCAATGTGTCCGGGGTCGTCCACACGCAAGTGTAAGGGATCAGTATACATTTGATTAATCTTTGTCTTAAGTGTTTTTTCGTCGTCGGCAAGGTAAATGCCGTTGTTTAATGATTTACTCATCTTGGTGTCGTTTCCTGTAATGCCAGGCAAACGCTGTGCGTTTTGTTCTTTAGGTATCAATGCCTCAGGCTCTACAAGAACTTCGGAATATATGCTATTAAACGAGCGTACTAGCTCTCTTGTTTGCTCGATCATGGGCAACTGATCTACGCCAACAGGAACCACATTTGCCTTACAAAATGTAATGTCTGCTGCCTGACTTACCGGATAACACAAAAAACCTGCAGGTATAGAAGCACCAAAGCCTTTTTCTTTGATCTCACTTTTTATTGTGGGATTGCGTTCTAAACGTGCCAACGTAACAAGGTTTAGGTAGTAGACCGTAAGCTCTGCAAGCGCGGGTATCAAAGACTGAATGGCAATGGTTGTGCGCGCAGGATCAAGTCCAACTGCCAGATAGTCTAAAGCGACTTCTAAAACATTGTCGCGCACCTTTTGCGGATCGTTAAAGTTATCTGTTAGCGCTTGCACGTCGGCTATAAGCACAAAAGATTGATAATCGCCACTTTCCTGCATAGCAACGCGGTTTTTAAGAGAGCCCACATAATGACCAAGATGCAGTTGACCAGATGGGCGGTCTCCGGTTAATAGCACCTTCTTCTTTATGTTGTCGCCAGTCTTTTGTCCATCTTGTTCCAACACGTTCATTTAACTCCTTAAATATTTCTTGTACACTTTTTGTATGCTCTATTTTGTACAAATAAGCTAAATCGCACAAATACGGGGGCTGTTCTTCTCAACATAAAAAATTAAAACATAAAAATTAGATCAAAGAGAAAACGCGTAAGGTTTCCGGCAGTAAAGTCTATATAAATACCAATGGGACTAAAATGCAGGACATAGGGAACGGCAATCATTAGCACCATTAGTACCGGTAGCGCATATTGCTGCAAACGATAGTAACTAGAAAGTTGCTTGTTGTTAAGAAAGACTGCAATAACACTAGAGCCATCCAGCGGTGGAATTGGCAAAAGATTAAAAAACATCAGGCAAAAGTTAATCATTGTAAAGATATAGCAAATATCAAGTGCAATATCTAGCCAGGCAGTAGACCTTACACCAACGCTAAATACTGTGTAGAAAGCAAAAGCTGCCATGACACCAAGCAAACCCAGTATAAGATTGGCTGCAGGACCAGCTAAGCCTGTAAGCAGCTCGCCCTTGCGAAGATTTTTAAAGTATCTTGGGTTGTAAGGCACAGGCTTGGCATAGCCAAAAATCGGACCTCCAGCAATAAAAAGCAACAAAGGCAACACCACTGTTCCAAAAGGATCTACATGGCGCAATGGATTAAGCGAAAGGCGGCCTTGAGATTTTGCCGTTGGATCGCCTAGTTTATGTGCCATAAATCCATGTGCCACTTCATGCAAGACTATTGCCGGAATAAAGCATAACAGGCTAATCACAGACACAAAAGAAAGTCCTGGAATGCCTAAGAAGTCCCCGCTCAATTTAACTCCATTTCATTTTGTTTAATGACTGCCTCTACATGTGCGCTTAGCTCAAACCATTCTTCTTCTAGCAATGGTAGCTCTCGCTTTAGCTTTTGGTAGTCATTTAATGCTTTGTTAAATGCTTCCTTATCATTGTATAGCGTTTCGGTTGCCATAAGCTCTATAAGTTCGTTCATATGCGCATTACCTTGTTCTAAAAGATCATCAAGTTCACTTAAGCGCTTGCGAGTGTCCTTAAGTTGCGCGTAAGCACGGTTGCGAGCCTCGGCCTCTATACGCTTGCGTTCTTTAGTTTTAACTATACTGGTATCTTTATGATAGCATAGTTTTGTGTTAGATGTATTTTTATTAGTGTTTTCCTTAGTATTTTTCTTAGTGCCATCTGCTCTAATATTCTTGTCTTGGCTTTTGTTTTTTATCGCTTTTAAGACATTATTTGTGACATTGTTAAGGGAATTGTTAATGTCTGTGTTTGGGTATTTATTTAGGTTATTGTTTAAGGCACCTTTGCTATTTAATGCAGGCTCACTATGTCTAGATATCTCTGCATCATTTTGCTCATCTGCTACTTTTTGTAGGTAATAGTCATAATCACCTGCGAAATCACGTAAAACTCCATCCTTTACCTCTACAATACGATTGGCAACAGAGCGAATGAGGTGCCTATCATGAGTAATAAGTACCAAGGTGCCATTAAAATTATTTAGGGCTTCTTCAAGAATATCACAACTGACAATATCCAAATGATTTGTGGGCTCATCTAAGCAAAGCAAGGGCGTAGGCGAAACGAGCATTTTCGCTAAAGCGAGGCGGCTGCGTTCTCCGCCACTAAGCACAGAAACCTTTTTTTGAACATCACCACCGGAAAAAAGAAATGCGCCTAAAAGTCCACGCACTTCGGCAATAGTCCAACCTCCTGCTGCTTTGTCTAATTCAGTAAAAACGGTGTTTTCCTTGTCAAGTTTCTCTAACTGGTGCTGAGCATAGTAGTCTAAACTAACGTTAGCGCCAAGTTCACGACTGCCACTGTCGGCGCATGTGCTACCGGCAATGATTTTAAGAAGTGTAGACTTTCCTGCTCCATTAGGACCTACAAGCGCGATCTTCTGACCACGATAAAGCGTCAGATTTATACCATTTCCGCCTTTGCCATAAACAATATTGTCGCCATAGCTCTTAGTTATATCAGTTAACCGCATAACCATGTCACCGGTGCGCGGCGGCTGCTTAAAATGAAAGTTAACTCGCTTCACTTGCTCTGGCGGCAAAACGCGTTCCATCTTTTCTAAACGTTTAACACGCTCCTGAACTTGTCTAGCCTTACTTGCTTTGTAACGAAAACGCTCGATAAATGCTTCCATTTGCGCAATTTGCTCATTTTGTGCATCAAAAGCCTGCTGCTGCTGTATTTGCCGCTGCTTGCGCTCTCGCAACGCGGCACTATAGTTTCCGCTGTAGCGAGTAATGCTGGCGTTTTCTATGCTAAGCACAGCATTAACCATGCCGTCCATAAAGGCACGGTCATGGCTGACGAGCAACAAAGCGCCATTATAGTTGCGCAAAAATCCTTCTAACCAACGTACGCTTTCAAGGTCTAAATGATTTGTAGGTTCGTCTAAAAGTAAAAGTTGTGGATGGCTGATAAGTAGTTTTGCCAAAGCAATCCGCATCTGCCATCCACCACTAAACTCCTGTGTGTGGCGTTGCATATCATTTTCGCAAAAACCCAATCCAAAAAGTATGGCGCGTGCCCGTGACTCTAAGTCGTAGCCTCCGGCATGAGCAAACGCATCACTTATGCGTCCATATTCATTAAGTAGCGCCTCTGTTGTGGCTTCATTGTCTTTGTTGTTTTTGATGTCTTTGTTGTCTTTGCTGTGTTTGCTGACTTCAGCAATTTCATGCTCAAGCTCTGCCATGCGCTTGGCCATAGCCTTAATATCGCCAGCACCAAAACAGACGACATCTAATACTGCTCCTAAAGCAACCTCTTCGATAGAATTTTGTTGAAGATAGCCGATGCTAATATGTTTAGGTATAACAACTGAACCTGAATCGGAAGATTCATGATTGGCGACGATATTAAGTAGCGTGGTCTTGCCCGAACCGTTTGCCCCTATGAGTGCTACCCTATCATGCTCGTTTATTGTTATGTTAGCATCAGAAAATAGTGTCCTTGAGCCATAGGACTTACTTAGCTTTTGTAATGTAAGGATCATCGTCTTGCTGTAGTCATTTCTTGTTTTAGCCTCTATTTAGCTACTATTTAAATCTTGCGCAAAGAATAAATTCATTGAATGAATTCAATTGAATTTAACCACTGCCTCCTAACCGAAAGATAATATCCGAAAACGAACTCATAACAAGATTTGGAACACCAGTGCAAAAAAGAAACATGATAGCGATAAGAGCAACAAAGAGCGGACGTCTAAATGCCACAGAAAAAGATCGAAAGACAGTTTTGGGTGGTGCCCCAACTCTTTTTTGCTGAACAAGTAACTTGTGATTAATTAGTAAATAAACCAAGGCAATAATAAAGCCGCCTAGATAGAGGAGCATAGTGATGAGGCCTGTAAGAACTGGTCCTAAGAGGTCGCTGCTAAGTAAAGTGGCCTCAGAAAATGCATTGTTAATGATATGCAGCAAAAGCGACCATTTAAGCGAAAAGCGCCCAGCAACATAAGCAAGCAATAAGCCAATTAAGAAGGCAAAAATTGCTTGGAAGAATATTAAATGATAAAGACCGAAAAGTAAGGAACTAATAACAATTGCAAAGTTGGCGCCATAGCGCTCTAGATGCCTAAGAATTGCACCCCTAAAGATGATCTCTTCCATTATGGGACCTAATAACACCACATAAAGAATGCCTATTGGGTTTAGCGTAAAGATCTGCATCGCTTCATTCATATCTTCTGTGAGCGAGACATCTGCCGCTTCTGTAATTGGCATCGTTAGAATATTAAAAACGGTCATGACAAATTGAACCGCAAACATGCAGCATATCATTGCTAAAATAAAGCTGAATTTTGGCGTTTCTCGTTTTGTTCTTATATCAGAAGTCAGAAGTTTCTTGCCGCGGAGTATAAAATAAAAGCTTGTAGCCACAGCCAAGCAAATTATTTGACCAACTATCATGACAGTAGAAAAACTTGAACCGCCAAACTTTGCGTCTAAATAATCATTAGTAGCTTCTGGAAGCACTTCGGCGTCTGTCTTAATAAGTTCCAAGAAATTTGCATCAAAAAAAACAGTGATACTTGTATAAAAGAACACGACAATTGAAACAGCTACAAGCATTGCAATCATGCTTCCCGCATAAACCAAACTGAGTTTATTTATGTCACGCTTTAAACTTGCCTTAGTTGGCGCATTAGGATCTGGTGGTGGCGCTACAGTAATAGGTGCCGGCATAGGAGGTATTTGCACCATTGGTTGTCTTTGCGAAAACGACGAATCAGTTTGTATTTGCGCTGGTTGTGGTTTTTGTGGTACCGGCATTGCTGTTGGTGTCTGTGCAGGTGGCTGTACTGGTAACTGGGTTGGCACTGCTTCAGGTGGCAATTCAGTCATTTGAGTTTGTACTGGTGCAGGTGGCTGTACTGGTAACTGGGTTGGCAAAGGTACAGATGACTGTTTTGGTAACTGTGTTGACATCTGAGTATTAAGAAGCTCAGATGGTTGGTGATACGAATATCTTTCTTTGTTGATCATTTTATCCTCACTAGTGGCGCAAAACCCTTTAATAGTTTTTTGGTCTGTCTTAATTTATCAAAATGCACAAATAGGGCGTCACCGTCAACATCTATTACTTTACCACGCCCAAATGTCTTATGGTCAACTTCATCGCCCTTATTAAATACAATGTCGTCATTTTTATTAGAAGCAAAGCCGCCGCCGCCAAAAACACGTCCGTCGGTCTTAGCGTCATGTGCCTTAAAGTTACTTTTTACAGCCTTATTGCTTGCCCTGCGCCCATTTCCTGCTTTTGCTACAGAGCCACTAACAGAATGCGTATACGCGCCCGAACCATTAAATGCACCTGTTCCAGAACCAAGAATGCCGCGTCTAGAACCGCGCTTTTCGGTGCCAATGCCAAGATAGGCATTTGAGCCTATGCCACTAATGCTTAGTAGTTCATCGGGAATCTCGGTAATGAAACGCGATTGTGGGTTTGTGCTTGTCTTGCCAAAAAGCGAGCGTGTCTGAGCACATGTCATGTATAGTAGCTCACGAGCACGCGTAATGGCAACATAAGCAAGGCGGCGCTCTTCCTCGACACCTTTAAAATCATCAAAAGCAGCGATATGGGGGAATATAGAATTTTCCATTCCCGCAATAAAGACCACGGGAAATTCTAGTCCTTTTGCAGAATGCACCGTCATTAAGGTAACATAGCTTTCGCCTTCTATAAGCGTATCTAAATCGCTGCGCAATGCCAACCACTCTAAAAAGGCGGCAAGCTTCGAGTTTATGTCTTGTGATTGGTTTTCTTTATTTGCACTAGATTCATTATTGTTTGCGGTTTCATAGTTTGCAAGGTCATCATTATCTTCAGTAGAGCCTAAAGCAGCATCATAGTTCTGAACAGTATCTAAGTCGTCGTCATCTTCTAGCTCTGTGCCATGATGCGACTCTGCAAATTCCTGTGCCACGCCAAAAAACTCCTGAATATTTTCTGCGCGTCCTTGCGCCTCTTCTGTGTGCTCGGACAAAAGCGAACTGATCAGACCCGAATCATAAACTATGCGTTCGACAATGTCGCGTAGTGAACCATCATAGCGGCGAGCTTGTCTGAGCATCTCTAAGAAGGCACCAAGTGCCTTGCAAGTCGCTTTTCCAAGTATATTCTCGCTTAGCATCAATTCGCAGGCCTCAAAAAAAGTGCATTTTTCATGAAAGGCAAGATGTTCTATCGCCGCAATAGATGTTTTGCCAATTCCACGACGAGGATTGTTGATGATACGCTTAATAGCAATATCATCACAAGGATTAGCTACAGCTTTAAGGTAGGCCATAACATCTCTAATCTCTGCACGATCGAAAAAGCGTGTGCCACCAAAAATGCGATAGGGCAAACCAGCGCGCAATGCCATATCTTCTAAAACGCGCGATTGGGCATTGGTGCGATAAAAAAGGGCAAAGTCAGAGTATGGCCGTCCCTCTTTGTGCAAACGCTCTATCTCGCCAGCGATCCAACGCCCTTCGTCGCGCTCATCGCTAGCTAGATATAATGCTATCTTGTTGCCTTCAGAGCCTTCGGTATAAAGCTGCTTTTCTTTGCGCGCACTATTGTTGGCAATAACTGCATTAGCCGCCTTAAGAATTGTAGATGTCGAGCGATAATTTTGCTCAAGCTTTAATACTGTCGCATCTGGATAGTCCTTCTCGAACTCTAATATATTGCGAATGTCGGCACCACGCCACGAATAGATAGACTGGTCATCATCACCTACTACCATAATGTTGCGATATTTTTTTGCTAGCAAGCTAGCAATTTGATACTGAGCCACATTTGTATCCTGATACTCGTCTATGAGTAGGTAACGAAAACGTTGTTGATAAGGCTCAAGGATATCAGCGTGCTTTGACAACAGATTGTAGGTGTTAAAAAGAAGGTCGTCGAAGTCCATGGCGTTGGCTCGTTTTAAGCGATCTTGCAAAGCGCCATAAGCGCGGGCAACTAGGTTAACTTTTTTTGAGCTCTCGTTAAAGTGATAGCCGGTAAATTTTGGGCGCGAACAGGTTGTACTATCTGTATATGCGTCAACAAACTCCCTAGAACTAATGAGTGCGTTTTTTGCCTTAGATATTCTTTCGCGCATAATATTTGGCGCGTAAAATCTAACATCTATATTAAGTTCAGCATAAATCTCTTTCATCAACCGTTTAGAGTCATCGTCGTCATATATCAAGAAGTTCCTCGTATAGCCAAGCCGTTCGGCATCTGCACGCAGCATGCGAACACACATGGCATGAAAAGTCGCGACCCACATGCCGCGAATACCGCCACTTCTTTGTAAAAGCTGACTTAAACGAGCACGCATCTCTGCCGCAGCCTTATTTGTAAAGGTTATAGCTAATATTTGATACGGCGAAACTCCCAAATCCTCTATTAGATGAGCAATGCGATAAGTAAGCGCACGAGTTTTACCGGTACCTGCGCCAGCAAGTAATAAAAGCGGCCCCTCCGTACACTCTACGGCTAAGCGCTGCTCTGTATTAAGAACATTAAGATCTATAGACATTTAGCAATATACTCTATTAACTCTAAACAATAACCTTGCCCACTGCAGCAGCAATGTTGCGTAGCTCAACAAGGAGCTCTTCGAAATGAGCCATGGTTAACTGCTGTGGTCCATCAGACTTTGCCTTTTGCGGACAAGGATGTATCTCTATCATCAACGCGTCGCAACCAGCAGCAATAGCAGCTTTAGCAAGAGCAGGCACAAGATCTACATGACCTGCAGGGTGCGAAACATCTACACAGATAGGCAGAAGCGAACGCTTATGAATAACCGGAACAGCAGCGATATCTAAGGTAAAGCGCGTGGCAGTTTCGTAAGTACGAATTCCGCGTTCGCAAAGCATGATATTGGGGTTTCCACCCTGAGTTAGATATTCTGTTGCCGAGAGCCATTCGTCTATTGTAGCTGCCATACCGCGCTTAAAAAGTATGGGCTTGTGGTTTTGAGCAGTTGCGCCACCAATAGCTTTAAGTAACTCGAAATTCGCCATATTTCTTGTGCCAATCTGCAGCGCATCTACATATGACATAATAAGCTCAATGTTTTTGGTGTCCACAACCTCAGTTAAGGTACTTAAGCCACACTGTTTGGCAGCCGCAGACATAATCTGCAGACCTTCCTCGCCAAGTCCCTGAAATGAATATGGACTGGTTCGCGGCTTAAATGCGCCGCCCCTTAGCCAACGAAGTCCCAAGCGTTTAAGAGTTTGGGCAACCTCTATCATCTGCTCGCTGTCTTCTATAGAGCAAGGTCCAGCAAGCATGGTTATTGTGCCAGGCTCATGATAAGGAATATAGCTCATCCTTGCATCTCCTTACTCACCTTAAGTATCACAGCATAAATAGAGCGCAGGTCGTCAGCGTACAGCGGCCCTTCGTTGCAGGCGCCAATCCGTTCATAAATTTGCTCTTCACGTTTTGGATCAAAAAGACCAAGTTGAGCCTGCGGCTTCAGCGCACGAATCGCCAGCGCCAGTACTTGTCTTTTGTTGAGAAGTGCAACAATCTGCTCGTCGATATCATCGATATGTGAGCGTAGTCCTTCAATAGAACCCAAGACATCCTGTTCAGACATCCATCCTCCGATTCATGTTGGTTTTTAATAGAGAAACAAGCATCAAACTAGGATACCATACTTGGCTAAACTACAGGCGAAGATTTAGCGCAACTGTTACCGCAACCGCTACAACGGTTGCTTGCCGACGGTTGTTTGCCGACGGTTGTTTGCAATGAGCAAAACAAGAGTGCGTTTACTATTTATGATATGGTTCACCGGCAATGATGCGAAAAGCCCTATATAGCTGTTCAAGCAAAACTATACGAGCAAGATTATGTGGCAACGTAATTGCGCCAAACGAGAGACATTTATTTGCTGCAGCTTTAAGCTTATCATCTAGCCCAGTGGAGCCCCCTATAAGTAAATTAATAGGTGATGCACCCTGAGTTTGCAAATCGCTTAAAAATCGCGCAATTTGCTCGCTGCTCATTAAATCACCTGCACTATCTAGCGCGATTGTATAACCAACCTTATTGTCGGCGTGCGATAAATTTAGCATCCGGCTATCGTTGTATTTTAGAGCATCAATAGATATGCCCAATGCTTTAAGCGCTGCAATAGCTTCCTTTTGTCTAGCATGATGTATACCGCCATTTTTCTCTGGATCTAGATCTTTTACCTCTAGAATTTCTAATTTGCAATACCTTCGCAAGCGCTTGCAGTACTCATCGGCGGCACGTGCCCAGAAGTCTTCCTTTAATGCACCAACGGCAATGATACGTATCTTAGCTGTCATTGTCTTCGCGCATGCCAACTCTTACGATGCTTAATACACGCAAGCAGCAAGCGTCATCTAAGGGTTTGGCTAGTAGTTGCTCAGGGCGAAGCGAGCCTTCTTCGCTAGTATGAAGTGTTAAGTTAAGCTGAGCCACAATTTGTTCCTCGTTTTGGCTGTTAATTTGCCGCAAATCCTCTAGCTTATAGCCTATCAAAAGCTTGTTTAAATCATAGGTCTTTGGCTTACCTTTTTTAAGCAGCTCTAAGATGCCGGCATCAGCCGTCGCTTTTAGTGTCGCAAAGAAAGTTTCTAGGGCTATATCTTCATTGATAGCGTCGTTCTTCTCTACATATGCTAGCTTAATATTATAATCGTGTAATGTATGCGACATTTGTAAAGACGGCAGAGACTGTGAAATATAGCACAATCCCAGTATTGGCAACTCCTTGCTTGATGCCTGCTGCAAGGCAAGCAGTGCTTTATCTGGTGGCACATATGACTTAAGCCAGACATCTAAAAACTCATGCAGTCCAGCTGTGCCTACAGGTAAGGCAGGCCCAAACGCATGCCGCATATGACGGTTAAAACCTTGGCTAGTATGATAAGGCAAGCCGGCGCGGCGTATGTTACGCTCGACGGCGCGTACCACTTCCAAATGCGAAAGATACGCAAGTCTGCCAATTTTTGCGAACTCGATGCGCAACCTAAATGTCATGTCGTTCACAATAAATGCCTCCTGATTGTCTCTTTAAGCACATTAAGCACAGCGTTTTCCTGCCAAACGCACTCTTACACCCAAATCTGAACAGACACCGCAAGAAGAGCAGTAGCTAAAAGAACAATCCACCTGTGTTTGTGCCTTCGTGGCACAAAGCATTTCACTAGCAAGATACTCTTTAGAAACGCCTGCAGAAATATGATCCCATGGCAATGGTTCATCTATTGCAAAGTCGCGAGTTGCCAAAGCATCAAGAGAAACACCAATATCTGTTGCCGCCTGTTCCCAAATTGCTAACGAAAATTGCTCAGTCCAAGCGTCAAATTTTGCTCCAAGGCGCCATGCCGCCTCTATTAAAGAACCTATCTGACGGCCCCCTCTACTTAGTGCTGCTTCTATCAACGATGTAGACGGGTCATGCCAATGAAGATCGATGCCCTTATGCAAACCGCTGTTTCTAAGTAGCGCAATGCGGCGTTGCACCTCACTGCGTGCCAGCTGCCCACACCACTGAAAAGGTGTCTGTGCCTTAGGAACAAAGACGGCGACACTAACACTAATGCGCACCTGACCACGTTGCTTTTCCGGGACAGAATCTTTAGCACATGCATATGCCTGATTTACCAATGTAGCAATGGCTACGATATCCTCATCAGTTTCTGTGGGAAGTCCTATCATAAAATAGAGCTTGCAACGTCGCCAGCCAGCCAAGAATGCCGACTGTATAGCATCCAAAAGATTGGCATCAGTAACATTTTTATTTATTACATCGCGAAGGCGCTGCGTAGCTGCCTCTGGCGCAAATGTTAAGCCAGTCTTTCTGGCTCCTCCCTCGACAATCTGAGCAAGAAAGACACCAAAAGCATCTAGCCTTTGCGATGGTAACGAAATACTGATGTCACTATCGCAAACAAGATGCTGTAAACGCCGCAATATTGCATTAATTTGCGAGTGATCTGTAGACGACAATGATGTTAATGAAACCTCATCATAGCCTGTATTTTTTAAGCCATCAGATACTGCCGCAAGAATACTATCGGCTGTGCGCTCGCGAACAGGTCTGGATGTCATGCCAGCCTGACAAAAGCGACAGCCGCGAGTGCAACCACGCAGAATTTCGACAGTTAAACGGTCATGTGCAACCTCGGCATAAGGCACTTTAGGTGATATTAACACAGGAGTAGAATTAAAGTCATCTACAATACGCTTTACAATTTGACCCTTGGCATTTAGCGCATGCTTTTTAAAGTCTGCAGAATGTAGAGAAAATGATGGCACATAGATACCAGGAATTCCTGCCAGCTTTTGAATACGTTCAATCCTGCTGGCACCTGAGTCACGCATATAGCGGTCAGTTTCTATAACCTCTAAAATAAGGTCTTCGCCCTCGCCAATGCCAAAAACATCAAAGAAATCGGCCAACGGTTCAGGGTTAAAGGCAACAGGACCTCCGCCAATAATAATAGGGTCGTCTTCTTTGCGGTCAGCTGCACGCAAAGCAACTCCAGCTAAATCTATAAGTTCTAAGACATTTGTTGCAGCCAACTCGTGCGGTAAGGTGATTGCAATCATATCAGCCATTTTTATTGGCATGTAATCCTCTAAAGAAAACAATGGGATATTATGCTCGCGTAAAAGCTCGCTCATATCTAGCCACGGAAGAAAAGTTCGCTTTACATTAACATCGTCAAGCTTATTGGCGCAGGCAGCAAGAATGGCAATGCCTTGGTTTGCTTGCCCAATTTCATAGGTATCAGGATAACAAAAGACAATATCGTAAACGCTAGCGTCACCTTTTTTATCCTGATTAGTATTGTTGTCACGTTGGTTGGCAATGACTAGATTAGTACAGTGCTGATACTCATTCCCAAGATAGCGCGAGGGCTTCTCGACAAGTGAAAAAAGCGGTTCGATGCGCGAATATAGTGAATGTGCCATATGATAATGACCTTAATCTGACTTAGTAATTGACGCTTGTAAATTGGATAGCTCACAACTTGGTTTCTGAGCAATAGATGACTTAAAGCTTAACGGAAAATTCTTTAAACCTTGAAAATCAGGTATTTTAAGCTTGCCGCCATGACTATAAAAGGCAATACCTGCCTGACCAATAGCAAATGTGGTAGACCATGCCACAGACGCTCGCATTGCCCAAGCAAACCAGCCCAATCTAGACACCAACATGCGAGCTAAGGTGCGCGCGCCAAAAGCAGACACTATCAATGCGCCAACCTCTTTAAGTCGTTCATTGCCAAGCTCTAAGCCATAAAGTTGGGATAACTGCAAAAGCATACGGCATTGGTTTGCGGTAAGCACCGGCATGTCTGCTGCAGGAATAAAGAATGCTGCGGCAATCATAGCATTTTGAAATGCCACCGAACGAATAAGTTCCTGAGCAATCTCTGCACGCGCAAACGGCCATGCCCGTCCAAGCGCAAGTCGTGTTTGCGGCAACTTGCGGGCTAAAATACTTGCAAGCTCCTTAAAAACAGCTTCAAGAGCCAACAGCGTATTTTTTTCGCTTTCGCTTTGCTCCTTCTCTACAAAAAAAGGAATGATGCGCTCGGCAATAGTCTTTGCTTCCTCGGTTGCCAAGCCATCTGTTAAAACAGAAGGATTGCAAACAATGGCAGCCCAATCAAGTTCAAACTCATGAGCATAGGTCACAAGTGTAGATGTGTGCGAACTATTGCCTGCAATAATTAAGGTTAAATCGGCATCGCGTTTAAGCTTAGGGCGCGAATCGCTATAGGCAACAACATCTACGCTCACATTTTGCGACAAAGGCAAAAGCTGCTTTTGCGCATAATCTAGAAGTGCTTGATCAGCGGTTTTGTCTACTAACAACAAGACATTCATCTCTTTGTTGGCATTGCCACCAATAGCGCCACTTATGCGATTTACCTGTCGCAGATTCAGTGGCAGGTACGAGAATATGTTTTTTTTCTTTGCCATAACTTTTTGTCACTCCTAATTACTTTACGTTTACTTTTCGCTTACTTTTGCTTAGATTCCTGCTTACTTCTTGCTTACTTCCTGCTTATTTCTCGTCACGTTTTCTGTATATAGAGAAGATCAAACCCAGCGCCATAAAGTTTACCACCATAAAAGACGACCCGTAGCTCATAAACGGCAAAGGGATTCCGGTTATAGGCATCAGACCACAGTCCATGCCAATGTTTTCGAATATCTGGAATAACCACATGCCAATAGTTCCTGTTGCAATTAGTGTCCCAAAACGGTCATTTACCATTATGGCAACTCTTAATGTTAAGAGCAAAAGCGCGGTATAAAGTACTATTAGAGCCACACTGCCAACAAAGCCAAAGGTCTCTGCTAAAACACAGAATATAAAGTCTGTGGGTGCCTCTGGTAAAAATCCTAAACCAGATTGAGTGGCATTACCAATGCCTTTGCCCATAAAGCCGCCCGAGCCAATGGCAATCTTGGCCTGCTTTAGATTATATCCTGCGCCATCGGGATCTAAGTTCTCATCTAAGAATACCAGAAGTCGGTTCTTCTGATAGTCCTTAAGTAAAACATCATAGCCAAAATAGTCATCTAGAGCTGAATCAAAGGCCAAGACACTTACAATCATAGCTATTATAATAGCAATAGTTAATAATAGCCACTTGCGATTGGCCCCACCCGTAAAAAGAATCACCATAGCAATAACAAATAATACCATGCCACTGCCAAGATCTGGTTGTGTCATGATGCCCGCCACAGGAATCAGACTTAATGCCAAAACCTTAATATATTCGCGACCAGAGTTTATTTTGCCCTGATAGCGCGAGACCATTGCCGCAAGATAAACAATAGTGATAATCTTTGCCGGTTCGCCAGGCTGAAACTGCTGACCAAAAATCACAACCCAGCTGCGAGCGCCATTAACAGAAAGGCCAACTCCGGGAATCATGGGCGAAAGTAGCAAAATAACATCAATAATTAATAGCGGAATCATGAAAGGTGCGAGTTTGCGATAGTCAAATATCCAGAGCAAGACCAGCAAAACCATGCCAATTCCTACGCCAAAAAGCTGCTTAGAAAACGCGTAGTCTGCACTGCCAACAATAGCAACATTTACTACAAGCAATCCGTAAGACGTTAAGAGGCCAACAACGAGTATCAAAGGTAAGTTAGCTTGATGCAAAAAACGCCGCACAAGCGAGCGCTGCCCGGCACCTACGCGGCTGGCGCTCATAGAGCCAGCACCCACTCGGGCGTGCATTCCAGTTTGCATTTTTGGACTTACCGGCACCTTAAATCTCCCTTAGATGTCATTGTTGTCTCCATTCCGCCGATTCGCAACGACAAAAACCGACCATTAACGCTCTGCCGTGTTTGCGCCAGCAACTATCGGTCCAAGCTCTACATCATAGATGTAAGCCAGCGTGTGATGCACAGCAGGCATGGCTGTACCGCTACCGCTACCGCCTTGCTCGATAACGCAAGCCACACAGTATTGTGGATCGTCTACCGGAGCATAACCTACAAACCATGACAATAAACCTTTACCCGCTTGTTCGCCTGTGCCTGTTTTTCCTGCCATCTCTACAGGAAGATCATTAAAGACACCTTCGCGCTGAACAACACGTTTTAATCCATCAATTACACGTGCGCGATATTCTGGCTTAAATGGAGGCTGCTCATCAGATTTTTGCACCTTATGTTCAACTATCGTGTTGCCGTCCTTATCTACAACACTATGAAAAATGTGTGGTTTAATAAAGTAGCCACGGGCAATGGCGCTATAGGCGTTTACCAATTGCAATGGCGTAACTAATAAGTCACCTTGACCTATACACATATTGCTCATGTCTCCAGGTTGCCACATGGCATCTTCGGGAGTGTCGGCAAACGTCTGCCACTTCCATTCAGAATCTGGAAGACGACCAGGCGACTCTCCAGGCAGATCTATTCCTGAACGTTTAGAGAAGCCCCAATCTGACAAGCCTTTCTGTAGGAGGTTGTCGCGAGAATCTTCTGGCTGAGCGCTCCACTTTTCGTAAAACTGTGCGCCAATATTATAAAAATAAACATCACAAGACATTTTAATGGCATCCTCTAGCCCTAAAGTGCCATGACCATATGGGTAGCTCCAGCAACGTTGTCCCCACTGTTCACCATAGGGGTCCCAAAAGCCAGTGCACTCGTGGTATGTGTCCTCTTTAACAAATTCGTTTTGCTGAGCTACCATAGAAATAAAGGGCTTAAAAGTTGAAGCAGCTGGATAAACACCGGCTATGGCGCGGTTACTTAGAGGATATTTTGAGTCTTTGCTCATCAGCTGTGCCCAAAGCTCTTCAGAAATCCCACCCGAAAGGTCAGATGGCGTAAAGCTAGGAAAGCTGGACATGGCAAGAATACCGCCTGTTGGCACATCCATTACCAGTAAAGCACCAGAGTCAGCATCGGGGTCATTGCCTTGACGCGCCGCAGTGATAATCTCGGAAATGATGCGATCTGTTTGTTGCTGAAGCTTGGCGTCAATGGTTAGGCAAACATCACCACCGGCAACAGGTTCGCTTTCGGAAATAATACCAATTGTGTTCCCCTCTACGTCTACGCGGTAAACTCGCTCTCCATGCATGCCTTGCAAGATTCCCTCAAAACTTAACTCGGCACCGTCCTTGCCCATACTGTCGCCATGTTCATACTGAGTATTATCATCTTTAGTCTGTGCGTCTAAGACATCTTGGGTTACAGGTCCTGTATAACCTAAGACATGAGCGCCTAATGCGCCATAAGGGTAATATCGTACCATGCGCGACTCTACTTCTACTCCTGAAAAAAGCAT
>JAIRQA010000005.1 GCA_031256715.1 Coriobacteriales bacterium | reverse complement strand
CGACAAGGAAACTGAATGTGTTGGCAGTTGGAGAAAACAGCAGGTGCACCTTAGAGCGGTGGCGAGCGACTCTTAGTTGATAGCATACTTACAAATTAAATGGAGTTTGCAACAGATAGTGTCTTTAATGATGTATTACAGAAAATAGATATATGACAGAAATTAAGTATTATGACTAATAAGCTATTAAGTGAACATAAATTAGTACTAGCATTAGATACTGCTAGTGATATTTTGGCAATAGGTTTGGCAGGATCGCTGCTAAACTCTGAAGTTAGCATGCAAATTGAAGCCAGGCGCGAGGCAAATGTCAGACTGATGCCTGCTATAGACAGGCTTCTTGGCAAGTATGGGCTTTGTGCCAAACAGATAAGCGCTGTGGTGTGTGGTTTAGGACCAGGATCGTTTACAGGCGTGCGCATTGCTGTGGCAACAGCAAAGGGTATTGCCTATGGTCTGGGCGTGCCGCTTTATGGCGTAAGTTCATTGGACGCTTTAGCGTGGAGTGCTTGGCAAGCAAACGTTCGCGGCACTGTGGGCGTTATTGCCGATGCCATGCGTGGCGAGGTTTATCCGGCACGGTATGTGCTTAGTGACACTGGTGTGCTACGAAAAGATCAACATACAGTGGCAAAGGCGGCAGCTGTGGCTAAGTCTTGGCGTGTATGGGCGGCAGGCAGCGCTAATAACGTGAGCAACGCAAAAGGCGATGGCAGTGAGCGGCAGCTGCTCTTAGACAGTGACACAGAGCAGCTACAGAGCTTATGTGGCAACAATGAGCGGCTACAGCTTTTAGGCAGTGGCAGCGAGCGGCTACAGCTTTTAGGCGATGGCTTGCGCAAATATGCTTCTGAGTTTTTTGATGCTTGTTTTAAGGTTTTACCAGAACAGACTTGGCATATTACGGGTACCGGAATTCTTTATGCTTTTATGGATGCCATGCTTTTAGGTACACAAGGAAACGGCAATGCGGCAACAGTGCTACCAATTTACACGCGCTTAAGCGATGCAGAAGAAAACGAGCGTAAGCGGCTGGCAACAATTGGGGCAGAAGTTAGCACAACAATTCGTGAGCTTCAAGGTTGTGAGCCAATATCTGATGCTCGGGATTGCTCCCCGCTAAGTTCCCTAAACCATGCTCAGATGCGCAACATGCAAGATTGCTCCCCGCAGAGTACCCTAAACCATGCTCAGATGCGCAACATGCAAGATTGCTCCCCGCTAAGCGCCTTAAGCCATGCGCCAACGCGTGATGCCCAAGATTGCGCATCAGCTTATACAAAAGAAATCACATATCGCCCTATGGCAAGAAACGACATCCGAAGCATTGCCGCTTTAGAGGCAGATACATTTGTGGCTCCACATGCAAGTTGGAACATGAACATGCTTGCAGATGAGTTGTTGCACGCAGATCGTTGTTTTTGGGTTGCTTGTGCAAAAGGAGCACCAGTGGCTTATGCTGGCGGGCAGATTATCGATGCCAATTTGCAGGTCTTTCGTGTTGCCGTTGCCAGTGACTTTAGGCGTCGTGGCATTGCAAGCAAGCTTTTGCTGCAGCTTGCAGAGGATGCTATGTCGTTGGCTGCAACAAGCATGTCATTAGAAGTACGTGCATCTAATGTTGCCGCACAGGCACTATATGCCAGTTTAGGCATGAAGGTTATAGGCGCTCGCCCGTCATACTTCCCGCCGCTAGAGCAAGGCGGACAGCGCGAGGATGCTTTAATCATGACCTGTACTTTGCCCATATCTACAGCTTATGCGCAAACGTGCGTTTCTAAAAATGCGAGTCTGATTAATGGTTTAAAAAATAACATGCTGTCGCAAACCTCGCCATTATTGCTGGCCATAGAGACATCTTGCGACGAAACCGCCGCAGCTGTTATTAATGGCAATGCAGAGATTCAAGCCAACATAATTGCTTCACAGGTAGACTTTCATTCTCGTTTTGGCGGAGTAGTGCCAGAAATCGCTTCGCGCAAACACACCGAGGCAATCGTTGATGTTGTTGATGCCGCATTAAAAGATGCCGCACTAGACATCAAAAATCTGGATGCAGTTGCTGTAACCTATGCCCCTGGTTTGATTGGGGCGCTAGTGGTTGGGGTGGCATTTGCCAAGGGACTTTGTTGGGCAGCAGATAAGCCACTTGTTGTTGTGAACCATCTTGAAGGTCATATTTATGCTAATAAGCTAGCAAAATCACATACGCAAACAAAGCCTAATAATGGTACTGATGCACAAATCAGACCACCATTTGTGGTCTCGCTATTAAGCGGGGGTACAACCATGTTGGTGCATGTTCGTGATTGGGGCAACTACCATATTCTTGGGCGCACTTTAGATGATGCGGCGGGGGAGGCCTTCGATAAAGTGGCAAAGGCGCTTGGGCTTGGATATCCCGGAGGCCCCATTATTGCTAAATTGGCCACCCAAGGCAATGCAGATGCCATTGATTTTCCACGAGCCCTGCTACACGGTAATGGTTACGACTTTTCGCTTAGTGGTCTGAAAACTGCCGTAATAACTTGGATACGCGAACATTCAAGCGAGCTTACTGGCGATACGATAGAAGCTACGAAGGCAATGTCAGATGTTGCCGCATCATTTCAGAAAGCTGTCATAGATGTTCAGGTTGCTAAAGCGGTTCGCGCTTGCAAAGAAACCGGCTCTAAGTTTTTTTGTACTGGTGGTGGAGTTGCCGCAAATGTCGAGTTATGTAAAGCATACGAAACCGCAATGGCTAAAGACGAAATTGTCGTTGTTTATCCACCAAAAGAACTTTGCACCGACAACGCAGCTATGATTGCCTTAGTTGCGCTGGAACGTTACTGCAAAAGAAATATAGCTTCTTTAGACATAGATGCCTATGCAAACGCAAATCTTGAGCATATTTATTAGTATAACAAGCTCAGTGTAAACAGTGGCGCAAATATATGGGCGTAAATAGTGGCATATACAATGGCATAAACAAGGACGATGCACAATAATTACAACCAAGGCGGGTGATTGTATGTTTGTTCCTGGAGCTATTGCAGATGAGACATTTTTCTTAATGGCAAGACACTGGCTGCTACAGATGCAAGAAATAGCTTTTTAGAGAGCTATCGATAATGCTTTCGCAAGCGGTTGTGCAACTTTAAACATTTGGGCAAAGGTATGCAACCATTAAATTTGCCATGCAGCGATAAAATGCAACCTTAACTATTAGTCTTTTTCTATTGCACTGCTTTTTGCTTCTTCTTTCTCTTCCTTTTCTTCTGCTTCTTCTGATTGCAACTAGCTGCTAACTGTAGCTGCATTTAAGATGCTGTTAGTATAATGATGCGGCAGCCGACGCGCAACACAATTACGGATAATTAAAATAACAGCAAATTACATGATACTCGGGCAAGCTTAAAAGAAGACATTGGTGTAGTAGTCTCACCCATTGGGGGTGAAAAACGCAACGAGCATAAAATGTCTTAAAAAGGGGATGAATAAATGCAATATCTCATGTATCATTTAATATGTTTAGGCTGCCTTTGCGCAAAGGTCTTGTTTGTGATATGACTGTTTACGAAGGACTGTTTGCAACAGGACTTGTTGTGGCATGGCTGTTTGCAACAGGACTTGTTGTGGCAGGACTGTTTGTGACACAAGTTTTTGTAGCACAACTTGATGCCAAGCACTTTTATATAAAGTTGCATAACGCAAGGCGCAGCAGGGAGAAGTAAGTAATTTTAAGAGTAGTAATTTTGAGAGGAAAGCACTAATGAAACAAGAGACAAAAGTAAGTGGCATGGTTGCGAATGAGATGATGGCAAAGGAGGTAAAACACGAAGAATTGACTAGTGAGAAAAGTGAGAAAAACGCCGCGGAGATTAACAGGCGAAGCTTTCTAATTGGAGCCGCAGGCGTAGGTGCACTAGTTGCTTCAAGTGGTCTGTTTGCTTGCTCGCCAAAAGATGACACTGGCTCTGCATCAACAACAGGTAGTGGCAACACCAGTGCGTCCGGCAGTACAACCAGTGGTTCGGCGCTTGCTTCTAATGGCAAGCCGGCCTTCATGGTGGCGCCAACACCTATTGCAAAAAGCGCTATAAAAGAAACAGTAGAGGCAGATGTGGTTATAGTAGGCGCAGGGTTTAGTGGGCTTATTTGTGCACTTTCTGCGGCTGAGTCTGGCGCAAAAGTGGTCTTGTTAGAAAGAATGAGCAAGGTCATTGGAAGAGGCGGCTCAATTTTTGCTATGAACACCGAGCTTACAAAAGAGAAAGAATACTCTATAGAGATTGGGCAAGTTTACAAGCGTATGATGGGCTATCACTCATACCGTATAGATGGCAACAAATGGATGCTGCATTACCACAAGAGCAGTGAGGCCATGAACTGGCTAATGGAGCGCATGAAAAGCGCCAGCAGCGTTGGCGGAAGCGATCTTACGCCAGTTATGGAACATTGGTATGAAGACCCGGAAAATATTAATGGCGAGTTTCCAGGCACCCATGAGTTTTTAGATGGCCCAAATGGTAAAGGTCCAGACGACAATCCTCAACAAGATGTTTGTGACAATGTTGCAGCCTATTGTGTAGATGCAGGCGTAGACATTAGATATCAGTTTACGGCTGAACAGTTGGTTAAAGAAGGTCAGAGGGTAGTTGGTGTTGTTGGTATAGATGAGTCGGGAGAATACATACAGTTTAATGGCAAAAAAGGCGTTGTTTTAGCCACTGGCGATTTTGGTACCGATGAAGAGATGATGAAGGCGCTTATCCCTTGGGTACCTGGTAAAGCTAATGGTGGCATTTGGGAAGGGTCTGGGCACAAGATGGCGTATTGGGCAGGTGCCGCAACAGATCGCAGCGCAACACCGGCTCCGATGATTTTTTGTTTTCAGTGGCGAAGCATTACCAGACAGGTAAGAGCGTTTCAGGGGCTAATGCTTAACACCGATGGCATGCGATACACAAACGAGGATAATGTTATCTCTCATGGTGGCTTAAGTTTGATGCACGAAAAAGGCAATTGTGGTTTTGCGATTTGGGATACAGCGTATGCTTCTGAACCTCAATGGCAGAACCACCGATATGTAGATGGCCCAAAGGTCTTCGAAAACGAGCAAGAAGTTATAGCGTATTGGGATGAGATTGTCGCCAGCTCTGGAACTATAGACATGAATGGTTCCGGAGCGCTTGAGGTGCGCATGGTTCGTGACGATACAATTGAGGGACTTATTAAGCAACTTGGACTTCCCGCAGATCAGGCAAAGGCTAGCATCGAGCGCTACAATGGCTTTTGTGACGCTGGCAAAGATGACGATTTTGATAAACGCAAAGAGTTGCTTTTGCCAATAAAGAGCGGACCATTTTATGGAATTAAATGCACGCCATGGTTTCTTACCACTACAGGTGGCGTCAGATGCAATGATAAGCTGCAAGTACAAAACGAAAACGATGAGGTCATCGATGGCTTATATTGCCTTGGCTCTATGGTTGGAGATATGTACAACAACTGCTATTCGACGCACTTTCCTGGTCACAATCTTGGTTCTACTTGCTTGACGTTTGGCTATGTTACAGGGAAGTACTTGGCAAATGAGGCCTAATTGTAAGAAAAGCTAAGATGCACACAAAAACTTAGAAGTACACAAAAGCTAAGATGTGCACAAAAGCCCACAGAATAACTAAGCAGTACACAGAAAAATGCAGAAAGAAGTGCGCAGTTAACCTCTTCGATTTGCAAACCTGTTAGTGCTGTGGGCAAATCCGGCTAAAATCTGGTGTCAGCTGGCGTTAAAGTGCGCTACGACACACCGCTACGGCGCACTACAGAGCGCTACGATGCTCTGCGGCTGGCACCAGATTGTTCTTTATTGCGATATGTTATAATCACGGGGTTGTTAAAAGGAGGAAGCCGTGCCCCGTGAAAGCCTCTGGTTTATTCGTTCTACCTTTGATCGCAAACAAACTGCAAGTAATATTGTAAGGACACTTAAACAAAGAATCTGGATAATACTTTGTTATAGCACCTATTGGGTTTGGATGATGTCGGTCTTTCAAGAACCAACAGCCATTTTTGGTGGCTTGCTAGGCGATGCATCGGCACCTTATGCGCAATGGCAGATATATGTAATTTGGTTTGGTCCACTTGTTGTGATGACTCTTGTTTCTGGTTTTATTGCCTTCTGGTTTAAGCGAACACGCATTGTCTTTAAGTCTAAGGGCTATCAATCGTGCATCATACTGCTAATGTTTTCTGGCGCTGTTTTGCACGCGCTTTGGGGAATCGGTTTATTTTTAGATAATCCTGAGGGCAGCCTGGCGATTCTTGTCATCAGATCTATACTTGTAGGCGTAGGCGTTTCGCTCTTTCGTATAGAAATAGACAGAGTTTTTGGCTATGTTGGCGCTAACCAGACCTTATTTATTACCGCAATTGGGCTTTTCATCGCAATGCTAGTTGTTTTAGTACTCACACAACTCCCTTGGATGATTTGGCTGGTCGCCGCGCTTGTGCTTCCGGCTTTTTTGTACTTGTTTTATTGGCTAACGACAAAGACAATCACCTGCTCTGGTTATTATTCGCATGGCATAAAGAACAAATTGTTCATACCATGGAAGTTTTTATCAACATCATTTATTCAAGGAATTGCCTTTGGAGCCATGAGCGGTGGCATGCTTCTTTTGTGCTCGCTGGATTCAGGCTGGTTGGTTGGAACCGGCAGTCGCCTACTTGCGCTTCTTCTTTTGGGTGCAGTTATGCTATTTCTGAAACTTGACTACAACCAGCTTTTGTACAAGCTGGGATTTCCGTTTATGGCGCTGGGGTTTGCTTGCTTGCTGTTGCTGCCTAATGCCCTGCAGTTGGGAGGGCTTTTAGCATGGGCGGGCTATCTTGTTTTAGACATGGTTCTTTGGAGTCTGGGCGCCTATCTAATAAAAAATGATGGTCTACCCGCAACTTGGATAGCGTCATTTCCTGGTGCGGTGCTTAGTGCAGGAACCATTCTTGGAGCACTGGCAAGCATGTTTATTGTTATAAATAATGTCGAGAATATCGCAGCGTGTGGTGGTCTTATGGCTATATTTTTACTTGCGACCGCACTGGTAATGACGAGCAGTCGCAACATTCAATTTGGATGGGGGACGTCAAGACCTTATCACACAGATAACCGTAAGGAGCGTTCGGTAGAGATATGTAATTTTCTTAGCGCCGAATATGGCCTAACAAAGCGCGAGACTGATGTCTTGCTATGTCTTATTGCCGAGCAAAAAAGAAAAGACATAGGTGATGTGCTTTGTGTTTCTAAGGACACTGTAAAAACCCATACTAGAAGCATCTATCGCAAGCTGCTGGTTCATTCTAGCGATGAGTTGCAGGAAGTCGCAAGTGCGGCAGCTGTTCAATTGGGGATAGCCGATGATTGACGAGAAAGCATTTGTATTAGCTATTTTCCATCTTGTGCTTTAGAGCGACGATTTTTTGTAAATACTCCGGATTGCCTGTACCAAGTATCTGTGTTGCCAAGATCGCAGCATTTTTTGCGCCATTTATTGCCACGGTTGCTACAGGAACGCCGGTAGGCATTTGTACCATGCTAAGCAAAGAGTCAAGTCCACCAAGGTCAGACGTCTTCATGGGCACGGCAATAACCGGCAAAGGTGTATAAGCGGCAACCACTCCAGCTAAATGTGCCGCCTTGCCAGCAGCGGCAATTATTACTCTAATGCCGCGATCGACGGCCGAGGTAGACCACTTTTGTACGACAGTTGGCTTGCGATGAGCGCTAGCAATTACTCGCTCATAAGAAACACCTAACTCCTCAAGCTGTTGCTCGCATGCTAGCATAATATCAAAATCGCTTTCTGACCCCATGATGATGCCAACCAAAGGAGTTGTGCTTGGCGCAAAGGCTGTTGCAAGAGTAGTAGCTTCCGCAGTTGTAATTTTTTCCATAGTTAAATTCGCTCTCTTTGTTGTTGTCCTTTTGTTCCACTTAGATTATCGCAGTAATTTCTCTACTTGTCCTTGAATCATTTGTTCTAAGCAGCTAAGTCTTTCCTCGCTCAGATTATGCTCAGGGTGACGTGTGAATCTAAATCCCCTCAGTTTTCTGAGGTTTTCTTTGTCGGTATCGGTCATAAAGCGCTGCGCTGCGCCAATGTAGTTGTCGTAGGCTTTGGGAAGACGAACCCTTATTGCTTCAGAATAGTTTGCGATGTCAGATTCCATCTCGCTCCAAAGCAAAGAGAGTCCGTTGTCAAAGATTGGTGCAGGTGCGATAATCTCATTTGTCTGGCTGTTAAGAAGAACACCAAAGTTACCATAATGCCTATCTTCGTTTATGACAATAGCATCAAAGATGAGCATCTCTTTAAGGCCAGAAATAAATTGCGCACCACGGTTGCTATAAAAATCCACAACAGCATCCCAGCTGCCTGTTTTTATAATGTGTCCAATTGGAATAAATGCTGTGTTGATATCGGTCCAAAGTTTACATGTTGAACAAAGCATGTCTTTCCAAAGTTCTAAGTCATAAAAAGTATGTTTAAACCCTAGCATGCTAGCAATTTGAGCGCTGTAGTATTCACTGTAAGGCTCTTTGCCGGCGTTGGCAAAACCGGAGGTGCCGGATTTGTAAAGAAAGATTCCGTTGTCACATCGGCGCCATGCTTTGGCCAACATGCCGCCAGTAGTAAACTCTGGCGAGGTGCGTGGGAATGGCTTTGTGAAATCTCCCAAGCCACTAAAGGCGACTTCGGCAACAAACTCATCAAAAGCGTTGTCGTAAAGATTGCATTCCGCAAAGCTGCGCTCGAAAATACTTGGCGTTACCCAAAAGCTATCATTTAAGCTTAAGCCATAGCAAATATCAATGACACCCATAGTGTCTTTAATGTTCAAGCCCATTTTGCTCAAAAGATTTTGCACGTAGGCGCGGTTGCGAGGTATGCCTCGCCTTTTTAGCCATGACGCAAGACCGGTGTCACTAAGTTCCAAATCTAGGGGTAGTCGCCAGCGCTCATCATCGTAGATCTTGTTAATATGACAAACAAAGTTTCCATCTGAATCCTTACCAGGCGTAAACTTGAGCAGATTTATGTCATATATTTTTAGTAGTCGTTGGCTCATAAGCTAAGTATAACAGGAAAAGGGGTTTATGTACGTCGCTTTACCTTTGCTCTGTATCGCGTTTTGGTGATTGTTAAGCTATTATCTTCCTCATCTTTGTAAGACAATGTTCCTGCAAAGACGCTTTCGCCTGGATAATCGCAAACAAATGGCTGCGCAAAGAACTCTATGGGGTCACGTGAGTCAACAAGCACTGTTAAAGCACCAGATGCCTCATTAAAACAGTTGCGATAATCTTTAACATAAGCGCCGATTGTGTACTTTAAGATATGGCAGCCATCGTCAAGCGTTGCGCGATCCCAGGCGCACTGTCCCTTGCATAAGGGCAGAACAGGGCATTTACGACATGTGCTGTCCCGAACGGGATTATAAGAAGGAGATTGAATTTTAGAAATATCAAAGTCTTCTATAACATTAAATAATCGATGTTCACTATTGCCAATTCTTCCCTCACAACGTACAACGTCACCAGATGGTGCGATAACATAATAGTTTTTTAACTGACCGCGACAAAAATTACGTACGGGTCTTAACATGAGCGAAAGTGCGTCTACAGTAAAAGGAGTTTTAGAGAAGAACTCATGAACTTGCCATGCGTAATCTTCGCGAGTGAAGAGGTTAAAGTCTGGCTTGGCAAAGCTTCCGCAACCAAAGTCGCCTCGGTAATCTTTCATTAAACTGGGAAAGATGTCTAAGCCATTGGCATGTAGATCTTTTCGCAGCTGCCAAAAATCGGCAACGGAATTGCGATCTAGATTGTGCGCTACCCCAACTTCGACACCAGCGTTGCGCAAGTTTTTTATGCCATCAAGTGTTCTTGCAAATGAGTCGCCTCGGTCGCGAGCCAAGCGTCGGCGGTTGTGTAAATCCCTTAGGCCATCTATTGTTGGCAGACAGCGAGTTACGCCGCAAGCCGCTAGGCGCTCGGCTGTTTTCTTGGCAATATTACCAGCATTTGATAGTGCCGTAGAGTCAAATTTGATATTTCTCTTATTGCAATAAGACTTTAGATAGCTGCTAACTTTTTCTATAACATCCAGACATAATGTTGGTTCGCCCCCATACCAAGCAAGCTCAAATGACTTAAAGTGATCGCGCTGCCAGCATTTGTCTACCAACCGAAAGACGCCATTAATAACATCGTCGCTTATTACCTCGTTTTTTGTATGGTTTTGCTCGTAGCAATAGGGACACTCGTAGTTGCAGGCTAAAGTTGGCGCGAGGCTAATTGCCATCCAGTCGCTAACCTCTTTGTCAGCCGCAAAGGCTTGCTCCTGAAGAAGCGCTTCGCTTTCTGCATCTTCTAGTATAAAACCTGCATTTGCAAGCTCATTAAGATAACAGCCATCTAAGTCTTTGTATGAAGCAAGCGCGGCATCATTCATTACGGCAAGACAGCCGCGCAAGGTATTAAAGATTATGTGTTCGCCAGCATCTGAGTCTACTATAACATTGTAATAAGAGTGTTGCACTGCTTCTCCATTCCGTCGCCTTACGGCGGCTTAAATTTCTTATTAAAGCTTGTTTAATCGTTATGCGCGCACTTCTTTTCGTGCGTTCGCTCGCTCGTCAGTTCGTTTTTTGCGCTATCTCTTAATGGCATATATTTAATAGCATAGTTATATGTAAGTAAGAGAATAAATAACTATATACTTATACTAGCAAGCTAGCTTATTTATAGAAAAATCACCTGTCTTTTTAAGTTTTATAAGCGTCTTGGCAATGCTTTATAGTGTTTGCACCACAAGTTTGAGCCGCCAGATAATTAAAAACTTCTGCAGGCTCGCCAACTTTTAGTATGCGTCCATCTGCAATTGCGGCCATTCTGTCTGATAGTTCGCAGGCTTCATGGCGGTCATGTGTTACAAGAACAGTTGTCATCTTGTACTCATTATGCAGGTTTAGAAGTAAGGCGCGCATCTCTTCTCTTAGTGCTTCGTCTAAACTTGATAGCGGTTCATCTAACAGAAGCACTTCTGGTTGTGCAATTATCGCGCGGGCTAGCGCCACTCTTTGTTGTTGCCCGCCGCTCATTTCGTTAATTCTACGGTTGCCAAAACCAGACAAACTTACAGAATCAAGCATTTCATTTGCTTGACGATGACGTTCTTTCTTGCTAATGCCTATCATCTTCAGAGGAAAGGCAATGTTATCTAATGCGTTAAGATGCGGAAAAAGACGTAAATCCTGAAACACAAGAGTCATTTTACGTAGATGCGGTGGCATATTATTAATCCTCTTGTCGCCAAGGAAGATGTCGCCTGCATCTTCATCAACCAAGCCGGCAAGCGTTTTAAGCAAGGTGGTCTTGCCGCATCCAGACGCACCAAACAGAGCAAAGAATTCGTTTTTCTCAACATAAAGATTGATATCGTGCAAAATCTTCTTGTTGCTAAGACTTACGTTTAAATCGCATATTCTAAGTGACATTGTGTTATACCCCCAGATTCTGTCCGCTTTGCTTGGCAAGTTTATTAGCCAATAGCTGAAGCATTAGAAAAACAAGAGCGTTTATGGCAATGAAGAACATGCTATAAACAGATGATAGCGCGCGCTCAGAACTAATAATCAGGGGCATGAGCAATGTTGCAAGGGTTTCAATGCGACCGCCACCCATAAGCATGGTAAGAAAATACTGCGAAGACGACATGACAAATGCTATTGCAATAGAAGAAACAATGCCTGGGGCAATGACTGGCAAAGAGCCGCTAATAAATGCTCTGACGCATCCGGCACCAAGCATATGTGCTTGTTGTTCGTAACGGTTCCCTGCTGCTTGAGTCACATCGATCATTATCTTAACAGAAAAGGGGATAACGCATAGTAATTGCACAAGCAAAACTGCCCAGACAGAGTTGTTAATGTGCATCCTTATAAATAGAATGTGAACTCCCATGGCAAAAACTGTGACAGGGACAATAATTGGCAACATGGTTACCACGTGTACAACGCCTTTGCCAACAAACTCATAAAAACAAAATGCACGTGCCGCAAGCGTTGCAATTGCTGTAGAAAGACAAGCGACAGTTAATGATAGTAGCAAGCTAAAACCTGTGATTGACCAAAGGTCATAGGTACCAGCAAGAAGAGATTGAAATCCGCGTAATGTCCAGGCTGAAGGAATAAGATCCGGCCAGCGATTAAGAAAGCACCAGATGCCTAAAATGGCAAGGGGAACAACGATTGCGATAAGCCAAGTCCAAAGATAGACTCGCATTATAATATGTGGATAATGGCGACATTGGAGGCTAGATGCGTTAGTGTTTTTGTTGTGTGCGGAAGTTCTTCTCACTAGCTAAATCCTTTTTGAGGGCATTTTTAGATTGATATTCTTGCGTTGGAATACTAGATAAAATAATGTCACCATTAACAATGATGCAGCAAACATAATTAGACACAGCGCCATAAGCTCAGGGCGACGCGCAATTGGGAAGGTTTCAAGTTGAGCGTATATTTCTACCGGCAGAGCTCGTGGTGTTGTCATGCCTAATAGTAATGGGATCTCATAATTTGCAAAAAGACTTACCAAGGTAATGAGTGCAACATTCTTAATTGCCGGAAAACAAAGGGGCAAAGTTACAAAGAAGAAGCTTTTGCGCGGCGATGCTCCAAGATTGAGGGCAGCCTGAGACAAAGTATTGGTGATATTGGCCATTATAGTGACAATAAAAAATGCCATAAAAGGGGTTACCGCCCAAACAAAGGCCAAGATAATTCCCAAACAAGTGGGTGAATAAAGAATTATGTTGAGAAACCCCATTCCTGCTTTAAAATCAAGCGCCTTAAAGATGTTGGCTAGCAGTCCTCCGCCCGAGAAAAGATCGATCATTAATAGGGCAGTCACCATCCAGGGAAAAAATATGGGGAACTTGATTATCGCAAAGATCGCGCCTCTGTTATGCCCTGTAATTACTAATGCGTAGGACAAGGCAGTTGCTAAAATGGTAGCTACTATGGTTGCAACTATTGCAACATATAGGCTTTGGCCTATACTTGCAAGAAGATTCTCATTGCTAAGCACAGCCAGAAAATGTCTTAGGCTAAACTCGTGCAATCCAAACTCTGGTATATAGCCAAAGGACTGCACGATGCCGCCAAGTAATCCAACCAATAGCATGAGCAGTAAAATAAGAAGTGGCGATAATAGCAAGTATGCTATCAAGCGCTTGCGCGTCTTTTTAGATACTCGCAGCTTAGATACACGTTGACTATGTGCTCGCTTGCTAGATATTTGCATGCTAGATGTTAGTTGGTCTTGCCCAAGACTTCTCTTTTCCAAATATTTGCAACAATGGCTTCGATATCGGCAGAGAATTCTGGAAGTGCATGCGCAAGCAGACTAGCACTGGAAACATTGTTTGGCCCTAAATCTATAGACTCAAATTGTGTTTTTAAAGCAGGGCTAACTTTTGTAAGATCGGTAACATAGCCCTCGCCAACAATAGCTTTTTCTAGTTGAAGCTCGGGCGAGAGCATTTCATTAATAAGTACAAGGGCACCAGGTTTGTTGGGCGCGTTGTATGCAACAGCCCAATAACTCATATTAGCGCAGGTGCCACCATCGAAGATGTATGACTGTGCGGTTTTAGGGTAAAAGCCCTTCTTAATGCCAATGCCACAGTCGTTTTGCCCATAGGTTACCACGAAGTTGCCCTCGCCAGAAAGAAACATTGCCTCTAGGGCAGCATGGTCTGCGGGAAAGGTTGTTCCTTGCTTCCAAAGATAAGGGTTAAGCTCACGCAGATATTCCAGAACAGGATCTATTTCTTTCTTTATAACATCATAGTGCGCTTCTATAGTTTGAAACTGTTCCCAACCCAGCATATTATATATAATAGTGCGAATAAAGGCTGCTCCTAGCCAGAAGTTGGCTACTGGGTAAGTGACAGTACCTGGGTACTTCTTGCAGAAGGATAAAAACTCATCAGGGTTCCTTGGCATTTCTGGGGTGCGAGCGCTATCGTTAATAAATACAATTTGAGCGCGCGAAAATGGAGCCTCGTAGCCGTGGTTAGAAATTGTAAAGTCTTTGGTAACCAATGGGTCGCTCTTATCAATATAAGTATTAAAGTTGGGGAGCTTGTCTGTTATTGGCCCAAACCATTGATCTTGCAACTGCGGGGCCCTAAATGTCATGCCGTTTACCCAGGCTGTGTCAAAAGTGCCACCATCTTCGGCTACGCCGGCTGCGTTCTCGTCGGCAAGTAAGGTTGTTGTATCTAAGTCTTTCGCGTATTTTACAGTGATATCGTATTTGTCTTTCATTGTCTTAGTAAGAGGACCAACAATCCATTCGTTAAGGCTGTTGTCTCCGCTATAACCAGCATGAATGACAGTTGTGCCCATGGCTGCTTTAACAACAGCATCCCAGTTAGAGAAGTCAATTTTGGCACCAGCGGCTCCGTTTCCGTTAACGCTGCTGTTTTCGTCTAAGCTGGAGCCAGCTCCATTGCCTGTGTTGGTGCAAGCGCTAAGCGCACCAGTAAGCGAGCCAGAAAACCCAAGTCCCATGACGGCAACTCCCAAACCTTTTACAAAACAACGCCTATTAATTTTGTTCATTTTTTTTTGCTCCTCTTTGTTCATTGCTATTCTCTGATGTATATTTGTGCCATTAAGCGCAAGCCCTCGGGCAACTGAAAGCCGCCATTAAACGTAAACTCTCAGGCAGCTGACAGCAGTCATCAAGCGTAAGTCATATGGCATTTGTCATTTCGCATCAGACATTAAGTTTCTGTGATATTTGTCTGTGCTAAATATTAGTTTAGTTATAATATTAGAAAAAGTCAAGTAGTATGGTAGTCGGAGGGCATCAACCCAATGGCAACAGCTGGAAGGCATCAATTTATGACGAAAAGAAAACCAAGAGAACGACGGAGAGTCAGCCCTTAAGGCAAAACTGTATACATGGGCAAGGGTTCTGACCAAAACGTATAGCTTACTGAAATTGCCAGCGAATAAAAGGGCTATTTAAAAGCAAATAAGATTATAACGATTTAAAACGGCAAATTAACGCATGAAGGATGAGGTGTACGCTCATGCCATACCAATACCATTTCACAAATACGAACTTCACGCATGCAAGCTACGTAAACGCAGTTATCGAGGTGTTTCGTGAGGCGTTTGGCTGCGGTTATGCCTTAGGGCCTGATGTAGAGAGCAATTATTCCAAGCCGCTTTATATAGATGAGCTTTTACCCCGCCTCATGTCCGCCGAAATGTCTGTTGCCGATGTAAACGGGACGCTGTGGGCAGCGTCCCCTACGAAGGAAACGCAAGGAGAAAAAGGTTCGGGCTTATGCAAACGGGACGCTGTCCACAGCGTCCCGCAAGACGGCATAAATGCCATCTGCTCTAAATGATAATTAACCATCAATTTAAACAGCGTTAAATGCCCTAGGATGCCCTAGAAATGCCAATATTAGCGTACCAATAGAAGGATTGAATGCCTAAGCGCACTGCAAAGTTTGCACTCCAGTTGGCATTTAACAGACGCCATAGAAGCAGCATCGCAGTGCTTGACAAAGTTTAACCTGAGGTATACTATGTGTATACGTTGTAAACGCAAGTTTTAATATGTGACCGCTAAAGGATGTGTGTCAAAAAAAGACAAGCATTAGGCAAGTGCAGCTGAGCGCTTGTGTGTCAGACACAATGCAAGCAAAAAACCAAAAGTTAAGAGAGGTGTGTTATGAGCATGACAGTATCAGCAGTTCGCTTTGACCCGGAAGAGAAGGAATGGATAAGCTCCATCGCTGCAAAGAATGGTAAAAGCTTTTCTTCTCAGGTGCGCGAGTGGGCACTGGAGCGTCTTGAAGACGAGCTTGATGCCTTAGATTTGGCGGCGGCTATAAAAGAAAATGCTGGGCGCCCCGGGCGCTCGTGGGAAGACGTGAAAGCCGATTTGGGAATCTGATGTCCTACAAAATTACGTTTACGAGCAAAGCTCAAAAGCAATTGGGAAAAATGGATGCACGTCAAAAGCTAATAATTAAATCCTGGATTGACAAGAATCTTGAGGGTTGCACCAATCCACGTACAGTAGGCGATGGCAAAAAACTTGAAGGTGTCCAGAACGGCTGGCGCTGGCGAGTAGGTACATATCGCATACTTGCGGTCATAGAAGACGCGGTTGTAACCATCGAGGTTCTTAAGGTAGGGCATCGCCGTGATGTCTATCGTAGATAAAACTTTATTTTAAACTCATGTTCTTAATAAAGTAGCAGGGGCATACGAACCGGCAGGTTGTGCAAAAACGCCACAAAGCATCAATGAAAAGGCGCGGACATCAGGCTTGGCAGCCATATCTTTACCCATCGTTGTTGTTCTTTTTAACATCAATGAAGAGCTGCAGTCATCAGGCTTGGCAGCCTGTGTAACAACTCACGGTTTCATCATTAAAGAACAAGCGCATGTGGCGCGGTCTTCATAGTTTTTGCACAAGCAGTCGGGCGTCGGGGTTCGATCGGTGTCTGATAGGGGCCTGTCAACAGCAATTCTGCTTATGAAGACACCCCTATCTTTATAGCTTTACCAACTTCTCTACAACATAAACCCGCGTTGCCTTGTTGGCACCATTGGCACCATTAGCGACACTAGTAGCACTAGCAGCACCAGCGGCACTAGCAGCATTGCTGCCTGTACCGGCGTCCGAATTGCTTCCGTCATCGCTATCGCTACCATAGTCGTTACCAGAGGCGCTACCTAAGACCTCTTGCTCGGGGTTCTTCTCGACATAAGTAATCGTAACTAAATCGCCAACGCTTACAGTAAGAACATCTAGAAGACCGGGCAAGGCGCAGTCGAAGATGCGCTCGTCTGTGGCTACTGCTTCTGTGCCATCTAAGGATGTGCTCAGGCCGTTAGATGATCCTGCCCCGGTCACATCAGTTGCGCCTGCACCGCTTGCACCAACTTCACCGACCGCGCTAACAGAAGTGTCTAGGCTAAGGTAAAAGTGCGAATTGCCATCTATTACTGCTGTGGCAATGCGCACAACGCGTCCGGTGACAGTGTTGGTTGCTGGCGCGTCTGCCTCTGGCATCTCTACGCCATTAGTTACAAGCAAGGCCTGATACGCTCGCTGGCAGTCTGCAACGGTATCGCCAACCGCGACATTTTGATATCGCTGTATATCTAACATAGCATATTGTTTTACTAGCCCAGCAGCATCCTTTAAGGCCATAAAGTATGTGGGCTGAGAGTTAATGTTAAGCAATAGCGGGAACGTTGATGTATAGCGTAGGTGCTGCACCTGACCTTCGGCTGAATACATGGCCGACTCTTCTGTGGCACCAGCGATGGAGTAAAAGTGCGACTCTGCTGTGCGCTGGTTAATTAACACGAAGCCAACAATAGAGTTGTCGGCGACGGCAGAGGTGACACCGGTGTATACCCAGACGTCGTCGTCTTTAGCAATATAGTTGTAGCCAAGCTGACTGGCTGTACCCGGAGTTGTTTGCACGACTCCGCTCTGCCCAAGCCAAGAATTAATCCAACCTGCACTATATGCGCCAGACCAATTGTATTGCTCTATTAGCAGCTCGGCAGGATATACCCTGTCTACCCACTGTGGCGTGTCAGAGACCGGCAGGTCGGTGCAAGCACCGCTATTGGCATCTACGAGCACTACGCGCTTGATATCGGTGCCACCAAACAGACCAATGGTGCGCGTCTGAACAGGGCAGACCCACCAAGGATTGCCCTCGTCGTCTATCTCGAAAGATATTTGATCAAACATATAAAAAGGGAAAGAAAGTTGAACATGGCGCGCAATATTACGCTCGAAAGGTTCACTTTCTGAGTAATACATGGGCTTGTTTAGACGCACAATTTGCGCATCTTGTGTTGTCATGTCTACCAGCACATATGCCGGCAGCCCGTTATCGCGATTGTTAAACCACTTAAAGAAATCCGCGTACACCAAAGGCGAGACTCGTACAGGATGTCCCTGATAGTTAATCTGACTATAAAGTGGCGAGATCTCAAACTGGCTAACGAATTCAGGAATCGCACCCATTACACGGTTGCCCAAAAGCGTGGCTGACGCGCGGTCGATAACCGGAATTTCGTTGTAGTTGACTTCTTTAATATCTGTTGAGAAGTCCGAGCTTTGCGTTTCTAAAACCGTCGCGTAGCGTTCGGCGTTTCCGGGGAAAAAAGTTGCGCCCGCCAAAGCGCCGCCAATGCAAACAAGAAGTACTGCTACAGGCAGCCATGAAAGCCTTCTGAATAGCTTAGCTTTGCCAGTGTTTGTAGGCTTGCTGGTGTTCGTGCGCCCATGAAATTGAGAGCGAAAGCGAAGAATGAACCAGGCAGGTAACAAGATAAGGACAATAACAAACATCCAACAATCCATGCTATGAATGTTTATTGGTGGGTGAAACCACCAATAGGCAACAAGCAAAACAGGAATTATGGCTATACAGATGCCTATGAGTAGTCGCTTAAAAAGGCGTCGCGCTCTTTCTGTTCTTTCTGCTGCAGATGGTGTCCACTTTGCTTGGCCTTTGCCTGTGCCGCCGCCAAAACTTCCGTTGCCAAAGCCACCAAAACCGCCGCTGCCATGTTTGCTGGATTTGCCATTTTCGCTAGTGTCTGACTTGCTGCCAGAGTCATTATCCGACTCTTCGTTGGACATGCCCATTCCACCAAGCTGGCGGAGAAAATCATCAAAACTGAAGTTGTTTGCCATCTGTCTGCTTTCGTCTGTCGTTGTTACTTTTGTAAGCCTTACAAGTTGTAAGTCCTACAGGCTCAGGCTTTATTTGTTATTGCCCTTGCGTTTGCCTTTGTACTTGTTTTTGCCTCTGCGCTTGTCGTTGCGCTTGTTTTTTCTTAAGAGCCTGCACCTGATCTTGCGTCTGCCTCTGCACTTGCTTTAGCACCTGCCTTAATGTGAAGCTTTAGCACCTGCTCCTGCACTTGCTTTAGCACCTGCTTCTGCTTAAGAACCCGCTTTAGCGCTATGATTAAAAGCAATAACCTGATTATAGACTATCACGCATAGCCTTGCCCTGTGCATAACCAAAGTGTAATTACTGCGTAACAATTAAGGCTTTAAGGCATTGGCTGACTTATAGACTAAGCGAGAGAAACTCGCTTCTTAACAAGAGTGCTGAATATTGTCTGCCCACATGAGCGTGTCTTTAACAATCTCATCGAAATCTTTACGAGTGATACCATAGGAGGAAAACTCCTCAAAGGGGATGCTTTGTATGTGTCGTAAGGAATCAGCGAAAAGATAAGGAACAAAGCCACTGTCACGCTCTTTTGAAAGCGAAATTAGCTCGTTATCGCTAAGAATCTTTGCGCGTCTAGCATTGTAGACATCGATGTAATCACGTGGCAATGCCCTAGCATAAAGAGCTGACACCTTGTTGAGGATGGCGTCTTTCTTGTTCAGTATAGGACCGATGTTGCTTATCGTTGGCTCGTATTCTCTGTAGTCATAGCCCAACTCGACATCAACAACATCGTTGTTGCTACTAACTCTGAGTCTTGCGAACGTTGTCGTCTTTAAAACGACTGAAACGCAATATCCAGCATCAGTCAGGGCAGCTTGAGCATCATTTATGGATTGCTCAAAGTAAGCTGGATCTAATTGGCTAGTGAACAGGTCTATATCCAGAGTCGGTCTGTGACTGATGCCGTGCTCAACTAATGCCTTGCCGCCTGATAAGACGAAGCCGTGCCTGTCTATAACAGAAAGCATAGTTTTTGCAACATCATCCTGAAAGCGGTTATTCATGCGGCATCCCTTTAACATGATTTTCCCAGAGCATTCTGAGGCGTACTGGCAGGTACAAATCATTCCAGATTGAGAGTAGTACTTCTCTGTTAATGTAGGTCTGGATGTCCTTGATGGTGCCTTCCTCTAGTACGGTTTGGTATGCTTCTCGCAAAGATGATTTGCGCAGTAGGTTATACCAGCGATCGGGACCCCAGTAGAGATTGATAGGTAGCTTTATCATGCCACAGTCTGGGCCGGAAAGACTTGTGATGTCTGTCGGGGCATAGAAAGGCTTGACATCGCCAAACGATGCCTTTGGGTACTCACTTGGGTTGACAGAAGAAACCCAACCGCGCTTGACGCGCATGACAGTTATTGGTTTGTGGTCTGTCTGGGGAATCAGTTTATCCATTAGCATATTATTGCATAAAAGCTGAATGAAAAGATGTGGTAAGTCATATCCTCTACATGAACTTCAAGGCTGACTTATAGGAATTTTCTGTTGCAAGCTAATTTCAATTTAGAAGATCGTTATTTCAGCTAAAAAACAAAGTACACGACTGTTTGCGCATTGCTCACATATTGCTTGCACGATTGCTTGCGCATTGCTCGTGCGACTGCTTGCGCACTGTTCATGCATTGCTTTCGCGACTGCTTACGCACTGTTCACGCATTGCTCGTGCGACTGCTTACGCACTGTTCACGCATGCAAATTCTCATTACGCATGCTTTTTTATTGTAGCAACAGAGAAAACAAGCCATTCATAAAACACGCTAATTAAAAATCTAAGTCTAGACATGTTAGATTACATTCGGGTAACAAACTGCAATTTTTCCTAAAAACACACTTGCATCTACGTTTGGGTGCGCTATCATTGCTAGATGCGTTAGCACTCGCAGCATTTGAGTGCTAAACAATGTAATTGGTTCTAAAATGCGATTCTAGAACTTATGGGTAAGACCAACAGAAGGAGAAACCACTATGAAATTAAAACCATTGGGTGACCGCGTCATTCTAAAGCAGGACGAGGCAGAGACCGCAACCGCGTCTGGTTTGCTGCTTGCGTCTAGCGCACAGGAAAAACCGCAGCGCGGTACAGTGCTTGCTGTGGGCGAAGGCAAGTTAGACAATAACGGTAATCTAGTTAAGCCAGGTGTTGCTAAGGGAGACAGTGTTATCTATAGCAAGTATGGTGGCACCGAGGTAACTGTCGATGGCGAAGATGTCATTATTCTGCGTGCAGATGATATCTATGCAATTTTGGATAAGTAAAAATAGGTTTACTTCTCAACATTAAATAAAACTAAAAATAAGTAGCAATACACAAGCAAGAAAGGAATATTGCAATGGCAAAAGATATTAAGTATAACGAGGAAGCTCGCGGCTCGCTGGCTGCTGGCGTTAATAAATTGGCTGAGGCCGTAAAGGTCACGCTTGGTCCTAAGGGTCGTTATGTGGCTTTGGAACGCAGCTTTGGTGCTCCGCTAATTACCAATGATGGCGTTACTGTTGCCAAAGAGATTGAGCTTGAGGACAAGATAGAGAACATGGGCGCTCAGCTGGTGCGCGAGGTTGCCGTTAAAACTAACGATGTTGCAGGCGATGGTACTACTACCGCAACTTTGCTGGCTCAGGTTATCGTTAACGAGGGGCTGCGCAATGTGACGGCTGGTGCTAACCCTCTGGCCATTCGTCGCGGCATAGAGACTGCCGTAGATACCGTTGTAGACGCCATTAAGAAGCAGTCAAAGCCTGTGCGCGACCAAGAGCAGATTGCTAACGTTGGCTCTATCTCTGCTGGTGATAACACAATTGGCGAGAAAATCGCCGAGGCAATGAACGTTGTTGGCAAAGATGGTGTTATCACTGTAGAAGAAAGTCAGACCTTTGGCATAGACATTGACACTGTAGAGGGCATGCAGTTTGATAAGGGCTATGTCTCGCCTTACATGGCAACAGACATGCAGCGTATGGAGGCCGACCTTGTAGACCCCTACATCCTTATTACTTCTAACAAAATAGCCTCGATTCAGGACATTCTTCCTACATTAGAGGCAATCATGCAGGCCGGCAAGTCTTTGCTTGTCATCTGCGAAGACTTCGAGGGCGAGGCTTTGGCCACAGTACTTCTGAATCGTTTGCGTGGCACGCTGAATTGCGTGGCAGTTAAGGCACCAGGCTTTGGCGACCGTCGCAAGCGCATGCTGGAAGATATCGCCATTGTTACCGGCGGTACTGTTATCACAGACGAGTTTGGCATGAAGCTTGAAGAGACCACATTGGATATGCTAGGTCGCGCAAAGCGTGTACGTGTAAACAAGGATACAACCACAATAGTAGATGGCGCAGGCAAGAAAGCTGACATTCAGGCACGCGTTGCCCAGATTCGCGCAGAAATAGAGAACACCGATTCTGACTTTGACCGCGATAAATTGCAAGAGCGTTTGGCCAAACTTGCTGGTGGCGTAGCCGTTATTAAGGTTGGTGCTGCAACAGAGGTTGAGCTTAAAGAGCGCAAGGCTCGCATAGAAGATGCTTTGCAGGCAACACGTGCGGCGGTAGAAGAGGGCATCATCCCCGGCGGTGGCGTTGCTTTTGTTAACGCCTTGACCGCTTTAGACAAACTTAATGTAGAGGATGCCGATGAGCAGGTTGGCGTAAATATCATTAAGAAGTCGCTGGTTGAACCTCTACGCGTCATTGCACAAAATGCTGGTTTTGAGGGTTCTGTAGTTGTGGAGAAGGTCAAGTCGCTGAAAGCTGGTGAGGGTCTGAACTCTGCTACTGGCAAGTACGGCGATCTTATTAAGATGGGCGTTATTGATCCTGTAAAAGTGGCTCGCACCGCGTTGCAAAACGCAGCATCTGTTGCGGCACTAATTCTGATTACCGAAGCTACTGTAAACGATATTCCCAAAGAAGGTATAGATCCAGCAGCTTTAGCGGGAGCTATGGGCGGCGGCGGCGGCATGTACTAGCAGATGCTAAGTGACATGCACTAGCAGAGGCTAGTTAACATGCACTAGCAGAGGCTAGTTAACGTGTACTAGCAGAGGCTAGGTGACATGCACTAGCAGAGGCTGGTTAAGGCGCCATAGTTTAGATCCCAGCCCCCGCCGCGCTCAGCTTTGTTTTTTTTGCAAATGCTAAATCGCGCGGCGGGGGCTTTGCATTGTTTAGTGTTTATCGTGCACCAACATCACCAACATCACCAACGTTTGCACCAACGTGTACCAACGCTCATCAACCGCACCAACACTTCCCCGTACCTCATGCACATCACCAACGTTTGCACCAACATCACCAACATCACCAACGTTTGCACCAACGTACGCCAACCTCATGCGCCTCACCAACTCGGTAAAAAAAGTCATTGCCAAAGCTGCGTAAAAGCGATAAAATACATGCAATATTTAAGCAGGGTTGCACAAGTACTATTCAGGCAACATTAGCAACGGGCTTCAGAACTAACAGCATAGTTTAGTGCAGCTGGTTGCACAGTACTTTTCAAACAATATTGGCAACGAGGGATAAACATACCATGGGTTTTCTATTTGCGCAGCAAACAGATATTGGCATTAAGAAGTCTATAAACCAAGACTCGCTTTATGTTGCAGAGGCAAATACGCCTGCGGGTGCGGTTCTACTGGCTGTGGTTTGTGATGGGATGGGTGGGCTTTCTAAAGGAGAACTGGCATCAGCCGAAGTATGTAGGGCGTTCTCAAGATGGTTTAAAGAAGAATTGCCAAACCTATTATCCTCTAGCAATCAGAGCGCACCAATTAACATTGCTGGCATAGAGTCAAGTCTTGCCAATTTGCTTAAGAACTGCAATGATGCAATTCTAGACTATAGCGTTAGGCATCATCTTACTGTTGGCACAACAGCACTGGCTCTTTTGCTTACGACAACAAGTTATTATATTGTAAATATAGGCGATTCGCGTGTGTACCAGATAGATACTGCTCTTTACCAATTAACTAAAGATCAAAGTGTGGTTCAGCAGGAAGTTGATTTGGGAATACTTAGCCAAGAGCAGGCAGAAATGGATTCGCGCAGAAACATCTTGCTGCAATGTATGGGGGCAAAACCAACAATAGAGCCACAATTCATTTATGGCACTTATCTACCAGATACAGTTTTTCTGCTTTGCACAGATGGCTTTAGACATGTTATAACGCCTAAAGAACTATACGAGTCTCTTTGCCCGCAAAAGATGCTTTCCGAGGCACAGATGCACGACAACCTAAAAGCACTAGTCGAACTAAATAAGAGCCGCAACGAGACTGACAATATTACCGCCATAGCTATAAGGCAGGTGCCATAATGCTAGAGATTGGCGCCATCGTAGACAACAAATACAAGGTCCTAAACAAGATTGGTCAGGGCGGTATGTCTGTGGTTTGGTTGGTAATGAATGAGCGTGCCAACAAGCAATGGGCGATAAAAGAAGTACGCAAAGATGGCGTTGATAACTACGAAATTGTGCATCAAAGTTTGATTGCAGAAGTCGAGTGCCTAAAGCGCCTTTCTCACCCCCATTTACCAAGCATTATAGATGTCTTAGATACACAAGACTCACTTCTTATTGTTATGGATTATGTCGAGGGCATCTCGCTTTCGCAGGCGCTTCGCGAGCGTGGCGCCATGCCACAAGAAAGTGTGGTCTCATGGGCAAAACAGCTTTGTGATGTTTTGGGCTATTTGCATTCGCGCACGCCACCAATAATCTATCGCGACCTGAAACCGGCAAATGTCATGCTGCAACCAAATGGTGACATTAAGATTATAGACTTTGGTACAGCGCGAGAGTTTAAAGAAGGCCGAGCAGACGACACTATTCCGCTTGGCACGCAAGGATATGCTGCGCCCGAGCAATATGGTAACCATCAAACCGATGCGCGAACAGACATCTATAATCTTGGTGCCACTATATATCATCTGGTTACAGGATACAATCCATCTGAACCTCCATATGAAATTCGTCCCATACGTAAATGCAATCCATCGCTTTCTAGTGGTCTTGAAGCCATTATAAGTAAAAAATCCCCCCTTGCAGTGAGGTGGTATTCCAAGAACTTTTGACCAGAATCGGTCTATAATCTTTTTACAATCTAACCATCCGTAAGAAGGCTCGGATGGACGGTGCCAACCTTTCTTGCGGATGTGGTAGTCCTGAGGTCG
>JAIRQA010000111.1 GCA_031256715.1 Coriobacteriales bacterium | reverse complement strand
CAGGCTCTGGGAATTAAGGTGCCTAGATAGCCTGAGACTCCCGTAAAGAATGGAAGAAAACCAAACAAACCCATAAGCAAGGCACCGCCAATGGCTACATGTTTTTTAGGAAATTTTTTAAGTAGCCAAGCGGTTGCTAATCCAGAGAATAGTGCTAAAGAGTAAACAATGGCATCTGTCTGGTTGTAAAGATATCCAAACTGCTCGCCCAAGCTTCTTGAATATGCTTGAATGTGTGTGCCTATTTGTGTGGTGATGGTCATGGTGTACTGTACAATAATCAGCATTAACACTGCGACTTTTACACCAAAACCGTAACTCAGTTCTTTTGTGTCTGACATAAAGCCTCCTTTTGTACAAAGATTGGTTTTGCACTCATCTAAAAGCCAATTTGCGGTAATAAAGACCCTTAATTGTCACAAATAGTCACTAACAGTCTGAAATGCCAATTGGCAAAAAATGGTGCCTCTTTAATTGTTAAACCCATTTCAAACATCTACTTTTGTGTACTTAATGGCATCCTCCTTTCCTGCAAGCATATAAACTATGCTCATGGCAAGAGTTTCCTTAAGCCGGCAAGCATAACAAGACCGCTTAATATGCTTAAGAAACATCTAGCTGATCAGGTTTCGTGCAGTTATTTTGTTATCATGCTTATGCTTGGATGTAATGATGACTTGCTTAGACGATTTGCGATATCAGGCATCTTGGTCTAATAAGCGCAAAATAAGTAAGACTTAGTTAGTCTTCTGGTGTATTTTGTAAAGATGAGCTTAAGATGCATCCAATATTAACGCTTCAGTTTAATTAAACTATCTGAATAATGCATAGCGTATAAGGTAAAAGATAACGATTAAGTGATTTTGCAGTATTACTAATACGCAGCCAGTGCACGATAAGTTATGTGAAGTATGTCTTAAGGTGCTTTAAATGACAACAAGTTTATGTCGTTTAGCTGTTCTTGTTGCTCCACCCATGTTTGATAAAGTATTGTAGTGCACTACGAATTTGCACAAGCAGTGCGATGGGACTTTTTTTGCTAGCGCGCTTGTAACCATGAGTAACTGTAGTTCCCGGATAAAAGATAATCTCGCCAAATTCCTGCGCGCGACGCGAAAGATCGTTGTCTTCAAAATACATAAAGAAGCGCTCGTCAAAGCCTTTTAGTTTGCAAAAGACATCGGTGCGTATCACAAAAAAGCTCCCCGTGGCATGATCTACCGGTGCAGGTTCGTTAAAGTCTTCATCAGAGCGAGTGTATTCCCTTACTAACTCTTGAGCTCTTTCGCTTACTTCTTCTGTTCTTCTGGCAAGAAGATAGCGCGGCGTTGGTTGCATCTTGGGCAATTTCTGTTCGCTGCCATCGCGATTTAAAATGCGTGGCGTAACCATGGCGACTTCGGGGTTAGAGTCTAAAAATGCACACAAAGTGCTAACAGCATCTTCGCTAAACTCAATATCTGGGTTAATGACAACATGATACTTGCTTTCTAAAAGATCTATAACCTGATTGTGACCGGCTCCAAAGCCTATATTGCGTTGGTTGCGAATAAGTTTTGCCCAAGGATAGTTCTTCTCGACAAATTTAATAGTGTCATCTGTAGACGCGTTGTCTATTATAAAGACATTAATCTTATTGATGGGAACATATTTTTGCATTGAAAATAACAGCGTTCTTATTTCTTTAAGGTTATTGTAGGTTACGATTGACGCCGAGATGCGCTGCGGTACTTCTGGTTTGTTTTCGTGAATGCGTTGATGATAAAAGTGTCGCAACACAGGCTCCATAAGGCGCAGACGCCAGATAAGGATAGGAACAGCGATTAGCAGTAAGCAAACTATTAAAACGCGTATTGCCATGTTGTCTGTAGAGGAAAAAATTAGGGCGCTGGTGGCCAATAGTATGCTAATAAGACATAATACTAGCACAGTAGTATTTGGCGAAAGTCCACGATGCATCAGTCGCTGATGAACGCGGCCGGCTTTTACCGAATACGGCGAACGTCGTGCTGCCATTCGCCTTACAACTCCGGAAAACATATCTAGAAGTGGCAAACCGGCAATGACAAGTGGAGCCAAAAGCGAGATAAGCGCGGGTGTGCGCACAACACCAAAAAGTGAAACCATGCCTAACGCCATTCCCAAAGTTAGTGAACCGCTGTCACCCATAAAAATGCGGGCAGGTGCGCGATTGTAGTAAAGAAATCCCAAACAACTACCGGCAATGGCAATGGCAACTATGGCGGCATCTCCGCCGCCCTTCTGAACAGAAATAATAAATAACGCCAATGCGGCAATGATGGCAATGCTGCTGGCAAGACCATCTAAGCCATCAATAATGTTTATGACGTTGGCAAACGCCACCAGATAAAGTAAGGTTATGGGTATAGAGAGCCAGCCAAGGTTAACTATCTCACCTGTGAATGGATTGGTAAAATGGTCAAAAACAACCCCAGCGGCAATAGCAACAATGGCTGCCGCCAGCTGTCCAAGAAACTTAAAGCGTCTGCGCATATCTACAAAGTCATCTATTACGCCAATAACAAAGACAATGGCAAGTGCAAGCCATGCCATAAGATAGTTAATGTTAGGCGCAATGCTTTGCTCAAGCTGTTTAGACTGTTCTGGCGCAATAGCAGTAGAACGAGAAATCAGCGCAAAGACAGCTATCGCAACAGAAATGCCTAAAAAAATACCCACACCGCCAAGGCGTGGTATAGTGCGGTTGTTAATGCGTCCGGCGCTTGGATAGTCCATAACATTATGGGCTTTGGCAAAACGAATAACTGCCGGTGTAAGCACAAAGCAGACAACAGCAGCAGTGCTAAACACAAATAAATACCAATGCCAAGCCATGCCAGTCCTTTAAACAGTTCTTTAAATGGTTCCTATGAGTTCTTTAATGTAGCTCTTTAATGTAGCTCTTTAAGGCAGTTCATAAGAGTTCTTTAATGCAGCGCTTTAATGCAGCGCTTTAAGGTGGTACTTTAAGGTGGTACTTTAAGGTGGTACTTAAAGTAGATTGCTTGTGAATCTTTAAGTAAGGACGGTACCTAAGTACCGTCCTTGGGATTAAGACTAGTGTACAGTGATTTGAGTTCCATTCTGAACAACCTCAAACCATGTTTTTCCTAAAGTAAGCGCAATTTCGTTTCCGTCGTTGTCAAAGAATTTTGGTGGAACTGTACCATCAGTTTTCCATTTGCCATCTATACGTATGCCATCTAAGAAGAGACTGGCTTTCTCTTCACCCTTAACATTAATTTCTAGTGTAGTGCCACCGGCATTGTCGGGAAGATAGTTACCCCACATGACCACAACATTGGCGGGTGCGATTTGCTCGCCTGTTGTTGCGTCTGTGCTTGCGCCATCCATAGAACGCAACCAACCACCTGAGCCATTATTAGCAGCAGCGTCCCATTGCCATTGCGCAACATAGGAGTCAGAGAATGGTATCACTATATTGCTTGCAGCTGTAGCGCCGGCAGGTGCTTTGCTAGTTGCGCTACGAAAGTTAAGTGTGGGCACATTGGTAACTGTTATGTCGTGACCATTAGCCTTGGCGGCATCATAGGCATCCTGCAATTTAAGATAAAGGTTATGTGGAGCAACGCGATAGTCTACGCGGTAGTAAATTTCGGCGGCGTTGCCATGCACCATGTTTGGCAGACCTTCGGCGGCAATTTGGGCAAGTACCAAATCATTGGCGCCAGAGAAGAAGAGCAAGCTTTGATACTGGGGAACAATTGTGATATCGGAATTGCGTGCCGACCGCACAGGACCTACTTCTGCAGGTAGATAACTTTGAAAGATGCAATTAAAGCGAGTAATTCCACCCTCAGTTAGTGTCTCGTAAACGATATCGGCTTGCCCAACGCCTGCCTGCGGGCGCGCGTCTGGTGTATTTCCAAGTTTTACACTAATTGGGCGCCTGTGAATGGCGTCGCTAATTTCGGCGTCGCTGGCTTTGCCATCAGCACTTACCGCAAGACCAGTAAGCGGGAAAGTCGTGGGCTTTGGCGCCTCTGGTATCTCTTTTTCTATGATAGGAGTTTCTATATTTGGAGCAACTATCTCCTCTTGTTTTTGGCAAGCGGTCATAAAAAACAAGCTAGTGACAAGTACAATAGAGACCATCATGGCCAGTGTCTTGCTTTTTGTTACATAGGTGCCACGCAATGATTCTTGCTTGTAACTCTTATCTTTTGCACTAATTAATCTCATGTTTCTCTCCATTCCCTGCCGCAGCGTTGCGGCACAACTAACTTAATACTTCTATTCTCTCATAGCTTGAACTTTTCTGCTATGGAGGTGTGCTGCGATGACGCGATGATGGGAACAGCCGTGTTTTTCTCGACATCTTAACGCATTATAGTGTTGACGATTTATAGTCGCAAATGCAGTCCTGCCAGCAATGTATCCGGTTTTAAATGCATGACGCTATGCATCTCTCCGGCCATACAAAAGCCACAACGATCGCAGACTCCTGCAGCGTACCCCTGGCACTGATCTAATCGCGTCCCGTCAATCATGATAAAATTGGTGACCCAACACTCCTTGGGAAACTTATTGTGCTTCATAGCTCGCAAACCGGAAATTGAGTTCATGATAGGGTAGCCCTGTCGCTTTAGGGCAATAATTTGGTCGATCACATGTGCGCGTTTCTCCCAATCTAAAAACAGATCCTCTGTTCCCGGAAAAGGAGTATGAAAATTGATAGAGATCTGCTTGATGTATGGGTTTTCTTTGGCAAACTCTATCGTTTCAGGCACCGAGGCATAATTGAGCGGATTAACAACCATATTAACGCATACATGATCGTGTTCGCAGGTAGCAATATTTTGCGAAAGTTTCTGAAAAGCACCGTCTCCGCGAATGGCATCGTGATAATCCCCAATTCCGTCTAAGCTAACCCAAATTGAATCCGCAAGCAAACCGGCAAAAGGTCGGATGGCGTTTGTTGTTACCGTCACAGAAAAAAAGCCGATTTCTTTTGCCAATAGCACAAGGCTGTTAAGGTCTTTATCACCATCGCGCCACAAAGTTGGCTCGCCACCTTCGTAGTCTACGAAGCGTGAGCCACGGTTGAAACAATACTGTAGCTCGTCGCGTATCTGTTCATAAGTTTTAACTGTAGGCTCGCTACGCGCATAAATCGAACAATGGCGGCACTTAAGATTACATAGGTCGTTAATAAAAACCACAGACTGCAAGGGGCGCCGTTGTCCCAGAAATTTAGCACGCGCAAACCAAAAAGGTAGATAAAAAATATTTTTCATAGTTGCACCGCAAATGTCGTAAGGATGGCAATAAAACAAAATGCCGAAAGCAGGTTGCGAGCCAGATACCAGCGTAGCATAAACCAGTCTATGCCGCCTTTTTTCAGTTGTTCCCAACGAGCCATAGGACCCATCCACAAACGCCTTGCAAAAGCGCGATTTGGGTCGCGAACATAGGCTAACATCAGATAAAATAGCGCCGTGGCTAGCGGTAACGTAAGAAAGACCGCTAAGTAATGTAAACTTAACACCTGAAAGCCAATTGCCAGCGCAATAATCAGGAACGGCGCGAATAAAACAAAACTTAAAACCGCAAGCATTGCTGTGCGGTTATCCAGTAGTACGGCCATTGTGCGCTTGTTGATTTTTTTATCTGGTTCAAAGTCTAGGATGGAATGTACGTAGACAATGCCGGCAACCAAAAGTCCAACGGGTATAGAAACAAAAAGAATCAGCGGCGTATAAGTGCTGCAGGCGGCGAAGTATACTCCAAGCATGTTTAAAGGACCAAAAATGATGCAGATTGTTAACTCGCCTAATCCGTGATAGCTAAGTCGCAAAGGAACGCCAGAGTAAGAAAAGCCAAGTACGACTGCCGCTAAAGCAATCCATAGCAAAACTGTTCCGCGCATAATTATGAGCAGTACCCCAATGAGCAGCGCTGCAGTACAAAACCCCAGTGCGACCAGACCCAACTGTTTTAGCGTAGTGCTGCCGTCGGTTAGATAATGGCATTTGCCTATGCGAGCGCGAAATCCTTCATGAGCCATGGTTTCGCGATAATCAGTTTTCTCTTTGCGATAATCAAAGTAATCATCCATCAAGTTTAAGCCTAAGTGCCCTAGCATAACTCCAAGCATACCTAGCAGTCCCAAAGCAAGGGAAAATCCGGGCTGAAACGCTGCCAGGCACAAAGCCAGCGCCGACGGCAGCATGCTTTGAGGCAAGGCGTGAGCACGTGCGTTTCGCAGCCAAACGTTTATTGTTTTTAGCAAATCAGTACCCTCCTAAGTTAGTGTTATTGTGTTGGTTTAGCGCATTGTGTTGGTTTAGTGCATTGCGCTGGGTTAGTGCATTATGTTGGTTTAGTGCTTTATGTTGGTTTAGTGCATTGCGCTGAGTTAGCGCATTATGCTAAGCGATAGAACTATTTTATTCTGCCGGCGAAAAATCGTCAAGTTTTACGACGGTTTCAAATTGGCTTTTCTGCTCACTTTGTTACTGTTCGAAACCTTGCACACAAAACCTTGCGTAGAAACCTTGCGCACGTAACCTTGCGCACGTAGCGCAGTTCGCTTTATTCGTGTGGATCCTTTGCCAGTGCGGCAAACACTGCCTCTAGCCTCTTAATAAACAACTTAACCCCCACGTTTTCGTCGTTCTTGCGCCATAAAACGTATAGATGTTGGCGTGTGTCTAGGTCCGATATGTTAACAAAGGTCACGTTTGTTTGCGCAGTTGACGGCAACAGCTTGTAATCTACCAGCGATTTACTGGCAGTGATTGCCAAATTCTTGGTGTTGCTCAGGTACAATTCTGTTAGGTCGTTCTCTATTGCGATCATGCTATAATGTGGAGAAATACCTCGCTGATCCAACGCTCGCCAAAACGAAGCAAAATAGTGATCCATGGCTATGTCTGCTGCCCTGGCAAACATCAGCTGGTTAAATTTCTGGCATGATATTGTCCCTTTAGTTGTTAACGGATAGTTCTTGGGCAAGCCAACGATAAGTGGATTGTCGTAAGGCTCCAGTTTCATACTGGCAACGCGCTTATCCTTAAAAATAGCACTTCCTTCGTTATCACAATATAGTCTAAACAAAAAGATTATATCTAGTGTTTTATCTAGCAATGAGTCTTCAAGCGACTTGCCGTGAAAAGCTTTCATGCGAATGTTAAGCTGCGAATGCGTCATATGCATAGTTGCAATAACATTACGTAAAATATTTGCCAGTTGCGGCATTACAGACAGATCCTGAATTAGTATCGTACTTTCGCCGGCATACTTAAGTTGGCTAAGCTCACCAAGCATTTCTTTGTGAAGATCAAGGTGCTGAGCAGCATAACGAAATACTACTTTGCCGGCAGGTGTAAGAGTATTGGTTTTTTCACGCACCAACAACTTAACTTTTAATTCTTTTTCTAGCTGGCTTATGTTTCTGCTTAGCGTTGGGAGTGAGATATTTAGGTTATGGGCTGCTCGCGTGAAACTCTGGGTCTTAACGACCTCACAGTATTGCTCAAATGCCCAAAGATTCATCATGACTCCTTGTTTTTCTATACGGTTTTTTCTATAGTTATTTGCGAGCGTTATACAAGAATTGTTGTAACAGTTAACATTATACAGCAAAATATACATCAGCCGATGACTCCTGGCAAAAGCATAGAGCATCGGCTGATTTTAGGCTGTTAGCCACGGACCATAGCAATAATTGGGACGATTATTTTTTTAATTATGTCGAGAAAAACTATTTTTGCTGACACCAACGGCGGGCACCAGCAGCCGGCGGACACCAGCAGCAGGAATAGTTTAGGCTTGTTTCTTTAGTGCCTCCTGAAAACCTGAACGGATTGCTAGTGTGTTTTTATGATAGCTTATAAAGATGCTATCTAGCTAGCATATTAGCTCACTTAGGCAGCTATGCCTGCTCCTTGGCTGCCTCTTGTCCGGCGATGCGGCCAAATACGATGCAATCAGTTACAGCACAACTACCCAAACGTACAGCACCATGCGTGCCGCCTGTCACTTCTCCGGCAGCATAAAGTCCACAGATTGGCTCTAAGTTCTGATTAAGCACTTGTGCCTTTAAATTCGTAACAAGTCCGCCCATGGTGTGATGAACCTTTGGCCATAACTTAGCGGCATAATATGGTGCCGTTTGGGTAGGAGTGGCGCCAGTTTGTATTAGGGCAGCAAAGTCGTCATCGGTTCCCTTCTCAACAAAAGAATTCCATCTTTGCACCTCTGCAAGAAATTCTTCTTTAGGAATAGAAAAATTATCGGCCAATGCTTCTAGGCTGTCAAATTTAAGGATTACTCCTGCAGCCATGCCACCCTCTAGGATGCGTGGTATTACTTGACGTTGAACTGTCACGTCATCGCCAATAACTAACGTGCTATAACCTAGCGAAAGCATGGCATCTGCCCGCACTTTACGATCGCCGGTTTCGTTTACGAAGCGCTTTCCTGTTTTAGGGTCAACCATTAAACCATGTCCTACAAGGCGCTCGCAAAATTGCGGCGTGTAACCAAAGCCAGGCTCGTCGGGACTGGTCCAAGGACCAAGCTGAATCCAGTCCATGTGAACATCCATCGCACCTAGTTTTAGTGCTTCACGCAACGCCTCACCTGTTGCGCCTGCATGGTTTGTGCTTGTTAGCGCATCAGTTAATCGCGGTTCGTGAATCTGCCTCATTTGCACATCATTAGAAAAGCCGCCAGTGGCTAAAATTACTGCTTTGTTGGCTTTAATGTAAATTGGTGTTCCCTGACCTGAATTGATGTCATAGTTTTTTTGTCCGGCAATACCAATAACGCGCCCGGAATCGTTGGTAATAATGCTTTTAAGTATTGTTTCGGTTTGAATTTCGCCACCTAGCTCTTCAAATTTTTCTATTTGAGCACGCACGATGTCGCTTCCTGTTGCGTTTTTAGTTGTGTTTGTGCGCGGCACAGAATGTCCACCATGAAAGTTAAGCTTGGTAAACTCTACGCCGATGCTTTCGCACCATTCTACAGCAGCTTTCGAGTTTTCTACTACAGTCTTTACTCTTTCTACATGGTTGTAATTTTTTCCTGCCTTTAGCATGTCGGCTTGCATCAGCTCGAAACTGTCTGAAACACCAGCTTCTAGCTGTAGCTTAGTTCCAACGGCAGCGAGGTCGCCACCATTGATGGTTGAGTTTCCGCCAAGTGTTGGCATCTTTTCGATAACCTTTACGTCTACACCTGCCTGTTTAACTTCGATAGCAGCAGCTAAAGCGGCAAACCCACTACCAACCACTAGTATGTCAGTCTCGTCTGTCCATTCTACAGAGCTGTCCGCTGCAGTGCCCAGACTGTATTGTTGCTCTGAACTGTTTGGAGCGCAAGCTGCCAACAATCCTGCACCGGCAAGCACAGTGCCAGCGGTGCCAATTCCTTTTAGAAACTCTCTTCTTCCTAATTTTTCTTGCATGATTTTGTCTTCCTTTCCTGTTTGATGAAATATTCCTCTCGTTAACAAAGCTCGATGCAGATTTTTACTGTATCGCATACCTGTTATAAAATGATTATTGCTATCCAGCAAAGACAAGGCAAGGATTCTTTATTTTTCTCAAAGCTATTTTAAATATGTAAAGGCAGCGTTATATCTAACTGCAACACTTGTTGCAAATTTTGCAACACAGCTTAAGGTTGCCTATTGCAATATGAGCTTAAGGTTGCCTATTGCAATACAGCTTAAGGTTGCCTATTGCAACATGAGCTATTGCAACATGAGCTATTGCAATATGAAAAGGTATGCGCGAAGCGTAGCGTTAACTATGCAAAGTTTCATTTAGCTTATAGAAGACTTAAGGCGAGATTCACTTCGCCAGTTTAAGCTAAGCCTTAGCAGTTCCCTGTGGTAGAATGGACTGATGAAAAAGCCCCACTTTCTTCAATCGCCGGCCTGGGCTCGCTTTCAGCGGGCGTTGGGTAATGAGGTTATAAACAAACAAAGCAATGGCAGTCTGGCATGGGCATATTTAGCAATTGTGCAAAAGGGTAGGTTCTCGCGTCGTCTTTTTTGCCCCTATGGTCCAACACTAATTGCCAAAGATAGTGCCGATGCCAAAAGGCAGCTTTGCCATGCGCTAAAAGACATTAAGGCTGAGGCGGCTAAGCTTAGGCTAGACTTTGTGCGTATAGAGCCAATGATTGTGGTGCCACAGTCTAAGCTTGATAGCGGCGAAGTTCTACTGCAACCCCCGCTTGATAGCGGCAAAGTTTTATTGCAACCTAAGCTTGATAGCGGCGAAGTTTTATTGCAACCCCCGCTTGATAGCGGCGAAGTTTTATTAAGCGGCACAGACCTTAAAGAATTGGGGCTTAGGCGAGCGGCACATAGTGTAGAGCCTGAACACACGGTAATAAATGATGTGACTTCTCTACAGGCTATAGATTCTGTCTTAGACAAAAAGAAACGCTATGCTATTCGTAAGCTAGCAAACGATGGTGTTAGCTATAAAGTGTCATATGACCCAAACCAGATTGAGCATTTTCTGTCTATGCTTCATGAGGTGGCTGAGCGCACGGGAATCAGACCTCTTGGCGACCGCCATTTTCGTGTCATGGCAGAAACACTATTTGGTAACAAAGATGCAGGGCTTTATTTTGCCATGCTAAACGAAATACCAATTGCTAGTGCCATATTCTTTAACGATGGCGAGACCATGAGCTATGCGCATGGTGCGGCGTCAGAAAAATATAAAGAACTTGGAGCTTCTTTTGGCATGCTGCATTCTTTAATGAACTATGCTTGCGAGTTAGGCTGCTCTAACTTCGACTTTTTTGGTGTTGCACCTGAGGGTGCAGCAAAAAGTCATCCTTGGGCAGGATTTACTGCTTTTAAGATGAAGTTTGGCGGCAAACGCGTTGCGCATCTTGGAACTTGGGAGCTACCGGTTAACAAGCTTCGCTATGCGGCAATAGACACAATTGTTAGGCTTAAGGAACGAAAACATGAACGATATGAATAATAATAATAATGTCGAGAAGAACAAAGACGATAGCGACTTTGGAGTCTTTGCAAAACCTGACAGTCTTAAAAGGGTTCACTTTATAGGCATTGGGGGTTCAGGCATGGCAGGTTTAGCCTTGGTTGCCCACCGCCAAAACATTAAGGTAAGTGGTTCAGATTTAGCGCAGACCAGCTACATGCAGGCACTATTGCGCGATGGTATAGACATTACGTTTGAGCATGACGCAAGTACGATAACCAATAGCGATATTCAGGTAGTGGTTGTCTCTACAGCAATAGCCAACGACAACGCCGAGCTTATAGCGGCTAAAGAAGCTGGCATACCTGTATGGCGGCGCGCAAAAATGCTTGCTTGGCTAGGTCTTGGCAAGCGCGTTTTGGCGGTTTCCGGAACACATGGTAAAACAACGACTTCTGCTATGTTGTCTACAGCTTTGTTGGAACTTGGAGCCGATCCAACTTTTTTCATTGGTGGCGTAGTGCAAAAAGTGCAAGCCAGCGCTCATTTTGGCACCGACGACATCATAATAGCCGAGGCCGATGAATCAGATGGCTCCTTCGTTTGCCTAAATCCCGAACTTGCCATTGTTACTAATGTCGAGGCTGATCACATGGATCATTACGAAAGTCTAACGCAAATTGAGGATTCTTTTAGGGCGTTTTTAAATAAACTTGATCCTGATGGTTTAGCTATAGTATGTGGAGACGAGCCAGACCTTCCCGAACTTGCTCGTGCTAGTGGCAGACGTGTTTTAACTTATGGGCTTTATGCCGGCTGTGATGTGCGCCTGAAAGTATTAGGCGACTCAGAGTTTGCGATAGAATTTGCCAATGATAAAAGTGTTACCTGCAACCTTATTTGTTCGCCGGGTATTCATAATATGCTAAACGCAACTGCTGTTATATGTGCTTTAGACTACCTTGGATACAACCTTAAAGACGCAGCACAAGCGCTATGCAATTATCAAGGAGTGCGTAGGCGTTTTGAACTTATTGGCGAGCATGCGGGAATAACAGTTGTAGATGACTATGGACACCACCCTACAGAAATTGACGCAACCTTACGGGCGGCACACCGTGCTGGCTATAAGAGAGTCCATGTTCTTTTTCAGCCGCACCGTTATACGCGCACACGGGCATTTTTACAAGACTTTGCGCGCGCGTTTGATGCTGCAACTACGATTTCGCTAATGCCTATTTATGCGGCTGGCGAGCTACCAATAGATGGCGTGAACAGTGACGCGCTGTTGTCTGCAATACAAGCATATAACCCCGAGCTTAATGTGCGTCTGCTAACTGAAAGATGTGAAACAAGCGAACAGATGGCAACGTTGGCAAAGTCTGGAGATGTGATTATTACCATGGGCGCAGGTGATGTGACCAAGGAAGCTCCTTTGATTCTTGATGTCATTAAAAGGTTGTGACTTGCAAGTGCGCCAAGTTTTTCTCGACATAAAAGCAAGGTGGTTAATGGGCACTATGCTATTTAGGTACTTGCGATATTTTAACTGTTGCTGTCAGGGCGAGGGGTATTTATGAGTGCCTTTGACGCATATTGTACACTGCGTGGGCTATTAAGTGGACAGGTTTATCTTAGCGAGCCTATGGCTAGGCATACTAGTTTTCGTATTGGTGGTTCAGCAGATCTTTATGTCGTATGCGATAGCATCCATGACCTTACCGAGACATTTGCGGTACTTAACGAGTATGAACTACCATGGGCTGTATGTGGCAAGGGCAGCAATTTATTAGTTGCCGATACCGGTTTTCGCGGCGCAATTATTACCTTAGGCAAAGAGTTTAAGAATTACACTCTTGGCACATTTAACAAGTCTGGTAAGTCTGATGTGCCTGGAACACCTGATGCGCCTGGAGCACCTGGAACACCTGATGCGCCTGTGAAACCGAATAAGTTAGTTAAAGCTAACAAGCTAGGTAGGTTACAGTCGCCTTTGGTCGTTGACAGTACCAACCAATCTCTGAGTACAACGGTTGTTAGCGGAGCTGGTGTTATACTTTCAAACTTGGTGAACGTGGCACTTAGCCAAGGTCTTTCTGGCTTCGAGTTTGCGGTTGGTATTCCGGGAACTTTAGGTGGCGCCTTGTTTATGAACGCTGGCAGTGGCAAGGATTGGATAGGTTCTATTGTAGAGAATATCACCGTTGTTCGCCCTGGTGTTGGGCTAGTACGCTATTATGCTAGTGAGCTACTTTGGGATTATCGCCAAAGTGGCTTGCCGGTTGGCGAGGTGATTGTAGAAGGCACGCTAAGAGTTAAGATGGCGCGTGCTCAGGATTTGCGAATTCGCATGGAGGCTGCCAACAAGCGACGCAAGGCTACGCAGCCACTTAACATGCCTAGTGCCGGAAGTGTTTTTAGGAATCCTAAAGACGCACCTGATGGCATGGGAGCTGGTGCGCTTATAGAGAAACTTGGCATGAAAGGCTATCGTATTGGCGATGCAATGGTGTCAGATGTGCATGCCAACTTTATTGTGAATTGTGGTAAGGCGACAGCAGCCGATGTTGTCGCGATAATCGTAGAGGCAAGAAAACGCGTGAAAGAGGAATATGGCATCGAACTTCAGCCAGAGATTCGCTTCATCGGCTTCTAACGACAGAAACGCTAGAAGGCGTGAAGACGAGCGCGGTGGTAGCGATGTTTTAGGCAACCGCCGCACGCGTGATGCTGCCCAAAACACTGCTCAAAACACTGCCCAAAACGGCGATAAAGGCAACCGCCGCACGCGTGATGCTGCCCAAAACACCGCTAGAGGCGACCGCCAAACAGATCAGCGCTTAAGCTCAAATACTATTCCAAAAAGACTTTCTGCTCACGAGATTGGCAAGAATTCGTTTGGCGAGGTTGCCCGACGTAGCCCACTGCAGCAGTCTCGAGCGCAGACCAGTCATGCGCGCACAAAACAGCAACAGTCATCTATTCGACAGACTAACACCAACGGGCGTACTTCTCAACATAATACTAGTAATAGTGCCAGCCGCAACACAAACGCCGGTGCCGGCCGCAACTCAAACGCCGGTGCCAGCTGCAACACAAACGCCGGTGCCAGCCGCAACCGTAGTGCCAATAACTTAATTAAAACCACCAGCAAGCGCGTGCTAGATCAGGATAGCCTAGACTATTACGACCCCCTTACAGGGCCTGCTGGTGCTTTGCGCGGTAAGGTGCCTGCTACTCAAGGTCAGGGCAGAGCCTTAGGTGAACAATCTGCCGCAAACATTAAAACTGTGGGTGACGAGCGCAAGCGGATTCAGCGCGCCAAGCAAAGGCAACTAAGAAAAGCAGCAAGAATTAGGTTTTATGTGATAATAGGTATTGTGTTTGCGCTGGTTGTTGCCGCAGTGGCTATTTATAATTCTAATCTTTTGCAAATTACACAGGTAAAGGTCGCGGGTGCAACGCACCTTACCTCAGAACGCCTAAAAGATATTGCCGCTGTGCCAGAGGGCTCTACATTGTTGCGTGTAGATATAGGAAGTATAGAAGCTAGATTGCGCGCCGAGCCTTGGGTAAGCAGTGCATCGGTTAGGCGCGAGTTTCCCTCGACATTGGTACTTGACATCGAGGAACGCAAGATTGCTGCTCAGGTAGAGACGATACCAGACACAGCTAGTGCTACCATTGTACATTGGTTGGTCTCTACAGATGGAATTTGGCTGGGGTCATTAGAGGGCTCGCAGGGTCAAACCGCTACTGTGAGCGCCAAAGAGGCCGAGAGCCTAAAGTTAATTAAGGATGTCTCGCGCGCATTAAAGCCAACTGTAGGAGCAAAAGTAACTGATGAAGGTATACTTAACGCTTTAGAGATTGTCAGGCAATGTTCAGACGAAACGCTAACGCTAATCGCTGCAATATCTGCACCAAATAAAACAAGCACAACTTTAACATTGGTTAACAATGTCGCGGTAGATTTTGGCGCGGCAGAAAACATCAAAGCCAAGGAACAGGCCATAATTACTTTGTTAAATGAGCACAAAGGTACAATCACCCGTATTAATGTGCGTGTCCCTGATCGTGCAACATATCGTGTTGTGGAGCAATGATGCTAACAAATGAAGTACAATATGAATATGGCAAAATTTAATATGCAGCGTGAATCCGAAAGTTTCAAACTGATAACCGTTAGCGATGATGGCGATGATTGCGCCTCTGAGGCTTGTGCAAAAAGCGGTGTTGATGCCAACGAAGAGATTATTGTCATAGATGGACGCGAAACGCCTACAGCCACAAGTGACGACGCTAACGCTAATGGCAAAAAGTTAGCGGGCATTTACTATGTTAAAGATGACCACTTGCACGCGGCGAGTTGTCCAACATCGCATGCCGATGTGTCTAGTGTTTTTAATGTCGAGAAGAACACTTCTGACGCTAAGGTTTCTACTAGCTGTAAGATAACGCCAGAAGAAGAGTCATTAACGGCTCCTAGTGTGACAGGAACGGGAGCCGCGGCATCAGAAGCAGGGAAGGGCGACGATGTAGATGAAAACTATGTCGAGCCGCGACCATTTGCGCGGCGCGTTGTCATTACCCTATGTGTTATTGGTTTTCTTGTGATAGTTGCCTATATACTTCGATATCGTGGAGTTATAGAGCTACCATTTTAGTAAGGGAATAAGGTTTATGGGTACAGAGAAACAAAATAATAGCGAAATTCAGAAAGATGATGAAATAAAGTTTGATGAGACTCATGCAATTCTTGACGCAGAAGTTAAGGCAGTCTCTGAGTTTAAAGATGGCGCAGCAAGCGAGGAAGTTTCTGATACTGGAGCTGTCGCGGCAAGCGAGGCAGTCTCTGGGTTTAAAGATGGTGCAGCAAGCGAGGCGAAAGTTGATCCGGAACAAAGCCTTGAGCAAAGCCTGGAGCAAAGCCTTGAGCAAAGTTTAGAGTCAAAGTTTGATCTAGAGCCAAGTTTAGAGTCAAGCCTAGAACAAAATCCTGTGCTAGAGCCAAATCCTGTGCTAGAGCCAGAACCGCAGCCAGTACCAAATTTCGAGCCAGAGCCAATGCTAGAACCAGTCTCAGAGCCAGTGTCGGAACCAGAGTTTAATATGCTTTCACACCTTGACTCTATTACGCCGGAGATGGAGAAACGAGCAAAAAAGACCGGTGTCATTTTGGTTGTGGTAATCTTGCTGCTTTTGCTTGCAGTTGGCGGTCTGATTGCGGTTGCCTACGTAATGTTGCAAGAGCAACAAACAGACACGGCAATACCTATAGATACAACGCCTGTCTCTATAGACACTCAAAACATTAAGGATACAGAGGTTTCGGATAAGTCAGTTACGCAGACAACTACCATTCCTAATCTGGCATCGCTTTTTGGATTAACTATGAACCAGATACAAACCAAACTTCCCAGTGATTTTGTTCTAACAAAAACTGAGGAGAGCGCAGACCAGACCAATCCGGCGATTAAGTCGTACAGCGTATTTAACTATACCCCAAGAGCTGCTGCAAGCTTAGGCGCCACAGGTGCTGCAAGCACAAGCACCCAAGCAGTTGGCACTTCGCAGGTAGGAAGTCTTTATGTTAGTTGGGATGAATCTGGCAAGGCAATCGAAATGTATTTTGTCTTTTCTTTAGATCTTTTGGGTTATCCCGAGTCTGACTTTGCCAGCTTAACATCATCTTCGGGAACAGTGGGCAATATTTTAAAGTCGGCAGGTGTTACTCCAAGTTCGTCTTGGGTGTATGAAGTTCCTACAGCAGATAAATTTACAGAATACGTAGATCCAGACGCGCCAGAGGCGCAAAAAAAGGTAAAAGTCGAACAAGCCACCTTCTATTCGACCATAGATTCAGAAAATGCACCAACCAATTGGTCTGTGACACTTAAATACGACTATGGGGCATCTGGAGCTAGCGTTTCTGCTGACATGAAGCCAAACCAACGTCTGCTTTATCTGAAGCTATATTAATAAAAGAGGATTTCAGGAAGCCATATGTATATTAATGAGACGCGAGGTGGGGATATGGGCGCAGACGGCGATGTTACAAAACACAGCCAGAAGCTCACACTTCCAGATTTTTCTTCGTTTGGTTTAAGTGCAGCAGATTCGGGCGCAGATTTGCCACTAGCTTCGCTACCTGCAAATGCAAATCTGCCACTGGTCACACCGTCTTCAGGCGCAGACCAGAATCTGCCCTTAGTATCGCTAGACGCAACAGGAGAGTCTGCTTTGCCTTTGGTGACTTTAGATAAGACATCAGAGTCTGCCTTGCCCTTGGTGTCTTTTGATGCATCTGCACAAGCACCACACAACTTAAATCTAAATCTAAAGAGCTCTAATGTCTTAGATGCTGATGCTAATGCAGCTGCTGTAATGGCAGTAAATGGCTCTAGTAATTTTGGCGTTAATGTTAAAGATGGACTCACTCATGATCACGATCACGATCATGAACGTGATGCAACAGATTTTAATGGACAAGAAAAACATGTGGGTCCTTTGCGTATGGTCATCGAGCTTGCTATCGCTCTGGTTGTAGCTTTTTCTGCCGTCTGGTTGCTTAAAACCTATGTTGTACAACCGTTTGAGGTGCCATCGGCATCTATGGAGCCCACCATTAGTGTTGGCGATAAATTTTTAGCCGACATGCTTTTTTATAAAATGAATGGGGTGCAAAAAGGCGATATAGTTTGTTTTGACGACAAGACAAAGCCAAATCGTGTACTAGTAAAGCGTGTGATAGCTACTTCAGGGCAGGTTGTAGATTTGCAGAATGGACATGTTTCTGTAGATGGCGTCATTCTTTATGAGCCTTATACGCACGAGAGTCCAAGTGAACCACTCTATCCGCATTTTCTGAATATGGAGATTAATTATCCCTATACTGTGCCTGAGGGATATATCTGGGTAATGGGCGACAATCGTGATAATTCCTCTGACAGCCGCTATTTTGGTCCTATAGAGGAGTCGGCAATAATTGGCCGCGGCATATTGGTGTATTGGCCATTTGAGCACATTGCCATTTTGCAGTAGACTTTTATTTGTCTTGGTGCAGTTAATTCAGCTGCGCCACAAGTTGCAGGCTGTTAGGCTATCGTTTTGCAATATGCCGTTCGCGCGGACAAAAATAACAAAACGCTAACCTGCTAAAAAGGATGATCCTGCAGCTAAAGTTAACTGGGGGGTTACTACTCACGGCTTAGCCAGTTGAGGATATATCGTTTGTGGAACTCTTGGCTGCTTTGAGTCTGCCAAAAATAGCCGATGTCTCAGAAAAAACATTCTTGTTAGCACAACGCATATTGTTGATTGTCGCAATTGCTTCACAGATGTATCCAAGTGATTCAAA
>JAIRQA010000024.1 GCA_031256715.1 Coriobacteriales bacterium | reverse complement strand
AATTGGAGCAGTTATGCCCAAAATCCTAAGCTCCACGCCCTCGGCGACACTGGCAACACCCAAATAACGCGCTCCGTGCGAGATAGCAATACGAGCCGCTTCTTCGGCGCCATGACCGTATCCATCAGCTTTAACAACCGCAAGTATCATCACATTAGGGCCAATATGCTTGCGAATCTGCTTAATATTGTAACGCATCGCCTCACGATCAATCTCTACCCACGCCCAACGCTCGTCGCTCGCAGAAATCTCAGGTCTTTCGCGATGACTCTGAAAAGTTGCCGAGCAATAATCATCTTGCGCATGCGTTAAAGCATTAGCATCAGCGCTCTTCTCAACACAACTTTCTTGCTGTACATCATCAGATTGCTTTAAGCTTGCAGACTGCTTTTGCGCATCATAATGTTGAGAAGTACCAGCCTGTTGCAAGTTGTTCACTTGTTGTAAAGCGTCAACCTGTTGCAAGTTGCCCATTTGTTGTGACTTTGGCTCAGTTCCCAAAATTGCAACATGATGCTGGCGCAAATCGCCAGAAAAAGACTCGTAAAAAGGCTCCGAAAGCGGCAGAGGCCTCGCCTCAAACTGCGAAGCTGCAGGCTGCTTTGAATCTGCAGCAGGCACATCCTCAGCATTATCAAACAGACTCGTCTGGTTTTTTCTTATCTGCGCATTCGCGCCGCCCTCTATAACTCTAAGTTCGCTCACACATACTCCTAGACTCACTTTGCCATCAAGCAACTAATTATATGTCATTGCGGCAGTACCTGCCATCGGTGCTTTCATTTTGCTCCGTTAATGTGCAAATTGGGTTACTGTTCACGCCAAGCACTTTCAAGTACCAATTGACCCTTAATAACCCGTTCTGTTATTAATGGTTATACAATAACCTTGAATAAGCGAAAGCATAATTATGGGTTACTAACAAGAAGCCTACTGGCTCAGCGAAGCTCTGTCCGTTCCGTTTCGGACAGATGAACCGTCCCCTATGTTCGTTTCGCGGACAGATGAACCGTCCCTGTGTCCGTTTCCTGTGTCCGTTTTGTTCTATGTCCGTTTTGTTCGTTTCCTGAATACTCAAACTACTAATTGGGTGCTTCACTGGAGCGTCATTCGTGTATAATGTAATGCGGCTTGGGCGGCACCACACTTTGAACCTGGTCAGGTCCTGACGGAAGCAGCCATAAGGAGTCAATGGTGAGCGCTCAAGCCATCTTAAGCATACTCAGGCAAAGAGAGGCTCTTCTTGGAAATCCTGCAATTTTTTATAGAACTTTTACGCGACCCCCGCAACTTCATAGCACAATGGATACAAGATCTTGGTCCTGTTTGGGTGTACACGCCTTTATTCCTGATAATATTTGTAGAAACTGGGCTAGTGGTAACTCCATTTTTACCTGGAGACTCACTGCTTTTTGCCGCTGGCGTTTTTGCCACAGACGGTGGCGGACTAAATCTAGTGGCACTTCTCACCATTCTGATTGTTGCTGCCATACTTGGCAATACATCTAACTATTGGATAGGCCGCAAGCTGGGACAAGCTATCATAGATTCCGGTAAGGTTAAACCACTAACGCCCAAGCGCATTGCCAAAACTCAAGAAATGTTTGATAAGTATGGATTGCTCGCTGTGGTGCTTACGCGCTTTTTTCCCATCATTCGCACCTTTGCGCCATTCTTGGCGGGAGTAGGCAATATGCACTTTGGGCGTTTTACACTTTTTAATGCTATCGGCGGCATACTCTGGGTAAGCATATTCACCTTGCTGGGATATTTCTTTGGCGGCATTCCTTTTGTTCAGGACAATTTCGAGCTTATTATCATTGCCATTGTTGTTGTAAGTTTGCTTCCAACAGTTATCGGCATAGTTCGCGCACGTATGTCTAAAAAGCAGGATTAAACCGGCATAAGCCGTCTAAACAGCCTTCCCACAAAAGGAGCGCAAGTCTCTTAACTACCAAAAAAGAGACTGCTAGGCATTAACCGTCTAAGCAAAGAAAGCTGAACAGAGCCATTTGTAGAGCGCCAGTGAAGTATACGGGAGTAATTGCCTAAACAACCTCTTCTAGAAAGGGGAACAGAGCTTCTCTGCTATCAGCGTCACTGAGTTCCACAGTACCAGTTAATACGTCGGCATACTGATACGACTGCTTAGATATGCAGCCGCGCTTCTTCTCTAGCTCCATAAGAAAATGTGCAGAATGTGCCTGCTTAACAATTCCCTCGCACTCGATAATGCGAGAGCGACCAAGATTTGCACGCACTCTAAGTCTGCTTCCCGTGCAGTCTATTAGTTTCTTTTGTATCGTACCAATTAATTTTTCTTTTTCTGATAATTCCATCTTGTTTCTCCGGGTTAGGGGTCAATTATTCTTTGGTACCCGCAGTTTTGCAAAAGCACTGGGCGACATTATACACCCTTTTGCGTATCTTTTTGTTTCTTTATGGTAACAAGCTGCATATTTAGCTTTTCACAGCAACTATGCTACCATTCGCCGGATTGTTTGTTGAGTATCTGAGGCCATATGCTAAACTTGACGAACTTATCTGTTCAGGGCGAGGTGCAATTCCTCACCGGCGGTGATAAGCGTTTGTTTGTGTCATGCTGCAATGCGACGTGCTTTACGGTCGTTTGTGCACTTCTCAACATAAAACTACGCTATAAGTCCGCGAGCTTTTGCTGATCTGGTGCGAATCCAGAACCGACGGTATAGTCCGGATGAAAGAACAGTGCATCGCGCTTTGCGTTAGCTTATTTATTTTTGCGATGTCTTGCCCGCAGTACAGATGCTGCGGGTTTTTCTTTGCTCGCAGTTTACCACGAGCGCCAGACTTACAAATGAGGCTGGCAAAGAAAAGGAGAGAAGACATGACAAAAACTGAGTTAGGCGCAACCTTAGGCACGACAGGTCCTAAATGGGATGCACGGCAGCTAGCAACAATGGCTATTATGCTGGCAATTGGTATCATCTTAAGCTTTGTAGAGTTTCCAATTTTGCCCGGAGTTGAGTTTCTTAAATACGATGCATCATTTGTGCCTTCGGTATTCGTGGGTCTTTTGTACGGAGGTGGGCCTGGCTGCGTTGTGGGCATTCTTATTGCTTTAGTGCATGCGTTGTTCTCGGGCAATATAATTGGCGCGATAATGAATGCTGCCATTGTTGTTGTATTTGTCTTACCGCCATCGCTCATCTACCGAAAGTCAAAAAGCATTATTGCCATTATCATTGGGCTGCTTGTTGGCGCAATTGCCGCAACATTTGTGGCTATCGTTATGAATCTGCTTACAACGCCAATATATCTTGGCATGCCGGTAGACACATTGTTCAATAGCCTATTTGCCGGCTCTTCCTTTATTCTTTTTGGACAAGAGATTACTGCCGCAAGCTATATTCTTGTTTTTGTGCTGCCGTTTAATCTAGTGAAGTCAGTTATAAACATTTTGCTTATCTTTGTTTTACAAAGAAGTCTGAAGTCATTTTTAGAAAAGTAAGATGCCTAGGCACCTTTTTTAGAGGCTCCTCTTGGATGCAGCCAAACTAACATGGCGTCGGCATCTTCTTGCGGCAAGTCACGCAGAACTGTATGTGTCTTGCTTACGCCACCAGCGGTTGTGGCGCTAACAGTTGCCACACCGCTTAAGCGCTGCAAGGGATTTTGCCTTGTGTTTGCCCACTGAATTTTGCGTCTGGGAATTAGCACTGTAACTAGGCCATAAAATCCTTGTCTGATTGCCAGCATATCATGGCTCCAGCCAAATCCGGCATGCCGATACCAGAGTACCGCGCCTGCTAGCATAAGAATATAGATAATAGCTAGCAACGCCAACAGCAAGGCGAATAATTGTGGCTTAAGCAATGTTGATGAATATGGCATAAACAAAAACTGTGCTGCAAATATCACAGAAACAACTAATGCTGGCAGCACAAAATTGCGCACTAAAGATCTTCTTAAGGCAACCCTTCCCAAGCGTCTATAGGCAGCAGGTTCTAACCAGCCAGAATATTCTGGGATGAGGTTAGCAATGATATTCTCGACATTATTCATTTTAATAAATGGATGAATGATGAGCCCTGGCCCGTCCATAGATTTCGCGCTATTTTTCTCGCTATTGCTTATTGAGTCTATGGTAATTAGGCGCAGCTCGGCATACCCCATAAGACGTCGAATAAAGCCTTGCTTGATTTGTATAGATTGCACACGCGGGATTGCAACACCTTTGTACTGCCGCTGCAAAAGTCCGCGCTCGACCTCTATGCGACCGCCGCGACGACGCGTCTTAAAGCCGCCATATTGCAAGGCAGAACCAATAATGTTTAAAACTAAGATAACAAAAAAGACGCCCACAGCAAAAGCGATGAGCACTGGCACACTGCGTGAAAATATATACTCAGTTACCGCGCTTTCTATGGCATCTGTGGGAATGAACGCACTAAAAATAGTAGGAATTTGCGAGAAAAAGCCAATGATAACCGCCAGAGTTACGAAGTTGTGATCGCCAGACAAAGATGCCATAAGTAGCTCTTTGGCAGTCAGCCCATACTCATATTCTATTGGAGCATCCTCGTAATAATCGTTGGCAAAAACTCCACGTGCTTGAGCACTCGCCTCACCAATCTCGTTAACAAAGGTGTCAGCGCGAGAAGCTGAGGTGTTGGCATAAGTGGCAGCAGGTGCCGCGATAGTAGATGCGGGAACTGCCGAAGCGGCACTTATGGGTGCGGGTGCAGCAGCGCTAAGGCTGGCGCCAGATGTCACGCTGGCAGATGAGTAAGCAGTGGGAGCAGTTGGAACGGTTGGAGCAGTTGTTTGCGACATGCAGCGTTTGCGCGAAAACACCTCGGCACGCAAGGCTTCGGCCTCGTTAAGCTTTAATGCGGGTATCATCACACCGCGATTAGACGCACCGCCAGCTGTTTCTATTTTAAGGCGCACGATACCAAGGATGCGCTCGACTATGCCAGCGTTAAAGTCTATAGATTGAACGCGTAAAAAGGAAATTTGCACTTGCTTTTTAAATATTAGACCCGAACGAATTAAAATATTTGTCTCTGTGATCTCCCAAAGAAATCGCTTGTAATAAATGAACGATGTTATACCTATGACAACTAAAGCTAATACTATTAAGATAGCACCACCACCAAAAACTATTAGCGTCATTAGTTTTGGTTCCTCGTTAAATGCCCTAATAATAGAAGGCACAGAACTACCGCCACCTACAAGAACAACAAGAAGAACGGTTATAACGCTGCGCAAAGCATTCGTAATAACGTAGGCAGGGTGAATATGATGCGGCCCGGGTGTTATGCCGCCCTGTCTTATAACCGGGCTAGAGATCGGAAGAGCACACGTC
>JAIRQA010000097.1 GCA_031256715.1 Coriobacteriales bacterium | reverse complement strand
GTGTTAGCGCTCCCGTGCGTCCCACCTGCACAACTATACGCTCTAAGACAGTAGTTTTCTCTTCCGGAGGAAACTTAAAAGCAATTGCCCAGCGCGGTGCCTTAGCAGTAAAGCCCAGTTCTTGCTGAAGCGCAAAGCTGTTTACCTTAACAACAACTCCATCTATATCGTATGGCAACTGCGAACGTTTTTGTAACGCAACCTCGCAAAAAGCTAATACCTCGTCTTTGGTCTTACACAAAGCTACATCGGGATTAACATGAAAACCTACTTCACGTAACCAACTAAGCAGTTGCCACTGGCTTGTAAGTCCTAATGCTTGGGCACTCGCATCTGGCATAGCATAAATAAATGTAGCTAAATCGCGTTGGGCAGTGATCGCAGGGTTTTTCTGCCGCAGAGACCCGGCTGCGGCATTTCTGGGGTTAGCAAAAAGTTTGGCTGTCTTTGTCGCCGCTTGCGCCTCGGCAGAAATTTCGGCGTTAAGACGTTCAAAAGATGCTTTGGGCATAAAAGCCTCACCGCGCACTTCTAACGAGATGTCATTAAAAGAATGATTTAGCAACCTTAATGGCACATCCAAAACGGTGCGCACATTAGCGGTAATGTCTTCGCCGGTAGCGCCATCGCCACGAGTAGCGGCACGTTTAAGATCGCCATTTGAGTAAGTTAAAGCCAATGATGAGCCATCTATTTTTAACTCACAAACAAGCTCGACGGACTTTTGCACATCATAAACACGATTCAACCATGCTAAAAGCTCGCCTTTGTCCATGGCGTTATCTAATGAATACATACGTTCCTGATGCGTCACCGCTGCAAATTGTTCGCCAATATAACCGCCAATTCGCTGTGTTGGCGACGATGGCTCAACCAGCTCAGGGTAAAGCGCTTCTAACTTTTTTAGTTCATTCATCAGCGAGTCAAACGCGGCATCACTGATTTTGGGGCTATCAAGAGCGTAGTACAGATAACTGTTGTCATTTATCTCATTACGTAGTTGCTTAACGCGTTTGCTTGCTTTCGCAATGTTGGCAAATGCAGTATCGGCTGCGCCGGCGGTTAAAGTAGAGCTTGCAGCGGCATCGTCACCCAGTGTGTCATTAGCAGTGTCATCGGCTGCGACGGCGGTTAAAGTAGAGCTTGCAGCGGCATCGTCACCCAGTGTGTCATTAGCGTCATCGGCTAATGTGTCGCTAGCGTCATCAATTTGATTTAGTTTCTCGCTCATTTGTCCTCGCTTTTGCATGTTTAACCATTATCAAGTTCTTGCTCTAGTACGTTTACATGTTAGCATGATATCTTGCTAGTATAATAGCTTTACTATAAATTTGCCAAAAAAACACTCTTGCTATGTTTGCCACCTTAGAAACCTAGATTGCTTTAGATGCTCTAGGTGCTTAAGAGCCATATCGGTTAAATAAACTATATCGCTTAAATAAACTACATATGTTTAATAAGCTACATAAGTTTATAAGATACAAAAGCTTTAGCCTCTTAATTATCACATTTTACGGTCTTCAATTTTTTTTAAAGCTTCGCGTAAGTCATCAGGAAAGTCATCGGTAAACTCCATTAACTCACCCGTTATCGGATGAGAAAAACGCAAAAACCAAGAGTGCAAAAACTGACGCTCAAGTCCCAGATGTGCACGTTCGTGACGACGTACATTAGTACCATAAAGCATATCGCCTACGCAAGGGTGACCGATATATTCCATATGTACGCGAATCTGATGCGTGCGACCAGTGTGCAAACGACACTCTAATAAAGTGTAGCCATCATCAAAGCGTCCAGACTCAAAGCGTTGCAAAACAGTAAAGTCTGTTTGCGAAGGTCTGGCCTTATCTGAATCAGAGACAACCATTCGCTGCCTGTCTGCCCCGCCACGGTCTATTGCGGCATCTATCATCCCGGTGTTTGCGGCAATATAACCATGAACTAAGGTTTTATAACGGCGTTTTACCTCTTTGTCGCGTATGCCTAGCTGCAAGGCTTCTCCTGCCAAATTGGTTTTAGCGGCAAGCATTAGTCCGGATGTATCCTTGTCTAGACGGTGCACTATCCCCGGACGATCCTCGCCTTGCAACAATGCAAGGTTTTCGTAACCATAATGATAAATTAGCGCATGAACCAGCGTGCCGCTATCATGACCATGAGCAGGATGCACAACCAATCCCGCTTGCTTACTTAAAACAATAATATGCTCGTCTTCGTAGCGAATATCTAGCTCAATATGCTCGCCAAAAAGCTGCTCAGGCTGCGCAGGTCTAAGTTCATAGTTAAGGCAGTCTCCATCTAAAACAAGTCGCTTTTTCGCTGTGACTACAGTGCCATTAAGTTGCACCCAACCCTCTTCTATTAAGCGTACGGCTTCACTGCGCGATAGTTCTGGAATGGCAGCTGCCAAAGCAGCATCAAGCCTCATTCCACTAAAATTTTGATCTATTTTTAATGTTGAGAAGGACATAGTCACTTGTCTATGCTAGGTTCACTGACATTGTTAGCTAATTGTTCAGAGATTTTCTGCTCTTGTAGCTCAAAGTTTTGTGTAGCTTTAAGCTCAGAGTTATCTTGGGCAGACTGTTCAGAAGTTAGCTCCAAGTTATGTTTTGTTAGTTGCTCGTCTGGTTGATATTCAAGCTGCTCAGAGTTTTGCGTAGCTTGAAGCTCAGAGCTATTCTTATCAGATTGTTCAGGTCTAATTATTTTTATAAAGATTAAGATAACCAATAGCGCGCATCCGCATGTAAGACAGATGTCAGCAACATTAAAAATGGCAAAATCTATAAAAAGGAAGTTAAAGAAATCTGTTACCACGCCATCATCTAAACGGTCTATAGCATTACCTATAGCACCAGAACAAATCATAGACAGCGAAAGCATCTCTAATCTTAAATGGGGTGGGCGCCATAAGGTATAAATGATTATGGCGATGACTGCCACAGCCGCCATAATAACACTTGCGACCCTAAACAAAAAACCAATGTCATCAAACATGCCAAACGCAGCACCGGTGTTATAGGCAAGTCTAAGCTCGATGACGCCCGGAAGCAAAGGAGCAAAACCAGTCCCTGAAACTTTGTCTGCTAATGTATTTAGCACAAGTTGCTTGCTTATGATATCTGCAAGAACTAGCAATAAAGAAAAGATTGCCAAAAATATTAACGATGAATGAACTGAGAGCTTACGCATGCTTTATATTGTTTCTTCCTTAAAACCAAGTGCTGCCAAGACATTAGCACAGCGCTCGCAAACATTAGGATAACAGGAATTGCTGCCAAGCTCACGTATGTTCCAGCAACGTGGGCATTTTTCTGCAGATGCCGCATTAACATGAGCTGTGGCCTCATTTACAGAAGCTAGGGAAGCATCGGCAACAACAGTTACAGAAGCAACAATAAATAGCTCTTCTAAAGTATTAGCAGATAGATTACCAAGTGTAATTGCTGTATCTTCATCTACGCGAAGCTCGATGGCGGCTTCTTGGCTCTTACCAATTAGCTTAGAACCCCTGGCTTCTTCTAACTGCTTGGTGACTATCTCGCGCAAAGTTAAAACAAGCTGATACTCGCCTAGCAATGTGTCGTACTCGTTTAGTGGCACCTGCGGCAGGAACTTCTCAACATTATACCACTGTGCTAGCATAATAGCATCTGGGTGATCGGCGCGTTTAAGCCCTTTAGGGTAAGACTCAAAAACCTCATCGCAGGTAAAGCTTAAAATGGGCGCAAACTGCCTTACTAGGACATCTAAGATATTTATTAAGACGGTTTGAGCGCTGCGTCGCTGAACACTATTGGCGGCATCGGAATATAGGCGATCTTTTAAAGCATCCATGTAAACAGCAGAAAGTTCGGTTACTAGATAGTCATAAAGGTTGTGATAAACCTGATGAAAGCGCAGTGCCTCATAAGACGCGCTTGTCTGTTCACTGATTTGCATGATACGCGCAAGCGCCCAACGGTCAAGTTGATGTAGCTGATCCCATTTTACAATGTCGTCGTAGCTAAAGTCATAAAGGTTAGATAGCAAAAAACGAAAGCTGTTACGAATGCGCCTATATGCTTCACTGGTACGCTTCAGAATTTCGTTGTCTATGCCCACATCCTGCGAATAATCTATAGATGCCACCCAAAGACGTAATATGTCGGCACCATAAGTATCCATGACCTTTAGCGGATCTATTACGTTGCCCTTAGACTTGCTCATCTTGTTGCCGTCGCCATCATTAACAAAACCGCAGCTCATAATAGCCTTATAGGGTGCTTGGTCATAAGCACCAACACTGGTAAGCAAAGAGCTTTGAAACCAGCCGCGGTGTTGATCAGAGCCTTCTAGATAAAGATCGGCCGGAAACTGAAGGTAGTCTCTTGCCTTAAGCACACTGGTATGTGAAGCGCCACTCTCCCACCAAACATCTAGTATGTCGCTTTCGGCAAGAACGTCGGCAATCCCAGCTTTACAAACTTCACAATGAGTGTCTTCAGGCAAGTAGGCTGCTGGCAGACGATCATACCACGCATCGGCTCCATGTTGCTCAAAAAGATTGATAACCGCATCAAATGTTGCCGAAGTTGCAATTGTCGAGCCGCACTTGCCACACTTAAATACAGGCACAGGCACACCCCAAGACCGCTGGCGCGAGATGCACCAATCTGGACGACCCTCAATCATGGCGCGCATGCGATTTATGGCCCATGAAGGATACCAATCTATTTCACTTGTAGCAGCTAGTGCCTTGTCGCGTAAGTTGGTTGCATCCAT
>JAIRQA010000078.1 GCA_031256715.1 Coriobacteriales bacterium | reverse complement strand
AAAATAACTTTGCTAAGTGCTGACCCTGTTCTATTTTTGCCCATTGCTCATCTTCTGTGAGTTCATTACCTCCGTCGCATGAGGCAAAACCACATTGATGTGAGAGATACAAACGTTGTTTTGGGATTATCTTTGCTGCTTCGTTAAGAAGATGCAGTACTCGCTCTTCGTCGTCTAGTGTGTTTGTTTTGCTTGAAAGAAATCCTAATACAATTTCTGTTTCTGGTCTGCTTGCAAACACTGTTAATGCGCTAATTGAGCCAGCGCGGTCATCGTCCCATTCTAAAAAGAATCGGTCATATTTAAGTTGCTTAAGAAACAGATTGGCAATTTTAGAGTAAGAGCCGCCGCCCATATTTCGGCTGTCGTAGTTCCCGCGGCAATTGTGTGTCCATAGTGTGAGTCCAAGATTGTGGCCGTAGTCTATAACGGCGTTGTTAATTTCTATAAACTCTAAGGCAAGAGCTTGAACAGTTGCTTGGTTGATGCCTTCTCCTGTATATGGAGAATTTGGATTGTCGTCTGCAAATATCTCCCAGAGGCAGTCGTCAAACTGCAAAATCTTGCCGCCGGCGTTGGCATATTCCTTAACAAATTCCTGATACGCTTTTACAAGGGCATCCTTTAGTTCAGATTTATTGGCATAAACTTGGTCGTTTTCGCCGATGTTGTCTGACCATGAAAGTTCGCCAAAGATATGCGATGGCGATGGTATGCAGAGCTTAAATGGTTTATCGCCAGCTAAATCTTTTAGTCGCTTTGTAATCTTAATAAAATGGTGGTCTTTGCCACTAAGTTCGCCAGTGATGTGCAGACCAATATCGCGGCGAGTTTCGTATTTACCTTCGTTATCTTTGTCGCGAAAAAAGTAACCATGTTTAGCGATGTAGCGCTCTATACCTTTTAATCCCCAAACAAAATCTAGATGCCATAGCGATTTAGAATACTCGCCATCTGAAAGCACGCAAATCTTATGCGCAAGCTGTTTGGCGACAACGTCTGCGGTTGCCTTTTCTTCTATTTCTTCGTAACCAGGAAAATCATCGTAAAATGGATACTTAATGTCATCGCGCTGCTCTATTTGACGCTTGTATGCTAATAGCTCTTCTGGTCTTAATAAACTTCCAACGGTTTGAAATCGATTGCTCATAATGCCATGCTCCTTAATTCTGTGTTTTGTATTAAGAACCGACGTTTAATTTAACGTGGTTCGGTTTAAGCCGAAATCGATTGCTATAATTCGTTTAACATCGGCTTGTTTAAACATCATAAACACAAGCGTTAATATAAGCAAAGACAGATAAACTATGCAAAGGTATAGCTATAAACTATACCCATACTCATCTATAACTGCGTTAAGTTCGTTAAGGAACAAGGTTGCTGCTCTTGATAAGCTAATGCTAGCGTTTACTATATAGCCAACAGTCATAATATCGTCTACCAAAAGTGGTATGGCGACAATGTCATTGCCATTAAGGTCTGAATTTATAAGTCCACTGCTAATGGTATAGCCATTAAGGGCAATCATCAAGTTGAACATAGTTGCCCTGTCATTAACGCGAATATTCTTTTTGCGAGATACTGTACTTTGCATTTCTTCAGAAAAATAGAACGAGTTATAACTGCCTTGCTCGTAACTTAGATAAGGATACTCAGTTAAATCATCAAGTGTAACAGCTTTCTTTTTGGCAAGTGGACTAAATGCCCCTGTAAAAATATGCGGTTTTGCGGTAAATAGCGGTTTGAAGGCGAGCCTGTTTTCTTTAAGTAAGCTGTGTATAACTTTTTCATTAAATGGGTTTGTGTATATTACACCAATTTCGCTGCGCCAATTTTTTACATCATCAAAAATCTCGTGCGTTCTTGTTTCTCTAAGCGTAAACTCATACTCGCTTGTGTCAACTTTTTTAACCATGTTGGCAAAGGCGCGAACCACAAAAGCATAATGCTGCGCAGAGATTGCGCAAAGGCGGCGACGTGGCGCTTTGTTAGAGTATCTCTCTTCAAGAAGAGTTGCCTGCTCTACAATTTGGCGGGCGTAGCCTAAAAATTCTGCTCCATCGTCTGTAAGCGAAATCCCTTTAGGGTGCCTGATGAATAATTGTAAGTCTACCTCAGCTTCAAGTTCCTTTAGTGCCTTAGATAAGGAAGGTTGAGCGATAAAAAGATTCTTGGCTGCAAGGCTGATTGAGCCAGCATTAATAGCCTCAATAAAATATTTTAGTGTTAATAATGTCATCTGTTACTCCAACTTAGCGTCCGTTTTAGCGTCCGTTTTAGCATCCGTTTTAGCATCTAATAGCTTACAACATAATAACGCTTGTGGCTGAACTGTGGTGTGTGTAGAAAACCTTTGTATTCGGATGATTCGTTGTGTTAAGATAATGACTAATGGTTAAAAGGTTAAATTTTTCCTATGTTAAAGTATTGAATAGGGTATTACTAGGATCAACCATCGTGAGAGGACGATCATGTGTGGATATGCCTGCATAGGTTGCGGTAATTGTGGTAAGCCAAAATCGAAGTTGTTTGACATTGCCGCAGTCTGCCCAAAGTGCAAAATAGAGATGCCCAAAGGTAGCTTTGAGTGTGTCAGGTGCGGTTTTTCGCTGCGCCCTGGCATTGCTCTTAGTAAGCTAAACCCAGAGGGCGTGCCGCACGCATAAACTGTCGCATTCGCAAACTGCCGCACCCATAAACTGTCGCATTCGCAAACTGCCGTACGCATAAACTGTCGCACTCGCAAACTGCCGTACGCATAAACTGTCGCATTCGCAAACTGCCGCACTCGTATGGTAGAGCAGCAATTTTCTGAGTAACAATTGGGACGGCTTAGAAAATTCCCAGAGTCAAGCAGGGTATGCTTTTGGCAACCAGTACTTGTTTGCAAGACATGTTAGGCGGGTCTATTCGCTTCTGTTCTTTTGCGCATGCCAGCGCCCCTGATAGTACGCGATATCTGTAGAACGGTCTACCCAGCCATGTTTAGATTCGTAGTACGCAGGTGTGTTTCCCTCAAAATCATTAAAGATATCAGGATGGTGGCTCAGAAGAGCAACAATGCGCATCGCGTTGCAGTCGTTATAATTGTAAATGGCGTGTTCATGCAAGGCCGAGCGTCCCTCATCTTTTGTTCGAGCATTTAATGAGACACCCCACTTAATGAGCAGATTTATATTTTCGGGATCATCGTCATAGCTATATGCCAAGTAGTGCAGTGGTGTAGCGCCGTTAGTATCTGTCTTGCAGATGTTGTTAGTAACCCATTTTGAATGAAGTTGCTTAAGCATATTCAGTTTTGCGCCTACCATGCCACCCAATGCAGCCCACATTAGCGCATTTGTGCCACCCTCGTTTTCATACAAATCATCATCTTTTGCTAGGCTAAGTGCGTCTTTTAAAACAGGAAGGAATGCGGGGTCTGCTACGTACTCCATGCCAAAACGCAGATCTGTATACCTAACTTTTTTGGCATTCAAAAAACCCATCCAATCTTTAGCACCATACTTGGCACTAAAAGTTGCGATATCGTCTTGTGGTGTTTCCGACATATTATCTTGCTTCATTCCTTTCACCTCCTGTTTTGCGTGATATTTTATCTATCGCAATAATTATACCGCGATGGGTAGATGTATAAATCATCAGGTTAAAAAACTCTTTGTATTGCGATTATGTATTGCGATAATGTTGTTGCTGTACTAAGCCCGTTCTGCGTCATTCTAAGATTGCCTTGGCGGCAATGCTTAAGGCTCTGACACTTCTGTCTGGCGAACTAGAACCTTAAGCTCTCGCTTCGCTCGCCCCAAGATGACGCCTGTGGGTGATACAAGAAGAAAACAGTTCAGAGATTATGCAAATTGGTATTCGGGACGATGCAAACGGGACGCTGTGGACAGCGTCCCCTACGGGGAAACGCAAGCAGGAAAAGGTTCTGGGACGTTGCAAACGGAACGATGCAAACGGGACGCTGTGGACAGCGTCCCCTACGGGGGAAACGCAAGCAGGAAAAGGTTCGGGGACGCTGCAAGCGGGACGCTGTGGACAGCGTCCCCTACGGGGGTGCCGCCTAAGTGCCGTCTAGGTAGTAGCAACTTTTAATAGCTGCTTACACGCCTATGATTTTACTTATACCAATTGTGTTTTTGGTGGTATTATTTAGTAACCAGATATCTTAGTGCTTTGATTGCTATGTGTTTGTACACTGGTTATGCGCAGCTTTATTACGCATGGCCTATGGGCAATACTCATGAAGACCAAGAAGAAAAGGTGGTGAGGACGTGTCTACTGAACAAGCGATATATGACAGCTTCAGGAAACTAGTTATTGCAAATGGTTTTCATAAGATAGCAGTGTCAGACATTTGTCGCAATGCCAATGTATCGCGCAAGAGTTTTTACGCGCATTTTCTAGACAAAGAAGATTTGTTAGAAAAGACAATCTATGAAGATATCATTCACCCGGTAATTGACATACGTAGACTCGTGCAGACAGAAAACTTTAGATCTGCACCACGATTGGTGCCGGAAATAATGTATCGCGCCCTTCTAGAAAACCGCGAGTTTTATAGCAAATTGTTTGCGCATGGTGGGCAACAATATTTTTCTGAAGCCTGTATTAAGGTTATATCTGCCTATAATCAAAAAATCCTTAACAAGAATTTAACCTCTGAAGTCACTTCTGGGGCAGCTGTTGCTGATGCTAAAGAATCTAACGCTAACAATTTTTTAGCCGTAGAACTTGACTATAAAGCTTACTTTTTTGCGGCTGCCAATACCATGTTATTAATTAAGTGGATAAGGGATGGGTGGCGCCTTTCACCTAACCAGCTGGCGCGCTATTTTGATAAGTGGGCACTAAGCAACTGGGTAGCACAAAAGCAAACATAAACTGATACCTAAAACGTCATCCTGTAAAAAACTTTTCAAAACGCCTTATGTTGAGAAGAACTGCAACAACGCACAAGCTTGTCATAGCGGGACAAGACCTGCAATCTGCAAGCTGTCCCACACGGGCTTAACCTGCAATCTCCTAACATGCTGCTTATAAGCCGCTTGGGTTTAAAAAGTAGCCACACGTACTCTCTCTCTCTCTCTCTCTCTGCTCTTTGTTTGCATAAACTTGGTGTAAAATTGTTGACGCACAAATGCATGGCTTGTCATGCCATGCAGTTTGCCCACTAATTTGATATTTGTCACAATATGATAGAAGCAAGAATTATGGGCGTTATCTTTATAGGCATGGTGCATCATGCCTAAACCTAGAGGAAAATTTGTTAAAGGAGGAAGGAAATGAAAGTAGTTCTTAAAGGGATTTGCAGGATGCTTGTTGCGGCTGCGATGTGTTTCACACTTTTTGCGACAGCAGGTTGCGGAGCACAAGAGGAATTGGGTAATGCTGTAAATAGTGTCACAGAGGCAGTTGGACAATTGCTTACGGGAGATGTTACCGGCGAGGTTGGCAAGGATTATCGCACCCAATGGTTTACTTTTAATATTAAGTCTGTAACTGAGGTAAGCAGCTACGCTGGCATAGAACCTGAGGAGGGCAATACTCTGATAGATGTCGTGATTTACGAGAAGAATATTTTTGAGGAAGCCATACCTATGGGAACCTTTGATTTTTGGATGGAGGCTCCAACATTCGATAGGCCAGTCTATCCTCTAGACCCTGAGGACTCTACTATGATGCCTTTGGAATTTGATTTAGAGACATCAGAAAGTGTTACCTATCATATGGTTTATGAAGTTCCTAAGAACACGGCAGACTTGGTACTTAAGTTTACCGAGGTTGATGTGGACAGCAGAGAAGGTGCAACCTTTACCATCAAGGTGAATTTGTAGTTGCTAGTTTTAAACTAGTTTTAAAGTAATCTGTTGGCTTGTTGGGTGACACATCACAGAGATTTCGTCGCGATTGGCACTTAGTTAGTTTCATAACTTAAGTTAAGCTGCTGTTTTCTTGGGTATTTTTCGTATTTAAGAACCACAGCTTTGCTTCACCAGCGACAGTTATAGAGCCTGTGGCTACAGATCCAAAATTGCTGGCGGCAGCTTTTTCTAGACCTGACGAAACGCTAGGGGCTATATGTAGCTTAGTAGCAAAAGGTAGATCCGCTATTTGTTTTAACACGAGCTTTGCTAGATTATCTGCTGGCAAAGCTCGTGGCGATTTACTGGCACAAACTATTATTGTCCTAAAAAATGGTGCTAAGGCATCAATAATTCCACTTGCGTCTTTATCTGCAAGAATGCCTAATAATAAAGTATCTATATCATTAAGTCGGCCGTCGTCGCTAAGACCAAAATGTGCCTGTAATGCCTTAGCCAAATAACGCGCTGCCTGTGGGTTGTGCGCCGCGTCTATGAGTAGTATTGGCTCATGACGCAATATTTCAAAGCGTCCTGGGATAACCAGATTGTTAAGCGCAGTTTGAATTGTTTTTTGGTCAAGCTGTTGGTTTTCAGTCGCCATTTTTGCGGCAGCAAGCGCACAAGCAATGTTTGGCGCCTGATAATTCATAGCATAATAGCTATAGGTTATGCTAGCATTATATATATCGTTGACATTTATTTTTATGGGCAAGACGCCTACGCTTTTTGCCTGTGCCTTAAAGACATCTTCTGCCACATCTGTTCCAACACCTAAAATAGCGCTAGAGCCTGCTTTGATGATAGCTGCTTTTTCGGCGGCAATTTCTTCTACGGTGTTGCCGAGTATATTCGTATGGTCTAGATCGATGCCGGTAACAACTGCGACTTTAGGTGTAACAATGCTTGTGGCATCCCAGCGCCCACCTAATCCAACTTCAAGCACGGCATAGTCTACCTCTTTTTTTGCAAAAAGCCAAAGTGCGGCAACGGTGAGAATTTCAAACTCTGTGATACCATCAATCTTTCCTTCTTGTTGTAGTAAGTCTGCGGTATCTACAACAGTAAGTATGGCAGACGCGAAGTCTTTGCGGGAAACGATTTTGCCATTAATCTCTATACGTTCTTCGTAATACATTAATTCCGGTGAGGTGTAAAGCCCAACGTTGTGGTTACAGGCAGCAAGAAAAGCGGCCGTAAAGCGTGATGTGGAGCTTTTGCCATTGGTCCCGGCAATCTGAATACAGCAGTAGTTATTTTGGGGGTTTCCCAGGGCAGCTGCTAGCATGGTGGCGTTTTCTAATGTGGGTTTAATACCAAGTCGCAACGAATCCTTTAGCTTGTCCATGGCTTGTGCGTACAGTTGAGTTTCGTTGGAGGGTTTCTCGACATAATATTTATATGGCATCGCGTTAACATTATGCTCGTTTTGTTCATTATGCTCATTATGCTCATTTTGAGTGTTTTGTATACCCTGCGTGCTATTTTTAATCACAATAATACCGGCTTTCGCTTGGCTGATAATTTGAGTGCCAACAAGTGCTGTTGGTTTAACTTGTAGTCAGACAGTATTATAATGGTAAACCATGAAATCTCACATTCACAGTTATCTTATAATGTTGGGGCATATTTGCACGGACATCAATCAGGGTGCTTTGCCGGCAATGCTACCATTTTTGATTGTTACCTACGATTTAAGTTATGCCTCTGCTGCTGCTATTGTGCTGGCATCAAGCATTGTTTCGTCGGTTATTCAGCCGCTCTTTGGCGCATTGGGCGATAAGCTGGATCGTCCTTGGTTTATGAGTCTTGGGATTTTGCTTGCCGGCGGCGGGCTTGCCTTGTTGGGTTTTGTACAGGAGTATTGGCTGATGCTACTTTGTGCCGGCGTTAGCGGCATAGGTGTGGCGCTCTTTCATCCCGAGGGCGGCAAGTTGGCTAATTATGTCGCTGGAGAAAAAAAGGGAGCTGGTATCTCTAACTTTTCTGTGGGCGGCAATCTGGGTTTTGCCACAGGACCTGTACTAGCAACCTTTGCGCTAGGCGTTTGGGGGATAAATGGTACTTTGCTTTTTATCTTTCCAACAGTAATCATGGCTGCTGTTTTGCTTAGTCAGAATCGCCATTACGAACACTTTGGCCATTTAGAAAGCGAGAGGCGCAAAGTAGCAGGCACCCATGATCTTAATGACGATTGGTCTGGCTTTGTTAAAGTTACAATTGTGAATTTCTTTCGCTCTATTGTTGGCAGTGGGCTAATAATCTTCATACCACTTTATTGGATAAATGTTTTGGGGCAGGCACCAGAGTATAGCGCTTTGATGCTCACGCTTTACTCTGGTGCTGGTGCAGTTGCGACATTTTTTGGTGGACGTATAGCAGACCGCATTGGCTTTAAGAAAATGATTCTTATTAGTTTTTGCGCGCTTGGGCCTTTTCTGCTTTTATTTGTTATTACCTCAAACCTAATAATGGCAACAATTCTTATTGTCTTAACGTCGCTGGCAATAAGTGCCGCGTATAGTCCAATAGTGGCTTTGGGGCAATCCTACTTGCCAAACAGGTTAGGCTTAGCATCGGGAATCTCTTTAGGCGTTGTGGTTAGCGTGGGCGGCATTACCTCGCCAATAATTGGTGCTGCTGGCGATGCTTTTGGTCTAACTGCCTCTATGGTTATTATCGTCATTGTTGCTTTTGGTGCAGGCCTAAGTTCGCTTTTGGTAGTTAGGCATCGGCGGAATGTGGCTAGCAAGCACGATGGTACCAAACGTATTTAGTTTTTTATGCCGCCACTAGGCGACACATGATCCGGAAGTGATAAGTGCGATAAGCATTCAGGTTTTTAATTAATCGCCAAACAAATATCCCGCTGTCATTTGTAGATATTCGCGATTTTTTAGCTTTGGATAAATGGCCTGCATAGACATGATAAACTCATTGGCACTATCTGCTGATCTTGCTTGAGTGTCTAAATCGCGAAGATAGCTAATTTTGGCTTGAATATCATCATTGTTCTCTGGCAGATGATGCGAAGATAGTATCAACGAATAGTTTTTATTAAGGTAGTCGCTTAACCTTAAGACCATGGCATCTAATGCAGTTTTAGATGTGACAATAGAGTGGCAGTCGTTGCCTAACATATGCATGTAAAGAATGTGTTCATCTACGCCTTGGGGAATAGCAATCTGAACATCAAATGCCTCTGTGGTAGGGATCAGCTTTATTTCAAAGCCGCCAAGTCGCACGAACTCCTCTTTAAGGTAGACATCTGTTTTACTTAGTGTAGAGCTAAAATTTTGCTCGTAGGCTTTTGCAAAGCGTTTAACCATGGCTGCGCCATCGCCACTGTGACCATAGATATCTGCTTGTCGTGTAGAATAAACTGGAACTTCAGGTAAAAACTCGGCACCGCACATATGATATGCCAGTAGTTTCGCAACAACCTTAATCTTGCGTTCCTGCAAATAGCTGCTAAGCTCTTTGACGCTGTTAATAAAGCTAGGGTTTTCTATGGCGATTGCAGCGCCTCCTTGCTCTAAAAGTATGACCTGATCATTTAATGGATCATTGCTATTGTAGTTGTGTAGTCGCATAGATCCAAAGTCGTAAACTAGTATTTCACCTTGAGTTAGTTGTACAGAGTAAAAGTCCTGCTTGTCCATTTTTTTTGTCTTTGCCTTTCTTCTTCGTTTTGGTAAATTTGTGGTGACAGCTACAGACGCAACAAGCCGCAACTGCCGCAACGATTGCAACAAAAATAGAATAGGGGATTAAGTTAACTTCTAGTTCTCAACATAAATACGGGGCAACAAGAATAGAACGCTTTATGTTAACGCTTTACCGCTAGACGTAACACTTTGGGAAAAGTGCTAGAAACGCAACAATATTGTGTACCCAACGGTGATACAATCCTAACAGGTCATATTTCGCTCATAAGGTCTTACAACCCAGAAGTAAGTGTGAGCTTGCAGTATTAATCCCAAATTGGATTGGAGTTAAAACATGTGCCTTGCCATTCCGGCGCAGATTTTAAGCATAAATGAAGATAGCACAGCCGAGGTTAGCATCCTTGGCGTTCGTCGTGTAGTCGCGCTTGACCTTGTTCCGCAGGCAGCGCTTGGCGATTTCGTCTTAGTGCACGCAGGCTATGGTATAGAAGTCGTAAGTGAGCAATTTGCGCAAGAAACCTTAGATTTACTACGCGAGATGCCGGAGCTTTTAGAGGTAGTGAACTAACAATGGCAGCGACAGATAGAGGCAGTGAACTAACAATGGCAGCGACAGATTCTAACTCGTTTCGCGACCCTGTTTTAGTTAGCGGCCTCATAAGAAAGATTCAGAATTTGGCTGCTTCGTTGGAGTCGTCTAAGTGCGTAGATACTTCGCCTCATGCGCCAATTGACGCGTCGTTTAAAGCGCATTCGGTAGCGCCGCCTAAGGCGCATCCAAATAATCCCAATAACTCTAAGCCTAATACCAATCGCCCCAATCGCCCCATTCGTATTATGGAGGTTTGTGGCACCCACACCGTGGCTATAGCGCGCGCTGGCTTTCGCAGCGTCATGCCGGCAAACATTAAGCTACTCTCTGGCCCTGGCTGTCCGGTTTGTGTCACTGCCAATGCCGATATCGATTCAATTATCGCGTGTACGCGTATCCCAAATAGCATCGTTGCTACCTTTGGCGACATGTTGCGAGTGCCAGGTTCTTCAAGTTCCTTGCAGCAGTGCAAAACTGAAGGGGCGGCAGTGCAAGTTGTATATTCGCCGTTGGATGCTATTAAGCTAGCACAAGATAATGCTAGCAAAAATGTCATTTTTGCCGGAGTTGGATTCGAGACTACAGCGCCGCTTGTGGCAGCAAGCATCAAGCGCGCCGCCGCACTTAATTTAAAGAATTTCTTTGTGGTAACCGCTCACAAACTTGTGCCGCCTGCCCTGCGCGCACTAATAAACGACCCTGACCTAGGTCTTGATGCCTTAATATTGCCTGGTCATGTTTCTACTGTAATAGGTGTCGCCCCCTACGAGTTTATAGCCAAAGAATTTGGCGTGCCAGCCGTTGTTACCGGCTTTGAACCCGTAGACATCTTGCAAGGCATTAGCCAATTGCTAACTCAACTCGCAAACGGCAAAACCACAATAGAAATCGCCTATAGTCGAGCTGTTATGCCTAGCGGAAACCCCGTTGCCGTTGCCACCATGAACGAGGTTTTTGCCCCATGTGATGCTAATTGGCGTGGCTTTGGACTCATACCAAATTCCGGGCTAACCTTGCGTGAAGAATATGTTAGCTATGACGCCCTAAAGCGCTTCGCGCCGGAAATTGAAGCCACTAAAGAACATCAGGGATGTTTATGTGGAGAAGTACTTCGCGGCACCATCTCTGCCAGCGATTGTCCGCTTTTTGGAAAAGTCTGTGTTCCGGCAAACCCTATAGGTCCTTGCATGGTTTCTTCTGAGGGCAGTTGCGCGGCGCACTATCGTTATCAAATAGTTGGTTAAGAACGGCTGGTACAGTTAGTGCGGTTAGAACGGCTAGAGCGGTATATACAGGTGATTGAGTTCGCCGGTTTCAGTTGGTTAAGAACGGTTATAACAGTATATTAGAAATAAACTTTCCTTCGACCAAAGAGTAAGGAGCAGATAATGCAAGAGACTGTAAGCATGGCGCATGGTTCTGGTGGAACCATGATGCGTGAACTTATCAACAATATATTCTTACAATCCTACGCCACTATGCCATTGCTAAAAGGCGATGATGCCGCTGCACTTCATTTGCCAACTGCAGACGATGCGCGCATGATGGCTATGACCACAGATAGTTTTGTAGTTTCGCCGCATTTTTTTCCTGGTGGAGACATTGGCAAGCTGGCAATTTGTGGTACTGTTAACGATTTGGCGACCTCTGGTGCCAGTCCGCATTACATTAGCTGTGCATTTATTCTTGAAGAAGGATATCCACTTCAAGATTTAAAGCGCATTTGCATGAGTATGGCGCGTGCGTCTGAAGAGGCGGGTGTGTTAATTGTTACCGGTGATACCAAGGTTGTCGAGCGCGGCCATGGTGATGGAGTTTACATTAACACCACTGGTGTTGGCTTTATTGCGCCAGGCCTAGATTTGTCTGGTGCCAATTGTCGTGCTGGCGACAAAATATTATTAAGTGGCACTTTAGGCGATCATGGCATTGCGATTATTTCTGTGCGAGAAGGCTTAGGTTTTAGTACCAGTATTCAAAGCGATGCTGCTCCGCTTAACCATTTGGTGCAATCTGTTATTGCTGCCGTGCCGGAAGTGCGCTGTTTTCGTGATCCTACACGTGGGGGATTGGCATCGACGCTAAATGAGCTGGCTGTTCAAAGCCATGTAGATATTTTGGTTTATGAGGACGCTGTTCCTGTAGCAGATGAAGTTAGGGGCGCTTGTGACCTCTTGGGATATGATGTTTTTCAGGTTGCCAACGAGGGCAAGATGGTTTGCGTTGTGCCTGGTGATGTTGCTAATATTGCGCTTAGTGCCATGAAATCAACTGCTTATGGTGCAAATGCCGCCATTATTGGTGAGGTTTTGCCTTGTGGTTCGCAAAGCGTTGGTTTTAGTGCCAGCGAAGCTGTTAACAGTGGCGCGGGCAACATGGGTTTTGGTGTTGGTGGAGCAATTAACAGTGGTT